>CAZOQT010000029.1:0-10412 GCA_964582265.1 uncultured Candidatus Peribacteria bacterium
GCAGATGCTGGAATTACAACTGGCACAGGTGGCGCCGGTGGTACAACTACAACAACAGAAACTGGCGGCAACGGCGGAGCAGGTGGTAGTGGAGGCGAAGGTCTTGGCGGTGCCGGTGGAATGGGTGGAAACACGCCAGATGGCGGACCAAAGGACGATGCCAGCGCTCCAGATAGCGGCCCAGATGCCTCAGGAAAGGACGCAGAAACACCAACTTGTACTAAGCTGGAAAATGGCACTATTGTAGACAATATCAAAAATCTTAAAATCACTGCTTGTCCAGAAGATGGCTCATTCGAGGCCGAAGTGCTTGGACCTGTTACCATCACTACAAAAGATGGCAAAGTTATTAAAATTTTTGGTATCACAGAAGGCCAAGACAACACTGTAAAATTTATATATCCAAATGTGTTCACACCAGGTTTTGGCATTGTACTTGAGGGATTTTTGCAGGAAGAGCACGATAACGGAAAAAATTGGAATGATAGAGGTCTTATGGGAGGTGATTTAGGCGCAGAAGGTACAGCTTGGGTCATTGGTTCAAATCCTAAAGCATTTCAGGAAGCAGTTAAACTTGGCAAAATCACATCTAAAGAAGCTGATACAGTTAAATCCGCACTTAACGCTTTAAATAGTGATTATGCCGGTAAATTTGTTGCTATTCATCAATATGACGGAAGTGCAAAATTTTGTTTGCCTGGTGATAAGCCTGGTGATAAGCAAGAATGTACGCAAATTCCAGACGACACAAATTTATTTATTCAAACTGCTGGAAATCAGGCTGTAGGATTCAGCACAGAGCCAAGCGGTTTCAGTCCGGTTGATAATAAGCCTGCAACCCCAAATTCTCCGGAACAGCCAGGTAATTGTGGTTGTGAAGTGCCAGGTGCTAAATGGGAATCGGTCAGCTCTGGTCAAGATTCAATTTATGCTTCTCTTGCAGCTTTGACAATTTTAGGAATCGCCGCACGTCGCAAGTCGAGCATGTCAAAAGCAGCCTAAATAAGTTTAGGTGGGCTAAAACCGTAAAAAATGCTATAATATAAAGATTTATAGCATTTTTTTGATGTCTCTAAAGCAATCAATAAAATCCACTTTAAAAAATAAAATATTTGCGACCTGCCTTTTGGCTTTCTGCGCTTCTTGTTTGTTTATTGCTCTTGCCTATTTAAACACTTTTTTACCCATACAGCTTAAATTTAGCGATTACCTGCATTCTGTAAGAAAACCGGTTGAAGATATCACCATTGTGGGCATTGATAACAAAACACTCAGCACAGAAGATGGCCTAGGTTTGTATGAAAATTGGAGCCGTACAAATTTTGCAAAAGTCTTGGACTCAATCAATAAATACAATCCGCGCATAGTAGCTTTCGATTTTTTTTATAAAAGCAAGAAAGACGAAACCGGCGATCAAAATTTTCAAACATCATTAGAAAATACTTTAAAACCGATCATTATATTTTTTGCAAAAGTCGATAAGAATGTAAATGGGTATTTTATTGAGAGTAAGGAAAAAAACACGGAATATCCGCTAGCTATATTCAATAATTTAAAAAATTTAAGTGTAGCAGTAGCCAAGTACATCCCCGACCTCGACACAGTTGCCCGTCGCATACCGCCATTCATATTTAACGAAGCATCAAATACTTATAACGAAAATTTTTCATTGGCAATCGCACGTCGATTCTTTGGTGATGCGTCGATTCCTGCCACTCCCGATTTTTCACCAGCTCAATATTCAATCAATAAAGCAGACGGTGGCAAAATAAACATTCCTCTGGAAGACGGCCAAATGCTGATTAATTATGCCACTGACCCTCAACAAAATGACAATTATACAAGTATTTCGTTTGTCGATGTTTTCAAGGAAAATTACGGCAATCAAAGTCCACAAAAATTGTTCCAAAATAAAATAGTTTTAATCGGGCCAACTGCCCTTTATTTTAAAGATAAAGTGCCCACACCAATGAATAAAACTTATTTAATGGATGGTGTGGAAGTTCATGCCAACGCGCTGCAGACTATTTTGGAACAGAAATTTTTACGTAACGAAAGCTTAGGCGAAAAAATCGCAATAATCATGCTTTTGGCTTTTGGATGTTCCTTTTTGTTCATGTTTACCCGCATTCGCTGGTCAATTGCGGCGCTAATTGGCATTTCAATTTTATACACTTTGGCCGCTCCTTTTGCCTTTAGTAAGGGTTTGATTCTTGATTTGATACATCCATATTTAACGCTTCTTGCCGTTTTTATGTCGGTCTACATTTATCGCTATGTAACCGAATTCCGTGAA
Source organism: uncultured Candidatus Peribacteria bacterium (assembly GCA_964582265.1). GTDB lineage: Bacteria > Patescibacteriota > Gracilibacteria > UBA1369 > UBA1369 > JBAZYK01. Next base: position 2,297 of record CAZOQT010000029.1, read on the forward strand.
AAATTGGCTTTAAAAAGCGCTTTTGGTAAATATGTTAACCCGGAAGTCGTAAATCAAATAACAGAACATCCAGAAAAATTGAAGCTTGGTGGTGAAAAACGTCCTGTAACGGTTCTTTTTACCGATATTGCACACTTTACAACTATTTCCGAGAGTCTTAAGCCGGAAAGCCTTGTAGCACTATTAAACGAATATTTTGAGGCTATGTCTCAGGTTATTTTAGGTGAAGGTGGTACATTGGATAAATTTGAAGGAGACGCAATTATGGCCTTTTTTGGAGCCCCACTCGCAGAGCCAAGTCATGCCTTAAAAGCTTGCACGGTGGCCCTCAAAATGCGCCAAAAATTAATTCAGTTACTGCAGAAATGGCAAAATGATCCATTGCTTCCAGGTGGTGAAAAGAAGCCAATGATCGATTTTCGCAGTGGAATAAGCTCCGGGGAGGTGATTGTTGGGAATATTGGATCCAGCGAGCGCTTTGATTATACGGTAATGGGTGACACGGTTAATCTTGGATCAAGGCTGGAGGGAGCCAACAAAAAATATGCAACTCACATCATGATAAGTGAACCTGTGGCATTACAGGTTAGTGATTATTTTGAATTGCGCGAACTCGACATCATTAAAGTTGTTGGAAAAAAACAACCAATGAAAGTCTACGAACTTTTGAATTATAAAGGCCAACTGATCCCTAAGGCTTCAGTCTTGTTGGAGCTTTACAATAAAGGCATCCAGCTCTACCACGAGCGCAAATTTGCGGAAGCTTTAGAGCAGTTTAAGCAAATTTTGGCCGACTACCCAAATGACGGACCATCAAAATTATACCTTCAACGTTGCGAGGTATTAAAAGACTTCCCGCCAAAAGCAGATTGGGATGGCGTGTTTGAAATGGCAAGCAAATAATTTACTCAGCACTTGCTTGATATTCTTTTTCAAGATTTGGAGTAGGTGTTTGTGAAGAGCCATAAATGCTATCCTCATTAACCTTGCTTGGATCACCTACTATATTAAGCGGCGCGCCTTCTGCTTTTTCAGCTTTCCAATATACTAATCCTGGTAAAGAAGTCATTGTTTCTTCATCCAAAATTTGATTTGTTAATTCATGGCTGCCAGCTGGAATTTCTACAACAAAAATTGGCTCACCTGCACGGTTTTTATCGCCAAAAGCTTTCAAAACGAATGGCTCAGGATTATAACTTGTAATCTCAACACCTTGATTGCTAAACGCAGGATAAAAACTTCTTGAATCCTGTTTTTCCACTCCACTTTCTTTTTGGCCATCCGAAACAGCAGCGCTTTGTTGTACAGTATCCTGTGCAGTAGCTTTATCCATAGTAGCTTCACCGCCACAAGCATGACTAACCAAAGCCATAGCTGCTAGCCCAAATAGTCTACTAAAAAGTTGTTTAATTCTTTTTACATCACCACTTTGCTCAGCACCTGATCTTGGTGCAGCGCTTGCCCCTTCTGATAAGCGTGGTGAACTTGGACTACTCATAATTCATAATTAAATACTTCTAATTAAAAAATAACACTAAAAGCATTGCATTTCAAGCCAAAAAAGCTATAATAAATCGCTGTATAGATGAATCAAAAAATATGAATCAACCTTTTGGCCCAGACGATAAAGACAGGGATTCTTTTACACCCAGTGCGGTCGTTGCCGATAATCATATACAGGGTGCATATGATAAAAGCCTAGATGATAAGCCGGATGATCATCTAGAAGGGCTAACGCTTAGTTCTAAAACTGCCCTTAGTTTAATTTTAGGCGCAGCAATTGGGTCGGCCGTGGCTGTTACTGGTAAAGCTAGAACTGATGATACAGAAACAGCACCATTTGCTTTAGAGACAGTTCGCAGGGCAAACGGAGCTGGTGGAGCAGGTGGAAATCAGGGGCTTGGTGGCTCCGGAGGAAGCAGTGTTGCTGAAATTTCAGTTGAGGAATGTCCACCCACAGGAACCGCGCCAAAATTTGCGGAAACCAATAATGATCACGCAACCATTAAAGGTGTTGGTACATTTTCTCTTCCGATTTCGCCTGAAACGGTTATTTCAATTTACGATGCCACAGTTGAAGGCAATAAATCAGAGCATGGCGTTTACCATTTAACTGACGGCGGCAAAGCTTGCGTAAGGGAGATTGGATCAGATCCAACGTCCACAGCTATATTTGAGGTAGTTGGTGAATCATCAGTCTCAATTCAGACCAGTCCCATTACTAAAGAAAATCCACTTGGTGGTAAATATTCAATAACTGTCATCAATAAAACTTCAAAAGATGGTGGTCCAGCAATGATTGATAAAATCAGAATTAGAGCATTAAGAGGAGAGACCAGAGTTGAACACAATGGACAAGTCGACATCCTTAAAGTTATACCGGCCATAGAAGGTGATGGTAGAACCATGGGCGAACAGATTGAAATTTCTCTTAAAGACATGCCGCAGCTTTTGGAGAATGTTGGCAGTTGTTCGATAATTAGCGAAACTCCTGGTTCACAATCTAATGGTGTTAATGGTGAACATACCTTGGAATTTATAGCGGCATCTGTGCTAATAATGTATTTAAGAAGGATCAAAAGAAAATAAAACTTCAAAATACATGCCCAAAACACCGCATTCAAATCTCCACAAAATCGGCCTGATCACCAAAAAAAATATTGGTGAACATTTTAGTGCCTTAAAAAAAATTGTTGATTCGCTTAAAAAAATGGGTAAGGATGTGCTTTTTGATGCCCACTCAGGCCCATTATTTAATAAAAAGGGCTACAGAAAAATAGAACTTCTAGAAAAGGCCGATATGATTTTAACTCTTGGGGGGGATGGCACTTTGCTTAAAACTGCCGCTTGCATGGGCGAAAAACCGGTTTTGATTCTTGGGGTAAATTTTGGTAATTTGGGATTTTTAACAGAATCTACACCTCAAAATTTGCAACAGGATTTAAGAAAAATTTTTAATGGAAAATTTTGGATTGATGAACGATTTTTGTTAAGAGTGACACATTATCGCAAAGGCGAAAAAGTTAATTCCTTTTTGGCCCTTAACGATGCGGTAATTAACCAGGGTGCCTTTGCCCGACTAATCGAAATGCGTGTTGAAATAAGTTCGCAAAAAGTTGTTACTTTTAAGTCTGATGGCTTGATTGTAAGCTCCCCAACCGGTTCTACGGGGCATTCACTTTCTGCCGGAGGTCCCATTGTTCACCCCTCACTTCCAGCCTTAATTTTAACGCCAATCTGCCCTGCTACACTTTCCATTCGACCAATCGTCATTCCAAACGATCGTGAAATTAAAATCACTTTAACCACAGCCCGCCGCGAACATCAGGATGTTGGATTAACCATGGATGGCCAAAAAACCATTCCGCTTGAATATGGTGATCAGATCAAGATCCGCAAATCTTCAAGACCCTATAAGTTGGTTAGGCTTAAAGATCAAAGCAATTACTACCGCATGTTACGCAACAAATTGCATTGGGGTGAACACCACGGTGAATAGTTTTTTCAAATTATAAACTGCTTGTAGGAAGGGCTATTTTGGGATCACTTGGATCATAAACAATCTCAATTACATCCCCCGGGCTTATTTTTTGAAACCTGGCAATTGCCATTGAGAATGTTGATTGAATACCGGGCTTAACTTCAACTGTAAGTTTAATTATAGGCAGTGAGTTGATAGATGAATTTGTATCTTCCACGTTAATGATCTTGGCTTGAGTCTTTACACCAACTTGTTTTAAGCGTTTTTTTCTTGCAACATGACTGATTGCGCTGCTAATCAAAGAAAATATTAATGGGCCAAATACTATAAACAAAATAGAATACACAATCACGAACAGATATTTTATAAAGTTCGGATTACGCATGTAGGTATTTAGCGGAAGAAAACCTGTAATAATAGCTACTACAACTGCCAAAATAGGAATTATAATAACAAAAATACGGTGTAGTTTCTTTAAAAATTTAAGCATAGAAAACAATCCAAATTACTAAATATTAATTACTTATTTACTAACGCAGCTTGAGCCGCCGCGACCCTTGCAATCGGCACTCTGTAAGGTGAAAGACTCACAAAATCCAAGCCGATTTTATGACAAAATTTAATTGAATCTGGTTCACCACCCTGTTCACCGCAAATACCTATTTCAAGCGGTTTAAGGGCCTCACCGGTTTGCGCATTAACACGTTTTGCTCCACGACCAAGTTCCACGCACATTTGCATTAATCTTCCAACCGCTTTTTGATCTATTGATTCAGTTGGATCGCGATCCAAAATGCCATGATCAAGATAATAATTTAAAAACTTACCGGCATCATCACGGCTGTAACCCCAGGTCATCTGTGTTAAATCGTTTGTTCCAAAAGAGAAGAAATCGGCTTGTAATGCCAGTTCATCCGCAATCAAACAGGCACGTGGCAATTCAATCATTGTGCCAATTTTATATTCAAATTTGATTTGATCTTTGTATTTTGAAATAACGCCTTCCACCATTTTACGGCTTACTTTAAGCTCTTTTAGGTCGCCAATGAAAGGCAATTCAATTTCTGGCACAGGTTTAATTCCACGCGCGCTAACATCAATTGCGGCTTCAATAATCGCTTGAACCTGCATTTCATAAATTTCTGGGTAGGTTATACCAAGTCTGGAACCGCGATGCCCAAGCATTGGGTTAACTTCGTGCAAATTTTCCACAATTTTTTCAATTTCTTCAATTTTCATGCCCATTTCTTTAGCCAGTTCGGCCATTTGAGCTTCTGTTTTAGGCACAAATTCATGCAGTGGGGGATCAAGCAGGCGAATTGTTACAGGTAGATCGTCCATAACTTCAAAAATGCCGATAAAATCAGCTTTTTGCATTGGTAGCAGCTTAGCCAAAGCCTTTTTACGGCCTTCAGTATTATTTGCCACAATCATTTCCCGCACCGCTCCAATTCTATCCTCTTCAAAAAACATATGTTCTGTGCGGCAAAGTCCAATTCCTTCCGCCCCAAAATTTTTAGCCACACGAGCATCATTTGGGGTATCTGCATTGGTGCGCACCTTCATTTTTCGCACGCTATCAGCCCATTCCAAAATTATTTTAAAATCGTCGGTCATTTCTGGCGTAGTCATAGGAACTGCTCCAAGCATTACTTCGCCGGTGGAACCGTTTAGAGTTATTAAATCGCCTTCTTTAATCAACAAATCCCCAATTTTAACAGTCTTACTTTTTGCATCAACTACAATGTCCGCGCAACCGGCTACGCAGCATTTACCCATACCACGGCAAACTACAGCGGCATGAGAAGTCATTCCCCCGGTGGAAGTTAAAATTCCTTTTGCCACGTGCATGCCATGAATATCTTCCGGAGAAGTTTCACGTCTAACCAAAATCACTTTTTCATCTCTTTCAAAACTCCAATTAACCGCGTCATCTGCAGTAAAAACAACTTTACCAACTGCCGCTCCAGGGGAGGCAGGCAAACCTTTTGCTACAACTTTTTTTTCTGCCTTTGGATCAAGATCAGGATGCAGAAGCTGCTTTAACGAACTAGCATCAATGCGCAGTAAAGCCTCATTTTTGGTAATCAATTTTTCCATAACCATGTCTACTGCAATTTTGATTGCAGCCTTTGCAGTGCGCTTGCCATTGCGGGTTTGCAGCATATAAAGTTTACCTTCTTGAATCGTAAATTCAATATCCTGCATGTCTCGATAATGGTTTTCCAGATTTTCACGAACTCCATTTAGCTGCGTAAAAATTTCCGGCATTACCTCTTTTAATTGTGATAATTTTTGTGGGGTACGAATTCCGGCAACAACATCTTCACCTTGGGCATTCATCAAAAATTCCCCATAAAATTCTTTTTCCCCGGTTGAAGGATTACGTGTAAAAGCCACTCCCGTACCGGATGTATTTCCCATATTGCCAAATACCATGGCCTGCACATTTACGGCAGTGCCTAATAGTCCGCTGATGTTGTTTAATTTTCTATAGGTAATTGCCCTGTCATTATTCCATGATTTAAAAACCGCCTCGATCGCTAATTTAAGCTGTTCTTTTGGGTCTGTAGGGAAGTCAATTCCTGCCTTTTCTTTAACTATTCTCTTAAATTCACCAACTAGCGCGCGCAAATCAGCAGCGGTAAGTTCCGTGTCCAGCTTTACGCCCTTTTTTGCCTTGAGTTTATCGATTTCTTCTTCAAACTCTTCGTGTGAAATACCTAAAACCACATTTCCAAACATATTCACAAAGCGTCTGTAAGCGTCATAACAAAAACGGTCATTTCCGGTTTTTTTGGCAAGTCCCTCTGCAGTTTTATCATTAAGACCCAAATTCAAAATCGTATCCATCATTCCTGGCATAGAAAACTTTGCGCCAGAACGGACAGAGACAAGTAGTGGACTTTCCGCATCACCAAATTTCATGCCGATTTTATCTTCCAAAGCTTTTAAATGGGCTTCCAGCTCAGCTTCATAGTTTGCAGGGTATGCACCTTCACCCTTTTCCGCTTTTTGATCAAGGTAATATTTACAAACTTCAGTTGTAATCGTAAAACCTGGTGGAACAGGTAACCCCAAAAGCGTCATTTCTGCTAAGTTTGCTCCCTTACCACCCAGTAAGTCTTTCATATCTTTATTTCCCTCATGGAAACCGTAAATCGACTTTGTCATCTTGGATGAAAATGAATTTTTAAGCAGTGCTTTTGATATTAGGGGCTAGTTTAGACCACGTACCTGAATAAGATCAGAAAGTTTCTTAAGCGCTACTGCAAACGCAGCCTGTCTATATGTACAGTTATATTTATCACGTGTGTCACTTACGCGCTTCCATGCGGCAACCATAATCTTCTTAAGCTTTTCCTGAACTTCTGGCAGATCCCAATAATAATGCTGCGCATTTTGTACCATTTCAAAATAACTTACTGTTACGCCACCTGCATTAGCCAAAATATCTGGAATCACCACAATTCCGCGCTTCTGTAAGATCTTATCTGCATCTGGTGAAGTTGGACCATTCGCAAGTTCCAAAATAACCTTTGCCTTTACACGATCAGCATTCGCACCTGTAACCTGGTTTTCTAAAGCTGCCAAAATAAGTACATCACAAGGAACTTCAATTAGTTCTTCATTTGTAATTTTTTTGCAGGCTTCAGTAGCATGAGGTTGGTATTCACTTCCTCCGCAGTTTACAACGGAACCGTTTTTAGACTTACAAGCAAGTGTAGCCATAGTATCAACACCTTCTGCGCAATAAATACCACCTTTTGAATCTGTGACAGCAACAACTTTAAATCCCGCTTCTCCCAAAATAGTTGCCATATTGGAACCTGCATTACCAAAACCCTGAATAGCTACAGTAGTATTCTTTGGTTCCATGTTTAATTTAGACATGATTTCTTCAAGAATATATGCGCCACCCTGGCTAGTTGCATCATTTCTTCCCAAAGAACCGCCAAATGCCAATGGTTTGCCGGTTACCACGCCCCATAGATTTTCATCATGTAATCTTGAATATTCATCAGCAACCCAAGCCATTACTTGTGCGTCTGTGTTTACGTCTGGAGCTGGAACGTCCACTTTTGGTCCAACAATTGGTTCAATCATACGTACATATGTCCTGGTGATTCTTTCAAGTTCGGCAGGGGAATATTGATTTGGATCAAAAGCGATTCCACCTTTCGCACCTCCCAAAGGAATATCAACCACAGCACATTTCATGGTCATCCAAGTCGCCAAAGCTTTTACTTCGGAAAGGTCTACCTGTTGATGAAAGCGGATTCCACCCTTATATGGGCCTGGAGCATCGTTATGCTGTACACGATAACCTGTTAAAACCTCTAATTTACCATTGTCTCTTCTAATTGGAATACTTACCTCAAGAATTCTTTTTGGTTTACTAATCACAAGTAAGCTTTCTTCAGGCAGATTAATAATCTCAGCTGCCTCACGAAGTTGCTGAAGAGTGTTATCGAAGAGTCCCATAAAATTAAAGGTTAAAGAGTTTCAGAAAGTTGTCCATGATCGGCCCAGGGAAGATTGCCAGAGGTATGCTTAGGAAGTAAGCTACAATTTGCCCAGTGAAAGCTGCGAACAGGGGCACCGTGAGATTATCATCAAGTTTACCTGTATACA
>CAZOQT010000029.1:10422-13198 GCA_964582265.1 uncultured Candidatus Peribacteria bacterium
TATTGAAACAATCGAGCAGTTCACTTTCTTCGAAAATTCATGTAAAAAGTAAAATCGGATTTTACTTTTTAAGCTATTATTTATGGTGGGTGGAATACAATCACCGCCATGCTCAAAAAAACCGCAGGATAACTGGGTAAAAATAAGTAGCCAATTAAACAATTTATGGCGAGACCAGCTAAAAACCCTTCCAAAGTTTTATTTTTGTGTATCCGATGGCGACCAAATTTTATGCCCACAAGGGCGGAGGCAAGGTCACCAAAGATTGTTAGAAGCATTGCGGTCATGGCAATTGGATAATCAAAGGCCGCGAACGTAATTATGGTTGCAGTAATAAAGAAAATAGTTCCTGTTACATTATTCTTTTCCCTTTTTCTTAGCGCAATAAAATCAGGCAATTTTGGCATATATTCAAGGCGAAGATACTCTATCTCCAGCAAAATCATTAACAGCAGGGTTAAGGCTAAAATGCCAATCCTCTGAGAAAAATACTGTCTAAGCACCGTGTACATAAGTAGCACAGGCAACTCCATCAAATGGAACAGTTTTCTAATAATTTCCTTATAAAGTGAAGGCTTTTGCATTAAAAGACCATTAAAACTGCCGCAATTATACGCTTAAATGAAGATCTCACCAAACTACAAATTCTCCAATTCCTTCAATTTAATTACTTATTTTTAATTAGTGATTGAAAATTTTCTTCCTTCAGATCTTCCAAAGACTTCTGGAAAATAAATTTCTTGAGCCATTGCTGGCAAATCATGATAAGCCCCTGGAGTTGTTGCGCGCACAAAATATTCAATTTCATATACTCCTTTAGGAAGGAAGTCAGCAAAGTAACTCATGCGGTCGTCTTTTACTTCTGTATGGTTAAATCTCCAGATCTCATTAAAACAATCCCAGCTGTAACATGCGCCGCCTTTGCCTTGATTGTCTTCCTGCAATTGCTGTTGAGCAGTCTTTAAACTGAAATCCACACCTTCCAAACCCGCTGGCAAAAAGTCCTCAACCAAAACGTAATAACGGTCTTCTGGTACAATAATTGTCATTTTACCCTTCAAGTTGTCACCAACTTTAACAGAAGTTACAGGATTTTCTTCTTTTTTATCATCAACCGCAAAGTATTGTTGATGCACCTCAATCCCTTCATCACGCGCTGTAATTTGTTCTGTCGGTAAAAAGTATTGTAAATTCATATCAAAATACATCTTTCCTTTTCCATTTTTAGTAGCGGTAATTTCATTATCCAAATTATTTTGCAACAAGTCGGTTAATGAAACTTTTACCTCTTCTCTGGTCTCAATATTATTTGCAGAAAAGCTCTTATGAATCTTTTCTGCGCCATTTACAGTAATAATACCATCATAATCTGCACTCAATTCTCCGCTTGATTTCAAATATTCAATCAGCGCCAATAATGAAACTGCCGTTTCTTGAGTAGACGCAAGGTGACCATTTTTCTTTTCCATTAACATATAGCGCAAAATTTTTGGAATTAATGGGTTTGCTGGATCTATGCGATTAAGCATTTGCAAGACCAAAGCAGTAGTGCGGTTATTGGAATCAAAAAACTTGTAATCAGGAGTTGTTTCTTCAAACTGCACACCTCTTGGAGTTTCCTTAGCCTTAACCAAAATTTCACTCTTTAAAGTATCAATTTTCTTTATTGTTTCCTGTAAAGCTGCTCCTTTTAATTTTTCTTGCCAGCTTAAATCCTGCAGCGCCATGGTTAAATATGTCTGCGCGGAAAGGCTTAAATTCTTGCGCGATTCAAACAAGTTATTAGTTAAGCCCATATCGCCCTGTCCCATTTCTGCAAGGACATAAAGCGCAAATGCACGTGCGTTAAATTCATACTTTGAAGGACTTGCAACTTTAGGTACAAAAGTCCCGCTTGTAATTTCGCTTATAACAAGATCTGCTCCGTCTGTTACTACAAATTTAGAAACATTATTATTGCCCAAATGTGTTTTAAGGAAATTCACCCCTCTATTCACCACATTCACGTCAACAGTGTAGCCTGCCTTTTTGGCTTCATTTAAAGTGAATAGCACGTAGCTGGTTACATGTGGGGTCGCTTGGCTGGTTTCCCATAATCCCCATCCTCCATTTTCCTGCTGCAACTTATATAATGATTGCAAGCCACTTTCCACGTTTTTTTGAAGATTTTTTTGATCGATCAATTTGCCGGAAATTTTACCAATTACAGGTAAATTAATTAATTGTTTAAGGCTTAAATTTGGCAGCAGAGCACTGGAAATTTGCTCAGCGCAGCCATATGGGAAGGTCATTAAATATTCCAGGCCTTTGGTAATTGATGTTGCCAAAGTAGGAGCTGCGGAAATAGTTAATTGCCCAAATTTAGGATCGATATTATTTGGTAACCAAACAGTCTCCACGTGCTTAGTATCGTCAGAAATAACGCTTGATGTTGCTACTGTTTCTGGAAAGCTAAAAGTATGAATTGGCATTTTGTTTTCCAGAATGTCACCGATGTTTTTGTCATCTGCAGCAAGCGCCTTAAACGTAATTACGGCTTCTGGTTGATCCAAAACTGTCGCAGTGAATTCCACTTTCTTTTCTTCGCCCGTCTTTAAATGCACGCGTTTAACTGTATCGCCGCTTAATTTTATGCCACTGGCTTCAACCGAAACATCCAAATCAGTGTCGCGATCAAGATAATTATGGACGATTGCTCCCATTTTAATTTCATCGTTGATGGTCAAAAATCTTGGCAAAACTGAGCGAATTAAAACATCTTTGCTAACTACAAATT
>CAZOQT010000030.1:0-13113 GCA_964582265.1 uncultured Candidatus Peribacteria bacterium
GTTTTAAAACCATACTTTTTTGCTCCATGGCAAACGTCTAAAGCGCTGTGCCCACCTAAAACACCAATCGAAATTTTGCTTGGGTCGTATTTTTTAAGAATATCGTAAATCGCTTGTCGGGAAATCATAGAAAAAAATTATTGGCAGGCCAGAGCATACCAATAAAATGAAAAAAGGGCAAAGTGCGGACTGGCAGATCATTAAACGCGTTGGTTTCTAATGCCATTTTTTAAAATCAAAGTAGCTTATTTAAACCAAAATTCGGTCATAAAACTGTGCACGTGCACAAGTAGACATAATAATTTTGCATACTTGTAAATAATATTTCATCCGAGGATGTTGACGTAGCGCAGAATATATTGTAGTATGAGCTTCAATTATTTTTAATATTCCAAAATGTCAGCATACAGAAGTAAACATTTGAACAATCAGGTGGAGGTAAAAAATTTTGAAGATGCCGCTAACAGATTATTGGAACATGGGTACGTTCCAAGTGGTCATGAGATGGCTGCTGTTGCCAATATGTTGAAAGTATTTACTGATGGAATGCTGATCATTAGAAGTATCAGCATCAATGAGCATGGGAAAATTGTAGCTGCAGTGGGAGCTGAAGCGGATTTGGAAACTTTTGCGAGTGCTGCGGATTTTGCTGCAAAAATCGAACCTCAATTAAGAGAAATGTTAGAGCAAAGAATCAATAGAGCAAAATTAAATGCGATATTTATATCTGGATACATGGCAATAATATTGACTTTAATTTTAATGCTGGATTTTATGATTGCAGAGCATTTTCATAATAAAGGAGCGCTAATTGTAGGAGGTGGGCTGACCTTCGCGGCTCTTTCGGCTTCATTATTCGCAAACTATATGAGAAGATACAACCTTACTTCCAGGGATGAATATTCGCAAAGAAAAGACAATGTGGAGACAGAGGCCAAAAATATCGCTCAATTGGTTAATGAAATTGGTCGTTTGAATAATGAACTTAAATCAGCTGATGCAAGAGATCAGCAAAAAATCAAAGCGCAAATTGATATTGCTGTTGATTTATTAAGAAAAATTTTGGCAGAACAAGTCCCGCCTGTAGCGGAATACTCTGTCCCGGAACATTCTGAGCCATACTTGCGCGTCCCTTGGGGGAATGAACAGAAAGCCGCCAAACCTCCGTTTGAATCAACAATCGAAACATCACCTCAAATGAGAATTGATGCTGGTATTGTGCCTGAAAACTCAAGGGTGCGCGTTGCAGTTATTCCGGAAGAGTTTGGAGAAGACGCAGATGCAGATGCAATTGCGGCAGCACAACCACGTCCGGCACGACGTATGCAAACTTGAAACCCATAAATCTGTGCGCGTGCACAAGTGAGAAATAAGGCTCAACCTAGCACTTTATCCAGCTGATCACTTTCTATTGCCTGCTTAATATCACGGCACATGCGACGACCGGTGCTCATTGGTTCGTTATATCTTAGCCATGTATAAGGTGAACCATCTATGTATGGGTTTGTACCCGCAACAATGCGCGCGGAAATTTCAAAAACATAAAAATTCAAATGTGGATCCAAGATCGCTTCCAGACAGAATGGTCCATATAAGCCTTTATCCATCACTTTTCCACTCTTAAATTCAACCAATTTTCTGGATTCGCGCACCACATTTTCACCCATTTCAAAAATTTCTGGCAAAATTGATTCACGAATTACCAATGGAATATTACCGGTAATTGTGTAAGAGGTGCGAATATTTGCATCCAGCTGATCTTTTGCAGCAATGCGACCAATGGAATCAGCATTCGATTCGTAACGTTTATCAAAGCCCATAATTTCCAGTTCTTCGGTTAATCTGGAATAAAAGTAATGAGTATAAATTGGCACGCCAACAATATATTCCTGGATTACATAACCATTTTCACTTTCTTTTGCATAATCCTTAATGCGCTCGTGGAATTCTTTTGGATTATTTGCAATAAAATAGCCCTTTCCTCCTTTGGCACCATGAAATTTAATAATCACTGGACGGTCAATTTCTTCTGGAGTTTTAAAGATTTTTGGCTGGCGTAGACCCGCCGCATTTAGCCATTCACGTTCTTTAATACGGTCAGATTCCCATTCCAGAATGCCTTTTGTGCCGTAATGCATGACTTTTAAATCTTGCATTCTTTCCCAGCCCAAGAAGCTTACAAAAGAACCATGAGGAATCAAAATGGCATTCCTTTTTATTAATTCTTCTTCAATGCTAAAGAAATCCTTCATTGAATCCAACATCATAAATTCATCGGCAACTTTAAAACTTTTATATGCACGTTCACGACCCTTTTCAGATATACATAAGGTTTTAAAGCCTTCATCCTTTGCTCCCTTTAAAATTTGCAAAGCTGAATGACTGCCAATCGTTGCTATAACAAAATCAGAAATTTTCGCCATTTTTAAAACAAAATTAACTTTGGCTTATATTAAAAGATATTGACTTTTTTGTCTAGAAAATTGCTAAAATCACCTTCAAATTTGCACAAAACTCATTTCTTAGCGCAGAATTTTTAATTTTTTTAGAACTGCAAAACACAAATAAGTGGCCAAAAAAGCTATAAGTGTGCTCCCAAGAACGTCTAAGCTATGATGCACTTTTGCCAAAACTCTTCCTAGTCCAACAATCAAAGAAAATAAAATTAAAAAAAATCCTGTTTTTTTATTATATGCAAAAACAATGGCTGTGACAGTCATAACTATTAAGGTATGATCTGATGGAAAACCATTGTCAGCCGCATGGTCAATTAAAGGCGCAATTTTTTCTACCACAAATGGTCGCGGATTATAAAACAATGCTGAAGCTATTCTGGAAAAAATAAATGAAACCGGTAGTGCTGCGATCGCTAATTTTAAAATGTTAACCAGGTTCTTTTTTGGTTCCATTAATGTCACAATAATCGCAGCAATCAGCACGAAAATAAAAAAGTATTTTGCTAAAAAAATTATAAGAAAATCCATAAATAATAATAAAATGTGACTTTAAAAAAAATGTAATTATAATCAAAATGATCTTACCAGTGCTCCTCAACAAGGTCGAGCAATTGCAGATGCCAACCAAAATATTTAATTCTTAATTTCATAAAGAAATGATCAAACTTTATCAATACACCGATTGTCCATTTTGTGAAAAAGTACGTCGCAAATTGGCTGAACTTAAATTGGATTACCAAAAAGTAGAAGTGGATTTTGCGAATAAGCCAGAAGTTGTAGTTAAACTAGGCGGAACAGTACCTGTCATTGATGACGATGGCATGGTTATGAACGAGTCCTCCGAAATCGTGAAGTATTTGGAAGAAAAATATGGCCAAAAATAATTTCTCTGGTACTTATTTTAGTGCCTAAAAAACCTCACGCCTGTTACTACCATGGCAAGTCCGAGTTCATCAGCACGTTTAACAACTTCTTTATCGCGGATTGAACCACCTGGATGAATAATAGCTTCAATGCCGTTTTGTGCCGCCATTTCAATGCCATCTGCGAAAGGGAAGAAAGCGTCTGATGCCATCACGGAACCTTTTGCTCTTTCTGTTCCAGCTTTATAACAAGCTAAATGAACTGCATCCACGCGTGACATTTGGCCCGCGCCAATGCCCATAACCACTTCCGCGCCTGTCTTTGGATCGGTTTTAGCCAAAATTATGGCATTGGATTTAACATGCTTTACAATTTTTGTAGCAAATAGCATACTTTTAATTTGCTCAGGTGATGGCTGCTTTTTTGTGACAACCTTTAGATCTTTTTCGGTCACAAGATATGTATCTTTGGTTTGAATCAAAATTCCACCCGCAACTTTTTTAATATCTCGACTTTGCATGTCTACCTTAAGTGGGCCAGTTTCTAATAATCGTAAATTTGGCTTTTTCATAAGCTCTTCTAAAGCATCTTTTTCAAATTTGGGACTGATTATGATTTCTACAAACCATTTTTTTTGATTAATTGAATTGACCAGGTTAATGTTGCATGGTTGGTTCATGGCTATAACTCCACCAAAACTAGACATAGGGTCTACGTTGAAAGCCAATTCAAAAGCTTCTTCAATGGTTTCGGCAGAAGCCACGCCGCAAGGGTTATTGTGTTTTATTACGGCCACTGTTGGCTTTTCAAATTCTTTTACCAGCTCCAGGGCTGCATCGCCATCAACAATGTTATTAAACGAAAGCTGTTTGCCGTGAAGCACTTTTGCGTTGGTAATATTGGCGTCCTTATTTAGGGGATTGCGGAAAAATGCCGCTTTTTGATGAGGATTTTCACCATATCGCAAACTTTGTACTTTTTCGTAATGCAAATCTAATAGTTCAGCTTCTCCAAGTGTCTTTCTAAAATAGTGTTCAATTGCTTCGTCATACTGGTAAGTGCGAGAAAAAGCTTTACGTGCAAGTAACTTTCTTGTTTCTGGACTTGTATCTCCGTTCTTTTTGAATTCTTCGATTACCAGGTCATAATCCATTGGATTTGTGACCACGGTTACAGAGCCAAAGTTTTTGGCTGCAGATCGAATCATGCTGGGACCGCCAATATCAATATTTTCAATAATTTCTTCATCTGTGGCGTTTTCGCGCTCTACTGTTTCTTCAAACGGGTAAAGGTTCACAGCAACTAAATCAATTGTTCCAATGCCCATTTTTTCAATTTGAGCCATGTGATCCGGTTTTTGGCGCAACGCAAGCAGACCTCCATGAATTTTTGGATGCAATGTTTTAACTCTTCCGTCCAAAAGCTCCGGGAATCCAGTATAATCAGATACTTCGATCACCTTTATTCCGGCCTCTTTTAGGGCTTTTGCAGTGCCACCCGTAGAAAGAATTTCAACTCCACCTTCCGCCAAGGCCTTGGCAAAGTCAACTAGACCTGATTTATCACTTACGCTGATGAGTGCTCGCTTTATCATGAAGAAGAAATTAGGAATTTAGAATTAATAATTATGATTTTGAATTTTCAATGGGATCATGCCCTCCCTTGCTGAATGGGTTACAGCGCAAAATACGCCATAAAGTTAATGGAATACCTTTTATAAGTCCAAATTTTTCAATAGCTTGGTATCCATACTCTGAACAAGTTGGTTGATATTTACAGTATCCATAAGGAAAAATAACTTTTACAATGCCATGATCAGGAGATAGTGTTTTTTGATAAAACCTTATCAGCAATAAAAATGGTTTTCTTGGAAGATTTAAGGCGATATGTAAGTATTTTTTCCACATAAGATATTTGGGCACGGAATTTACTCGCCAAGGCTTACTGCATGGCAAAAAGGCCGAAAAGTAGTTTATAGCGACCTGTAATATTTGTAAAGCTCTTAATAATACTTGTTTGGAGCTTCTTTTCTACCGTTTATACGAACTTCAAAGTGCAAATGGATACCTGTAACCCCATGAACTCTACCGCTACGACCCATTTTTCCAATTACATCACCCTGGCTAACGCGATCACCCACAGCTACTGTTGGATATGTCATGTGGGCATAAAGAGTTTGCAAGCCATTACCGTGGTCAACAATTACGTGATTACCATAACCACCACCACAAGTGTAAGAGCGGTCAGCACAACCAGAAACAACCTTAGTTACAGTACCAGCTCCTGCTGCCCATATCATAGGACGATCTGGGTTTGCGATATCAAAAGCATAGTGACCAGCGTGGAATCCTTGTGTGATTTGTCCACGAGTAGGAAAAATAAATGGCTTATTCCCGACAGGAACATCTTTAGAACCCTGTAATATTGCCCCATCAGCAGCAGGTGTTAATGCTACTGCGTTAACACGAGTTGAAGTTGCAATGCGGGCTGGTGTATCACGACCTGTTTTTACTTTAATTTTGGTTAAATCTGGAGCTGTATCGACTGCCAATGGCCTACCACCTGGTATAAAAATCTCCTCTCCATAAACCAGGGCACCACTTGTTATGCCATTTTGTTTACTTATGGCGTCTGCACTTACGTTATATGCCTTGGCTACTTTGGCTAAACTATCATCTTTAGCTACTTTATGACTTACCCCATCAACTGGAGGTACCAAGAGCCTTTGTCCAATTTTTAGGACAGATTTGTCATTTAAGCTGTTAGCATAAAGGACAGTAGATGTATGAAGATTGTATGAACTTGCAATTGTAGAAATATTTTCCCCGGCTGCAACTGTATGCACCAGGTAATCGCTCATAGTGCTGCGGTCGCCAATACTTGTTTGTGGATTGATCTTGGTTAAGTAACCTTCCTGGTCAGTCATGAGCGGACTATCTATCTGAGAAGATTGCCAGATTTCTTCAATATCGGCATATGAGGCAATTGAACCTTCACTATAAGCATTGGAAGGTGTGTATGACCCAACCATCAACAAGGCCGCTACCAGCGCTGTATAACGAACAAACAGCTTGTGTCCAGGAGCTTCTACTTTTTCTTCTGCCTTTTTAAAATGAAAATATGGGCTTAAAACACTTTTAACCCTTTGGCTGCCTTCAACTCCTTGCTTTAATACTTTAGTCGAAAAAGTGGAGAGAGCTGAAAAACGAAGAGCTGCAGTCTTTGCAAAGACCTTAAGGTGGCGTGCGCGACGCGCATCTTCATTAACTGCTAGTTGTGGGTTGAGCGTAGTACTAATATTAATGACTGTTAAATATTTACTGCGTTCTTTTGTGTATGTTACCTCAAAACTTGTACTTTCATATCCACGTTACAGACCCAAAAAACCTTTATCAAGACCTTAAAGTTGCCAAAAAATAAGAATATTGTCAAGTAATATTGTATAGTTAATATTATGGGGTTGGTACGATATGGCTTGATATAGACATAAAGTGCGGTTTTTTAATTTACTTAAAAACATAAAATTAAAAAAGCAAGCATGCCTTGACATAAAAGTCAAGGCTACAGAAAATAAAACATGCTCAAAACCCAATATTTGAACATTTTTACGTAGATTGTGGCTGCTTAAAGCCATTAATTTAAAAAGAGAAAACGATAATCAATCACCTTGCGTTAAATAAGACTTTTTGTTAAAGTCCTTTTGCTTTCTTTCTGGTAGTAGAGCAAGCTCCACTACTTTAAGCACCTTATTACTTAACCCATAGAAAGAATGAACAATACAGTTCTTTCCGATGCCAAACGCTATGAGCTTATGGCGATCATCAATCCAGATCTTGGAGAAGATGGTATCAAAAAGCGCGTTGATAAAATGCGCAAACTAATCACCGAAAATCACGGTGAAATATTTCATGACGAAATGTGGGGCCTACGTGACCTTGCATATAGCATTAAAAAACAAGGAAAAGGTTATTATGCCATCCTTGATTTTGTGATTGATCCTTCAGCCATTAAGGAAATGGATCGCACTTTAAGGCTTGAGCCGGAAGTTCTACGTCATATGATTATCACACTTCCTGGTTCTTATATTCCTCAGGACTATACAATAGTAGCGGAGGAAGCTGCCGAAGAAAAAACAGAAAAGGAAGAAAAGAAGCCTCGCCCGGTGAAAAAGGCAGAACCAAAAAAGGCTAAAGAAGACAAGGCAGAAAGTGAAGACGCTTCTAAAAAGAAGAAGAAGGATTTGGAAGAGGTTGATGCTAAGCTCAAAAGCATTATCGATAACCCAGACCTGAATTTTTAGTAATGTTTGCTAGATAAAAACCACCATTACTAATTACCGAGATTACTAATTATTAATTACTAATTACTAATTAAAATGAGAAGCATCAACAAAGTCATCCTTATTGGAAATTTGACTCGTGATCCTGAACTTAAACAAACTGCCAGTGGTCAGCCAATTGTAACTTTTGGAATTGCTACTAACCGTGAATGGGCAACCAGAGATAAGGAACGCCACACATCCAGCGAATTTCATGAAATTGTAGCTTGGGCCCGCCTTGCAGAAATTTGTCACAAATATTTAAGAAAAGGAAAACTGGTTTATATTGAAGGATATCTTAAGACCCGCAGCTGGGATACTCCAGAAGGAGTTAAAAAATTCCGCACAGAAATCGTTGCGAATGACTTAATCATGTTAGAAAAGAGACCATCTAATGGCGAAGACTCAGTAGCTACTATGCCTATGATGGAAGACGAACATGATATGCATTCAGAAGAGATGCCTCCGGAAGAGGTGTTTTAAATTGGCGCGAGCCAAGCGCAAGCAAGGCGAAGCGCACATAAAAAGTCCCGCTGTAGCGGGAAACCAAGCGAGGCCAGCCGGCCGAGCTCCCAATCCTACTAATTACTAATCATAACTAAAATGGCTAAAAATAAGTACAACAAAGCATGTCAGTTTTGCGAGAAAAAGGTGAAATATGTTGATTACAAGAATCTTCCTTTAATCAGCAAATTCATCAGTCAGTATAAGAAAATCATTCCTCGCTATTACACTGGGGTTTGCTTAACTCATCAGAAATCAGTAACCACTGCGATCAAGAACGCTCGCAACATGGCACTGCTTCCTTTTATGAGATAATCCAGGTTTTTGGACAAATCATAAACATTATATAAAAGCAGGTACTTAAAAAGACCTGCTTTTTTTTATAACCTTGTTGGAATCAAAAATATTTTTGCTATAATGCGAATGCTTTTCCGCTGCTAAAAAATCTTGCAGCAATCAAAAAAATCATTCCAGATTACTAATTATAATTTCTAATTACTAATTAACATGCAGACCCTCGCGTTTTCTAAAATGTCCGATACAGAAGTTGAATCAGCGCTTTCAGAACACAAAATTGGGCTAACAATAGAAGAAGCCAGAAAAGTCGAGGAGATTCTGCATAGACCTCCAACTATTACCGAAGCCATTTTGTGGGGGATCCAGGGGTCCGAGCACTGCTCATATAAAAGCAGCAGACGTTATTTAAAGATGCTTCCAACACAGGCTCCAAATGTGGTATTGGGGGTTGGGGAAGATGCAGGGATTGTGGAAATTGCACGTTTTAAAGATAAAGATGGCAAAGAGGATCGTTACGGCCTGATAGTCGGCCATGAAAGTCATAATCATCCTTCACAGATTGTTCCTTTTGAAGGAGCTGCTACAGGTATTGGCGGCTGCATTCGCGATATTGCCTGCATGGGTGGGCGCGTTTTGGGTGTGATGGATCCGCTTAGATTTGGGGATATAAATCCAAATAAAGCTGGTTCAAAAGCAAATCAATCTCGTCAGATTTTTAATGGAGTAGTAAGTGGAATTGCCGGTTATGGCAATCCTGTGGGCATTCCAAATTTGGGTGGAGATATTTATTTTGACAGTGCATACAATGATAACTGTTTAGTAAATGTTGTTTCTGTGGGCATGGTTAAGGAATCCAATATTATTCATTCATATGTGCCTAAAGTCGCCGCGCAGGAAGCTTGGGACATTATTGTTGTAGGTAAGCCTACAGATTTTAGTGGCATGGGAGGCGCGGCTTTTGCCAGTGGGATTCTCAAGGAATCAGAAAAAGAAAAAAATAAAGGTGCGGTACAGGAGCCGAATCCATTTTTAAAGAGACACATTTTGGTTGCTACCTATGATTTGTTTGAAATCCTCCAAAAAGAAGGCCACATGGATAAGATCAGCTTTAAAGATATGGGCGCCGGCGGTGTAACCTGTTCTACAGTTGAGCAAGTAGCTAAAGCCGGTTTAGGAGCAGAAATAGACCTGGAGAAGGTACACGTTGGTTTACAGGGCATGCCGGCAGAAGTAATTGCCTGCTCAGAAACCCAGGAGCGTTTTACCTGGATGTGTCATCCCAGCCTTACTCAAATGATTCTGGATCATTACAACAAAAAATGGGATTTGCCTTCAGTTGCGGAAAACGCGCGAGCTTCCCATATTGGAAAGGTTAAAGAAGGAAATTTCGTTTTAAATTACAAAGGCGAAAAAGTAGTTGATGCAACTTCCTATAGTATTACCGAAGGTCTTTTATATGATCGGCCACACAGCCCAGCTAAAAGGGAGTTAAAAGAACCAAATATTGCTGCTCCAAATTCCAAAGAAGCCTGGAATAAAGTGATGCTGGATTTATTGGGCTCAGAAAACATCGCTCACAGAAGACCAGTTTATGAAAGATACGATAAACAGGTTCAGGGATATGTAATAATTGAGTCTGGAATGGCTGACGCAAGCGTAATTGCGCCTTTAATGGATGAGCCGGTAGATGCAAAAATTAAAAAAGTTGGAATGGCTTTCTCCACAGATTTTAATCCGCGTTACGCCTTAATTAGCGCTTATCACGGTGCTGCTAACGCTGTGGTTGAATCCATGCGTAATGTTGCGGCAGTAGGCGCTTATCCACAAGCTTTAACGGATTGTTTAAATTACGGTAATCCCGAAAAACCTGAGCAAATGGAGGAATTAATTGAAGGCATTACAGGTATTAAGGATGCTTGCGAGGGAATAAAACTTAAAAATTACACTGACGTAGCCAGCGGTAAGTCAAAATTTGCCACCCCAATTATTTCTGGTAACGTGAGTTTATATAACGAAGGCAAGGGCGGCCATGTGCCTCCTTCTGCTGTAATGTGTTGTATTGGTAAGATTGATGATTATAGCAAGGCCATTACCACTCAGTTTAAGCGCGCAGAAAGTAAGATTTACCTTATTGGAAAGCGTAAAAATGAACTTGGTGGTTCTGAATATTACAGGCTTTATGATGAGCTTGGCGCAAACGTGCCGGTTGCTGATTTTGCAGAGGTAGAACGAGAAATTTTCACCATGGTTGATGCGATCAATGCCGGTTTGATTGAATCTGCGCACGATATTAGCGAAGGTGGTCTGGCTGTTGCAGTTGCGGAAATGGCTTTTGGCGGACGCGCAGAAGGAAAAATTGGGGCGGAAATTGATTTATCCAAGGTGCCGGTTGATTCAACCTCAAAGGTTGATGTAATTAAACTTTTTAGCGAAACAGGTGGTTTTGTAATGGAAGTTAGACCAGAAAACGAGTTAAAATTACAGGAAATTTGTAATTGTAATAATGTTCCGATTTATGAGATTGGTAAGACCAAAAACGAAGAATTATTACAGTTTAAAAATGGTGATGAAATGATCATAGATATTACACTTAAGCAAGCCGCTGAAAGATGGACGAATGGGTTGCGTGAAAAGATGTAATATTGGCCAATTTATTTTACAAATGCTAAATCAAAAGCGGTGTAGGCTGGTGTTTTTGAGTTTTTGCTGTGTGTTATTTAATAATATAAGAAAAGTGTGTCAACATGAATTCATGAATAATTAAGCTCACTACATAGAGAAAAAAGCCATTTTCTGCTAAAATATAAAGAATATTTAAAGCTCTCAAAAAATAAAAATCAAACATGTTAAATAAAAATTCAAACTCGGCACGTGTTTCTGACAACAATCATAACTTTGCAGAGGCAAACGAAACTCTCTACGATAAAGCGCTTTTTAGTTGGCGTGCACCGGAATACCTTCAACATGAAAAAGGCGCGCTTTGGTATTTAATTGCTGGTATTGTAGCTGCGGCATTTACTTTAGTCGCAATATTACAGGAGAACTGGACATTGGCTATAGCAATACTGATTTTTGCAGTAGTTTATTATTATTTACAAAATTATCATCCGCCCAAAGAGATAGAAATAAAAATTTCAGAAATTGGCATAAAAATTGGGCATAAAATTTTTCCTTTTAGTCACATAAAAGCTTTTTGGATTCATTATGATCCGCCTTATGTAAAAACCTTAAATTTCAGGTTGGATAAGGGGCATTATTATCATGATGTATCTATCCAAATGAATGAGGAAGACCCAGTAGCTTTAAGAGAATATTTGTGCACGCAAGTTCCCGAATGGGAAGGTAAAAATGAAGCATTTATTGATATTCTGATGCGCCTTTTTAGGCTATAGGCATAAGTCTAAAAAATTCAGCCAAAAATAAAAATTAAAAATAAATAAACAAAATGTCATACCCAAATCAAAATCCAGAACAGCAAAAAGCTGATCAGCATGAAGCAAATTTTAAAGAGCTGCAGGATAATTTTGATAAAGCGCGCAAAACGCTTAAAGAAAAAAACAAAGATGCTCAGAAAAAGTTGGATGATGCTTTTAATTCCAAGGCGGCAGAGCGCACTACAGATGAAATTGCTTTGGGCACTTTACGCACTTTGCAGCACAAACAAAAGTTGCGCATAGAAAAAATTCACGAAAAGTATCGCAACAGGTTGGAATCTGAGGCCGCCGTGCAAAGAAAAAGTTTGCAGGAACGGGTATTGGTGAACGCCAATTTTGATCCAATTTTAGAGCAGGCCGATGCAGAAGCCCAAAGAATGGTTGATACTATTAGCGGAATTCTTGATTTGCAGGCACAACAGGGAGGCGACAAAAAGCGTTTAGAGGTTGAAGAAATCAGTAAATTGAGTGATTTATTGGAACAGGTTAGCGGAAGCATGCAAGATCCTCAGTTTCAGGCTTTGCTTAAAAAAATGGATCCGGAATCTCCTGACCAGAAAGAGCTAAATAAAGCCGATTACAATAAGCTTGCCAGCATGCTTTATCCGGATGAACAGGGTAAAACAGCCGAAATAAGCAAAACAAATGCTCAAATTTTGATTAAGCTTTTAAGTCCGGAGCAGCGCATGCAATTTCTGAACGCAATGATGGAAGGCGAGCACCGCAATAAAACCGCAAAAACCATTGATGAGTTACTTTCCGCAAACATGATTACGTTGCGCCAGGGAAAAATGTTAATTGCGCAGGCTCGCGAAAAAAATGTCATTTCTGAGGAGCGCTTAACCAGGTTTATGCGTGAATTGGAAACAAAATATCCCCAGGTTCAGGCCGAATTTGAGGCCCAAGAAGCCAAGGCTACAGAAGAATTGAAAGGACAATATTCAACCAATGTTTTTAATCGCGGGACTCAATTAGTAGGCATGCTTATGTCGGCGCACTCTGCTATCTGGTTTTTTGGTAACGTATTAACCAGCGGAGGTGATTTTAATCGCATCTTAAATAATCCTTATTTGGCTTTAGCTGCTGCCGAAGGAGTTTCTGGATACTACATTACCAGATACGGCGGAAAAGTCGGAACTTCTTATGCCGGACTTGGGCCATTATTTGAATATTTTACAGGTAGTGATGCCCCAAAAAATCCAGAAGAACAGCAGGCAATTTTGGATTTAAGCAGACTTGA
>CAZOQT010000031.1:0-12886 GCA_964582265.1 uncultured Candidatus Peribacteria bacterium
TAGAAATACAGCGAAAACCAGATGTGCAGTCTTTGATTTTATAAATACCGGCAATGTTTCTGGCAAGAAAGTTGGCGATTTTAGAAATAAATTTTCGCCATTTTCGCCAGTTAATTTTTTGAGTTGAAGATAGATAGCGGGAGCCAATGATAAATTCATGGTCGAACTCAGCCTTTTCTAAAAAGCGGGGAAGGTCATTAGGATTATGCTGAAAATCGGCGTCCATTTCTATAATGTAATCGCATTTTAGATTGGTGAGAGCATATTTAA
This sequence comes from uncultured Candidatus Peribacteria bacterium, assembly GCA_964582265.1. Classification (GTDB taxonomy): domain Bacteria; phylum Patescibacteriota; class Gracilibacteria; order UBA1369; family UBA1369; genus JBAZYK01. The sequence goes on from CAZOQT010000031.1 coordinate 271, forward strand.
AGCCGCGGATATAGGCTTTCCCAAGGCCTTCTTTTGGGCCAGAGATTAGCTGAATATTGGGGTGTGTTTTTTTTGCTCGTTTGACGATTTTGGCGGTGCCATCAGGAGAATTATCATCTACTATAAGGATCTTTAAATCCCATTTGGGAATTGCTTTAAAAACTTCTTCAATTGCTGGAAGCAGCTTTTGAATATTCTCTCGTTCATTGTACGTGGGGATTATCACGCAGACAGAGTGAGTCTGATTTGCTTTTAATTTCTTCATCTTTCTTTTATGCTATTTGTGCTTAATTACTATAAATTCCGCAGCAATGGATCAAAAAATTGAAAATGTACTTAGTGAGTTGGAAAAAACGGCTGCAAATTTTTGGAATGTTCCTCGATCTTCTGGCCTATTCTTGAATTTGATGGTCAAGATGCTTAAAGCTAAAAATGTTTTGGAAATCGGGACATCTAATGGGTATTCCGGAATTTTTTTGGCAGAGGCATTGTCTCATATGGGGGGCAGGTTGTACACAGTCGAATCGCATAAACAGCGCTTTGAGATGGCTAAAAACAACTTTGCTTTAGCTGGGTTGTCTGCAAATGTTGAGCAGATTTTTGGGCATGCTCCAGAAGTTTTTAAAGATTTTCTTCTTGAATTTGATCTGATTTTTATGGATGCGACTAAAATGGAATACAAAAGTTACATTGAGGCTGTCTGGAAAATGCTAAAAAAGGGAGGGCTTATTATTGCGGACAATTCATCTTCGCACGCTAGTGAGTTAAAAAATTATTTAGATTTTGTGAGTGCTAACCAGGAAATGCAAAGTGTACTGCTGCCTTTTGATAATGGCTTGATGCTTAGTTATAAGTTAATTAATAATTAGGAGTGGTTATCCAGTGAATGTTTTCGTGTTTTTCATAAATATTTTGTTCATATGCCAGCAATTCTCCGCTGGTAATAATGGGCACAGTCGCGCCGTTTGGTAAAAAAACTGATGGCTGGCCATCGACAACTGTTAGCATGCTGCTTTTGGGGATGGCGAGTTTTTTAAAACGTTGCAGCCCGACTTTTTTTGAACTTGAGTCAGTGGTTTCAATGTAAGTAAAAGGAATTTCACGCGTGGCTTTGTTGCGAGGAGGCATATCGGAGTAGGGAATGTTTAACTTCATGACACTTTCATATTCCAGATATAAGTCCCACATTAAATTTTCTAGCTGTGTTTCTGGCCGGATGATATTTAAACCGATTTTTTGGGCTTCTATGCGTGAAATACCATGATTGTGAGTGTGAATATCTTTGGTTAGCGACTGGACTATTTTTTCTATAATTTGTTTGTCTTGATAGTATCTTTCTAACAATAGCTTGGCATCTTTGCGAGTTTCTGCAAAGTTTCTTTGGGCTTTTCCAAGCAGTACAGGGGAAACTGAATCAATCATTTTTGTGTTCATTTCATCCATATTTTTTATGATGTTCTTTTTTTGGATGAACTCGTAATAACTATCAATGTCTTCGGTCGAAAATTCCAGGCCATGAAGCTTGCCTCCTTTAAGCTTTATAGTTGGGTCGATTGGTCCTAAAGTGGCCATTTTTCCCATGACGATTTCTTTGGCTCCTACAGCAATTAAAGTGGCTGCGCTATGAGCATGAAAGGGGATTAAGACAGAAAAATTTTCGGTATATTCATGAATTAAGTTAACCAGGTTCCAGGCAGTTTCCATTTCTCCTCCAAATGAGTATAAAAAAAGATCGATATTTTTGGTTTGATCCTGGATTTTTTTTAAGTGCTCATGAAAATAGCGCAAATCGGCTGATTCGATGTCTGAATTTATGCCAGGACGACTGGAGGTGACATAGGTAATGACTTTGGAATTTCGAAGTCTTTCAATTTGCTCGATGAGTTTTTTTCGAGTGTTTTCTGGCATATTTAATTAGTAATTAGCAATTAGTAATTAATAATTTGGAATTCTAAATTATAGATGAATATTTTAGTCCATGCCAGTTTGATGCAGCTTTTCTTTGGTGATAATGCCTTGGTTTAAGGCCTGTGTTACCTCGTTAACAGCGGTTTGGTTATTCGCCTTGCGATAGGCTGATAAAGCTTGTCTTGTGTCTCCGTGGGCCAAGGCGAAGTCTCCAATAAAGTTAAGTACGTTATAGTTGGGGACAAGGTTGTTTATGGCTTTGTCAAAATATGTCGTGCGCTTTTGGTCGTCACTTGCAAACAGAACTCCAAACTTTGTGTAATAAAGGGCAGCTAGCCTGTTATTATGCCAGTCCAGGTTTGCCCTAATTCCACGCATAGGAAAGTCTTCTGTGCTAATTAGAGCCTCTTTATTTAAATCTTCTATGGTTTTTGGGTCTTTACTGTAAGCGTAAATGAATTTGTATGGCATTATGCCGATTTTTTCAAAATCCGGCGGTGCTAAATCAATAAATATTACTGATTTGCCGGTTTCGATCAGCTTTTGATCCAAAAATTCTTTAGTAATGGGGGAGGTGGAATAATAAATTTCCAGATTTATGTCGGGGCGAAGGCCTTCAACTTTTCGCAGGTAATATAATGGAAAAGTCATATCGTCGCGTCCGGTGGAAATAAGATGTCCATTTTGGGGAACGCTTTCCAGGGCGTATTTATTGAAGTCATAAGCAAGATAATTTTTGCTCTCATTGTTTGTTGAAAAATTAAGGCCGATCGCTCCAAAAACAGCAAAAAAAGCAATAAAACTGAGTGCGGTTTTTAATTTTTTGTAAGGAATTTGGTCAACCAAAAAAACGTATCCAAGAATTGTAAAGATCCCTAAAATTAGTACTGCTGGAAGCATAAACGGGCGTGCCGCAAAATTGTCTGCGTCGTTACTGCTGATGGTAATGTAGATAACCAAGCCGCTGGTGTAAGACAAAAACAAAATTGTTAAAAACGCGCCAAATCTCCAGCCTTTTTTAAAAAGATATAAAATTCCGGGCAGAAAAAAGAAAATCGGAATAAAGAAATACTGTTTAGAAATGTTTTTAAGCAGCGGAATTAAGCTGGTGGAATTGTTTTTCCAAAAGGCCGTGGCTTTTTCGGTGATGAAGTCTTTAAGATCAATTAACCATGCTGGAAGTTGCGTTTTGGCTACTTCTTGGGTGATTTCTGTGGGGATACTCACTGTTCCCCCGTAGATTTTTCTGTTAACAAAATCCAGAAAATTTTGCCAAGTGTGGAGGCCGTTATGTTCAATAAAGGCAGGATTATCGTAGGGGCCACCAAAGGCTGTGCGCAGTGGTAAATAGGCGTAAACGGAAAGTCCCAGGGTAAAAAGTAAAATGCAGAAAATCACAAGTTTATAATCCAAAATAACACGCCACTTTCTGAGTATTACAAAAATAATAATTGCTGGTCCGGCCAGCACCATTAAATGGTGATTGGTTAAGCTTAAGCCAAATGAAAAAGCGCTTAAATAAAGCCAAAGGTTTTCTTGCGATTCATGCCAACGATATAGCAAATATATCAGTAAAATTAAAAAAAACATGTTCAAACTGTATACTTCGGTGCGATTTGATTGTGACCAAAAGAAGTCAGTAAAAGCAAAAAAGAAGCTGCCAGCCATGGAAACCAGGTCATTTTTGGTGATGCGCTTTAAGAGCAGAAACAGCATTGTGGCTGTAGCTGCTGCAAAAAAGCCGGACATGATGTTTAAACGCCAGCCTGGATTGCTAAAAGGGATTAAGATGGAAAATAATTTACCTAGCAACGTATGAAGCGGATATCCCGACGGGTGGGCAATATCCAGCTTTACTGCAGCGGCAATTAATTCTCCAGAGTCTTCTGTTTGGACAGTAGGGAAGGCAGTTATGGCGTAAATAATAAAAGTCACTGCAAAAACCAGTATTGCATCCAGGTTTTTATTTAGATTCAGCTTTGTGAGGACGGTATTTTTAAATCTACCAAATTTTAAAGATTTTTTGGTGTAGGTTGGCATGAATAATATGGCAATATTTTTTATTGGTCGGAGTGGCGGGACTCGAACCCACGACCTCAGCGTCCCGAACGCTGCACGCTACCAACTGCGCTACACTCCGGTGTATGTAGTTTACCATGTTGCAGAAAATTTTGTATTTTACTAGAAAAATGTATCTATTTTGGTTAAACTTTTAGGGCTTTGATTGTTGTTTATGCGAAAATTATTGATTATTGCTGGGATGTTGATTGGCCTATTGTTGTTAGGCGGGTGCGAGCACAAAGTGAATGAGGATATTTCCTGGCAAAAAATTAAAGATGGGTTTTATTATGCTGATTTTGTTAAAGATGAGCGCGATATTCTGTTGGTGAAAATCGACCCAAAACTTTTCCATTTTGAAATTTATGAAAACAAAAACTTGGCTGAAGCTAAAACGATCAGTGACATACAGGAAAAAGAGGGCGCAGTTTTGAGCTTTAATGGATCTTTTTTTGGGGAGGATTTTAGGCCGGTAACACTTTTAAAAAGCGAGGGTAAAATTTTACATAAACTTTCTAAAGCAAATTTAGTAAACGGAGTTTTTGTAATTACAAAAGATAATCAGCCTAAATTGATTGAGGCGGAAAAGTACACAGATGATGACAAAATTGATTTCGCGATACAAAATGGACCAATCTTGCTTGATGAAAATGGGGAATCGCAAATAATTTCTGATACGGGTAAAATGGCCAGTAGAACTGCTTTGGGGGTGGACAACGAAAATAATGTTGTGCTTTTGATTATGAAGGATAGCCTTTTTACGTCTGGAAACAGCATTACCCTTTATAAATTTGCAGAGCTGTTGCAGAAGTGGAGCGCTTTTAGAAAAATGGGTCTAAATTCGGTTTTAAACTTGGATGGAGGCCCGTCTACTGGAGTTATGATCGGGACGCATTATTTTCCGGAAATGGATAAAGTCCAAAATGTGGTGATGGTGAAGGATAAAAATTAACCTATGTAAAAGGAAAGGTTTAAAAGCTTGCAAAATAAGCTTTTGTGGGGTTATGCTGATTACTCAAATTAAAAGGTAAATTCACGTGTTAAATTATGAAGAAACGGTTTTTTATTGTTAGCGATATTGAAATGGGGAAGCGTGATTTGATGGATGATTTTTCTGATGATCATGTCTTTGCTCATTTTATTCAAACAATCCTTGAGAAATCTAAAAAGGATGAGGAAGTTTTTTTGATTTTGAATGGGGATATTTTTGATTTTATGAAAATGGATTATAAGGGGGCACATACCAGATATATTACGGAGGCAGTTTCATCTTGGAAGTTGGATCAGGTGTTGGAGTCTCATCAGCTTGTTTTTAAGGCACTTAGGCATTTTTTGCAGCATGAGAATAAAAATGTTTTTTTTGTTATTGGTAACCATGATTTTGATTTGATTTGGCCAGCTTTGCAGGAAAAAATTCGTAACCATTTGGGAAAAAGTAAGCGCGTTGATTTTGCTTATAGTTTTGAATATGAAAAATTGCATGTGGAACATGGCAATTTGCAGGATCCCTTTTATAAGAATGATGTAAAGAGACCTTTTACTAGTTATAAAGGGCAGAAATTACTCAATTTGCCGGTGGGATCTTACGTGTTTTTTTCTGAACTCGCTCACTTTAAAAGAAAATTTGCAAAAGAAGAACAGTTTTACCCTAGAGAAAGAATTGAGGAGTTTTTCCCTGAATATGGTAAGGCTATTAATGGCATTAAGAAAAGATATTTCTGGAAGGCTTTAACGGAGCCGTTTATTCATTTTGATGATCCGACATATAGAATTGATATTCGACCCTTTTTTAAACATGTATTAAAATTCGGGCTCGATTTTATTAATGATGAGCGCTTTTTGCCATCAAGACTAACCAGTATGATGAAGCGTTTTCCTCATAAAAGGTTTTTTGTTTCTGGGCACGCTCATCTTTTTAAAAATATTACTTTTAAAGATAAACGCTTTTTTATAACAGATACCTGGCGGAACGAATATCATTTACTTAAGAAGGGTAACCCTAAGAAAGAAAAAAGTTATGCGGAGTTGGAATTTGAGGGGTCATATCTTCATAATGCCCAATTGCATGTTTTTGCTTTTGATGATGGCGTTAAAATGGAGAGAGCTGTGGATGGCGAGGTGATAGGGCAAAAAATAAGAGCACCAGGTGCTACGGAGTTGTTAAGAACGCGTGCTTAAGACTAGTGTTTGTAAATAGCGAAGTAGTGCAAAAATTTAAAGCGCATCCGCAGATTGAATGGCGTAAATTAAATCCTGGAAAAAACTCACATTGCATTCCGACATTTGTGCGGATTCATATTGGACATTTTTTTTAGCTCTAATTACTACTAGTAAACGATCCGGGGCGTCACTATATTGATTTAAAATTAATTCCATGTTTTCTGAAGTGGCAATTTCTTGCATTTTTTGTTTAATTGCTGCCAGGTCTGTTATAGATGGGTATTTAGGTGCAAGCTGATTGGTAATGCCTTTGATTGAATCTGGATCAGTTTTGAAGCAGGTTCTTGCGGGGTATTTTTCGAAGTGAACTTCTTTTTTAGTAGCAATATTTGTTTTATGTCCCTGATTAATGCGGTCTTGAAATCCCAAATAGGCGGCAAGTTCTTCGGGGGGGAAGAACTGTGCAAAGCTCACGTCGTATGCATTTGGGGTTTCAAAATAAGAAATAGGGATTTGTTCTCTGTAAATATTCGTTAATTGGTCAACGATTGTATCTTTTGAGGCGCTTTCTTGATGGTCGAGGGAATCTGGGTGGGGTGTAGCTTGGGTTTTATCTTGCGTTTCGGAATGTTCGAGCATGGTTAATTGGTATGGATAGGCGTCTATAGTAACACAATATTGTCATCTTGGCAACGCCATAAGATGTGAATGAAAATTATACATGGGAATATTTGCGTTTATGCGAAATTGAGGGATAATCTGGGGGCTTGAATTTGTGGAAATTCAATTCGGGGCGTAGCGCAGTTGGCTAGCGCGCACCCATGGGGTGGGTGAGGTCGCAGGTTCAAATCCTGTCGCCCCGACCAGGATAAATATTTTTTTATGGATAATAAACTGACATCGCAGCAGCAGAAGATTTTGTTTGAAAAAGGCACAGAAGCCCCTTTTACGGGCGAATATGTCCACACCAAAGACAAAGGCATGTATGCATGCGTTAATTGTGGTAATCAGCTTTTTAGTTCAGACACAAAGTTTGATTCTGGTACCGGTTGGCCAAGTTTTGATCAGGCTATTCCGGGAAGTGTAAAGTTGATAGATGATGATAGCCACGGTATGCATAGAATTGAAGTAACTTGCGCAAAATGCGGTGGCCATTTGGGGCATGTCTTTGATGATGGGCCTATCCAAACAACTGGTAAAAGATTTTGTATTAATTCTGCATGTCTGAACTTGAAAAAGAATTAGCCATTTTGGCAGGTGGATGTTTCTGGTGTACGGAAGCTATTTTTAAGCGTCTTAAAGGCGTTTTGAGGGTGACGCCAGGGTATGCGGGTGGAGAAGTTGAAAATCCCAGTTATGAGCAGGTTTCTAGCGGCAGTACCGGTCATGCGGAGGCGATTGAAATTGAGTTTAATCCCAAAGAAATCTCTTTTGATCAGTTGTTGGAAGTTTTTTGGCAGTTGCATGATCCAACAACCATGAATCGGCAGGGAAATGATGTTGGAACGCAATATAGGTCGGCGATTTTTTACTGTAATGAAACTCAAAAGAAAGTAGCAGAGCAGTCAAAACAAAAAATTGAAGCAAGTGGGATGTATAAAGATCCAATTGTGACCGAAATCAGACCGTTTAAAAATTTTTATGCGGCCGAAGATTATCATCAGGATTTTTATGATCGTAATCGTGATTATCCTTATTGCAACGTGATTATTGACCCAAAAATCAAAAAACTATATAAAAATTTTGGGGATAGGATTAGCAGTTGATTTCCTGTGATCCTTTATTGGTCATATTGATCAGTTTGTACTTTTTCCAGATGGTTTTTTTGCCGTTTATGAGCCCTTTATAAGGTTCATTGCCGTCAGGCTTAAAACCGAGTTTTTCCAGATTTTTTTGGCTAGCGAGGTTTTCTTGCAGTACACGGGCGGTAATCAGTTTAAAATCAGCTTCGGTAAAAGCCCAGTGGATAACAGCTTTTAAAACGCTGGATCCAATACCTTTGCGCCAATAATTTTTATCGCCGATTAAAATAGCCGGAATCCCGGTTTTTACGCCGTTATTTTTTGAAGCTTGTGCGATGGAATGAAGGCTAACATTGCCAATGATGTTTCCATTTAACTCAATCATCCAGTGGTATTCGTTCTGGCTATTTAGAATTTCTTTTAGTCGATTTTGCTCTGATTTAAGGGAAGAATTAGCGAAGTCTGTGTCTACGAATTTTATAACTTCTGGATCCTTGATCCAATTAAGGCTTTGTTTTGCATGCTTAATCTTTGGCTCAACCAAAAGCAGTTTGCCACTTGGGTAGTCGCCAATTTCCAGTTCGTGGTAGTGAGGATGAGATGATTGGTAGGTCATGATTTAAGACAAAGTGTTTTAATTGTAAGATCTGACAGGTTTTATTGTAAAGCTGACGTGGAGTGATTTTAGTTATTGGAAAACAAATTTTTTTAGATGGAAGCTCAAAAAGTAATGGGTTGATTAGTTTGAACTTAAATTTATACACTGTATAAAGCGGCAAAATTGTTATTTGCGAAAGTATTATTAACTTAATAATATGGCCTTTAATCATTCTGAAAAAGCTTATGAAGAACTGCAAAATAAAGATTATTTAGCGCGACAAAAAATTTATGAGCAAAAAATCGCAAATATAACTGAAGAAGTTTTGGCTCAAGATAAAAAAGAAAAGGCTCCGGAAAAGAAAGCCCCTGTACTTGCGGCGCGGACGATAGGTGATAAATTCCGCAGTATAATGGCTAGGGTTACAGTCGTTGCTGCTGCTGTTATTGCTAGTTGTTCGGCAAATGAGCCGGCTAAGGCCGTGGGCCAAGATGCTTCTGCGAAAGTCACTAATTGTTTAGATGATGCGGGTAGTGCGGGGGTGGCGCTATCTGATTGTGTGGATGCGGGGGGTCATGCTGACTTGGATGCGGGTGCTGGCCCAGACAATACATCTTCTGGTCCTGATGTAACTGTGTCTCCTGAGGATATCGCTCCAAAGTTGTCATTAAGTCTGGAGCCAAATGCTAAAGAGTTGGTTAAAAAAGCGGCAGTCAGAAATCAGGTTCGCGCAACGATTATTGGCTGGTTGAAGAATAATCCCAATGTTGATAAAGATCTGGAAGATATAAGAAAAAGAGTTGAGCGGAGTTTAGAAAATTCCATGCGCAGTGACAGTGTTAATCCCAAAACGGTCGATCAACAAAGCGCGGCCATTGATGATGTGTTGAAGCTGGAACGTGATTTTTTAGAACTAAAATCAAATACCTTAAGCGAAAAACATTATAAGGCTAGTGGTCCGGTGATGAGTCGCATAGAAATGAATATGAAGCGTCAAAAAGTTTTGGATTGGTTAACAGAACATCAGGTCACTTCTGGTTATAACTCAAAAATGAGTGAAGCAAGAATGGCTTTGTATAAAGCTGAAAATCTGTCAGCCAAAGTGGCTAGTGGACAGTATAAATTTGAAAATCCACTTGAATATCCTCAACCGAATGAACAAGCGGTACTTTATCAAATGCTGGAGCGATTTGAAGAAGCAAAGGCACTGAATTTGCCTCAAACTAAGAAGTTGTGAATTTTGTGAAGGTTTAAGTTGTAAGCCACTTGTGGTATTGTTGGTGCGATTTTTATAAATAATATGATGCAGCGGAAAAGGGAATTCTTTTGGGTTGTGGTGGTATTTGTTGGGTTGATATGTTTGGTGATTGGTAAAAATTGGAAGAGTGATGATGCGAAGGGCGATAGGACTTTCCATTATCCACCTTTTCAGCAATTAAGTTATTATGAAGAAGCTTTTGAAAAGGCTACTTTGTTGGTGCCGCCTGGTGATATTTTGGGCGAAAGTGAGGTCGAAAAAGTGAAGGGCATTGTGGTTAATCATCATTTATTGGTGCCGGAGTACATTGCAAATGCGCTGGTGAAGGTTTCTGGATGGAAGCCAAAAACGGTTATTTTGATCAGTCCAAATCATTTTGCGGCTGGCGATAGCCAAATTATTACGTCGCTTGAAGACTGGAAAACACCATATGGGATTTTGGAGACGGATAAGGCTTTTGTTAATGAACTTGTGTCTGCGCAAAAGCAAAATGGTGGGGAAAATGTGCTAGTCGAGGAAGCGCCATTTAAAAAGGAACATGGAATAAATAACATTGTTTCTTTTATTAAAAAAGTTTTTCCAGAGACACGCTTTGTGCCACTTATTGTGAAAGATAATTTGCAATTTGCAAAAGTTGATGAGTTTGTTAATTGGCTTAAGGAGAAGGTTAATGATGATGTGCTGGTGATTGCTTCCTTTGACTTTGCACATTATTTGCCCAGTCAAGTGGAAGATTTTCAGGATACAAAATCTTTGGCGATTTTGGATAATTTTGATCTGGATGGGATTAAGCACTTGAACATTGATTCCAAACCTGGCCTTAGAATGTTTATGCAGTTAATGAGATCAAAAGGTGCTTTAAATTTTAGGCTTTTTAATCATTCAAACTCTGCCAAATATTTGCAAAAGCAGGATTTGGATGGGCCGACAAGTTATATTACTGGTTCATTTTTAACCGGTGAATTTTCAACCTCAAAGGTCATCACGATGCTTATGGTGCCAGATGCAGTTGGCAAGAATTTACAAAGATTTGTGGATGGCGCAGATATCTTATTAAAAGGGCAAATGATGGAAACTGATTATGTGAAAAAAATTTTGAGGAAAAACGAAACCCTGAATATTCGAGGGCAGCAGCTTATTTTTGATGATTCAAGCCAAGGGAAAAGTGGTAAAAAAAGCTTGGTGCAAGCTGAAAACTTAGGCTTTTTGGCTGAGAGTGGAACTTTTTTGCAATACTTTGCGGGGATTATGGTTAATAACAATAGTTACATTGTTGACGCTAGGGCTTTGAATGGTCTTATGCAGCAGGTGGAAAAGTTGAATTTGGCTCTGGGAATAGTTTTAGAGCCGAAGCGCATACAGGTTTACTTATTCCCACTTGTACTGAGCCCAAATAAGCAGCTTATGCTTCCGGAAAAAGCCACAAATGATAAACTTTTAAGTAAAATGGCCCAGGAATCCTTTGCTCCTGAAACCATCAAACAACAGATCCGCGAAGGACATTTATCTTTTAATTTTAAATAATATGAAAAAAGCGCCTCGTGCGGTATTGGGGGCAACAGTATTATTGGGAGTTTTATTAACTGGTTGTGTGGGCCCCACACAGACAGTTACTCCAAATAACTCTGTTTCAACGCAAACTCAAAATTCGGAAAACATAAATGCTGTTACTCAAACGGAAACTCAAACTCAGCAAAATCTGCCTGAGGTTTCTGCCGGTGAGCCAACAAAAGTAGCCGATGGGATTCAGTGGTATCAGCCAAAACAGATTGATTCGCTGAAACTTTTTGGCAATACGATTGGTGGCTTGGGTAGCTCCGAATATGATCGCGAACAGGATGCCAAATATTATCTGGTCGGTAAGTTTTTGGAAGGTACATATAAAGACAACAATTTGATTATTGCAGTTGTTTCTTATATGGGAATGGGTGCCGGCATTGATGTTTATCATTTTGTGCAGAAAGGGACTGATTTAACTATGTTAGCAAATCATTCAGAGGCGCTTGCGGAAAGCGATGGTCTTATTAGAAGCAAATTTAAAACGGATAATAGATACAAGATTGCTTCGCTTACTTTTCCTAAGAATTTGGTTGGGGTAAATCCTCGTCAGGATTTGGAATATGTTGATTATCTGGATGGTATGTTTGACTCAGTCAAGCTGAAGAAAGTCTATACCGATAAAGTTTGGGGTGATGTTTATACAACAGCGATAACTCCAAAAACTTATGATGATATTTTTGATCGTCATGGATTTTATTTAAGGGCAAACGATGGAACGGTTCGCGTTTACACGGCAAAATTCGATATAGTTAAAGATTATAATTTGCCTAATGTGACCTGGAATGATGGTACAAAAAATCAGGACAGCTATGAAAATACAATTCAAACCGGATGTGGCAGTGTTGATTTTGCTAATGTGATTAACCCGGATGTTGTTGATGTGGAAAAAGATTTGGTTGTAACCGGTAAAACTGCAAAAGGCGACAAGGTTTATGAATTTAAAGATAGTAAGAATGCACTTTTGAAAGATGTATATGAAAAGGAATATTACGCTGTAGATAATACTAAAATCCCTTATGATCAATTTGTTAAAGGGCATCCGGTGTTCTTTTGGACGGATGCGTTTGGAAGGTTGATCGAATTTAAGAATTCTAAGTTTGTGCCAGCGGGCGAATGCGGAAAACCAGTTATTTATCTTTATCCTAAAAAGACAGAAAAAGTGGCTGTGCATGTTTCACCAGCAGGTGGATTTACTTATACTGATCCGGTTTATGGCACAGGCTGGTATGTTACTGCAGATCCACAGGGACATTTAACTGAGGTAAAAAGCGGTAAAAGCTATCCATATTTATTTTGGGAAGGCAGAGGGGGAATTTATCAGATTCCGGAAAA
>CAZOQT010000032.1:0-12474 GCA_964582265.1 uncultured Candidatus Peribacteria bacterium
AGTATGCGGATATTGTTACCCCAGAAATCCAACAAAAACTGCGAGATTTAAACACGATTTTTATTCATAATCGTTATTTTTGGGTTTATTGTAATTTTGATGAGATTGAAAATGATTTCATGGTGCCGATTTTTGGCACTAGAGAAATGTTAAAACTGGAAGAACGTGACGTTGCGAATAACCAATATTATTTGCTAGAACAAGCTGGAGTGCGCTTTCCAAAGATCTTTGCAAGCCCAGAAGAGATTGACCGTCTTGCAATTGTAAAAGTAAACGAAGAAGAACGTGGCTATGAAAGAGCCTTTTTCTTGGCAGCAAACTTTGAAGATTTCAAAAAGAAGTCAGATGAATTAATTGCCAGTAAAACTATTTCTAAAGCAGCCTTAGACAAAGCAGTAATTGAAGAATTTATTGTTGGCGCGCCTGTTAATTTTAACTATTTTTACTCTCCAGTTAGCAATGAACTTGAACTAATGGGCACAGATATGCGCCGTCAAACTAATTTAGATGGACTGCTTAGACTTCCCGCTCCGGAACAAATGGCAGTTTTGCAGTATTTGAAACCAAAAATGGTGGAAACTGGACATGTAGCTGTCACAATTAAAGAATCCTTAGTGGAAAAAGCCTTGGAAATGGGTGAAAAATTCGTCAGATTAACCCAAAAAGTGATTCCAGGTGGCTTAATCGGGCCATTTGCTTTGCAGGGTGCTGTATCGGCCGAAGCTGGCCGCGAAGAACTGGTGATATTTGACGTAAGCTTACGGATACCTGGCTCTCCAGGAACACGCTATACGCCTTACAGCGGCTATTTATACGGCGAAAGTGTTAGCTATGGTGACAGAATCGCAATGGAGATCCAAAGTGCCCTAAAAACGAATAAATTAAATACATTGGTGACTTAAGAATTTTTTATGAAAGTCATATTACTTGCGGCAGGCAGAAGCAAAAGACTCAAACCAATTGAAGATAAGAATTTTTTGAAGTTTCTGGGCAAGCCCTTACTGCAGCATCAAATTGAGCAGCTTTGTGGATTTTTTAATGATTTTATTGTAATTGGCGGCTCGCACAATTTGGAAAAAATTAGGGGGCTTTTGGCAACTTGGAAGCCAAAAAAATCCAAATCTGGCAAAGCACCAAAATTCCAAATAATTGAACAGGAAAATTTAGATGAAGGCATGGCAGGTGCTTTATTAAGCGCAGAAAAATTAATTAATGGCGAGCCGATTTTAGTAATAAGCGCAAATGATGTGGTTGATACAAAGGCTTATAAACTTATTCTGGATGCGGTTATTTCCAGCAATAAAGGTGCAAAAAATGGTAGCGCGGAAAGCTTTCTGATTGGCAAAAAAGTTGAGAATTATTTTCCGGGAGGTTACTTGGAACTGGCAAAAGATGGCTCAATTAAGGGTATTATAGAAAAACCAGGTGAGGGAAATGAACCAAGTGACATGATTAATTTGGTAATTCATTACCATAAAAATAGCGCTGCACTTTTGGAGGCTTTGCATCAAACAAAATCTTCTCGTGATGACCTTTATGAAATGGCCATGGACCACCTAATAAAAGCTGGTCATAAAATGAAAGCGGTGCCTTATGATGGCTTCTGGCAAAGTGTAAAATACCCATGGCATGTGCTGGATTTAATGGAATACTTTTTGGGGACAATTGGAAACGGATCAAAATCGGTAAAAATCGTAAAGGGGAAACACGTAGAAATTGCACGCTCAGCCATTATTAAAGGCCCGGTAATAATTGATGATGGTGTGAAAATTTTTGAAAACGCGGTAATTTCTGGTCCAGCTTATATTGGAAAAAACAGCATCGTGGCAACAAATGCATTAGTGCGAGGATCCATGACCGGGGAAAACTGCATTGTAGGTTTTGGTACAGAAATAGCGCGCAGTCATTTGGGTGATCAAGTTTGGACCCATACTAATTATATTGGGGACAGTGTAATTGGTAATAATGTTTCTTTTGGCGCCGGCACAGTGACTGGCAATTTAAGGCTTGATGAAGGCAATATAAAGGTCAATATTACAGATGTAATAATTGATAGCGGCCGTAATAAATTTGGTTTAATTACAGGTAATAATGTGCGCTGTGGAATCAATACAAGCTTTATGCCAGGCGTAAAAGTAGGTAATAATTCCATGATTGGGGCGGGGATTATTGTGGCGGAAAATATTCCTAAAAAAATGTTTGTTTATGGAAAAACAGAACTTATAATGAAAGAAAATAAAGCTAGTCTTGATTACAGTAAACGTGATGTAATGAAAACGGCAATAACCTCTAAAAATAAAGCAAAAAAGACCAGGTAATAAATAAATTATACTCATGAAAGTTTCTGTAATTATTGTTAATTATAATCACAAATATTTCCCCAGAATGGCGGTTGAGGCTTTGGAAAAAAGCAAAGTCAATTTTCCATTTGAAATAATTGTAGTAGATAATAATTCAACGGATCAGGAAAGTTTGATTTTCTTGGAAAAAGCACATCATGAAAAACGCATTACACTAATCAAATCGCCGGAAAATTTGGGATTTGGACGTGGCAATAATTTGGGTGCAGATAACG
The DNA here is from genome assembly GCA_964582265.1 of uncultured Candidatus Peribacteria bacterium. Classification (GTDB taxonomy): domain Bacteria; phylum Patescibacteriota; class Gracilibacteria; order UBA1369; family UBA1369; genus JBAZYK01. Next base: position 2,576 of record CAZOQT010000032.1, read on the forward strand.
CTAAGGGCAAATTTATTTTCTTCCATAATCCGGATGTAATGGTCAGGGAAGATAGCCTGCAAAAGATGGTTGATTACATGGAAAGGCATACAGATATTGGCTTGCTGGGACCAAAACTAATTTATTCTAGTGGCACTATTCAACCTTCATGCAGACGAAATATGAAGTTTACCGATCTTATTTTGAATCGCACTTTTTTGGGAAAATTGCCAATTTTTAAGAGTCGAGTTAAAAACTATTTAATGGAAGATTACGACCACAATAAGACCCAGGAAGTTGATTTGGTTACAGGCGCAGCGATGTTAATGCCACGCGCAGTTTATGATAAAGTTGGTGGCTTTGATAAACGATATTTTTTGTTTATGGAAGATTTTGACTTATGCCGTGAGGTAAAAAAAAGTGGTTATAAAGTGGTTTATTTTGCAGAGGCAGAACTTGAGCATTATCACAAACGTTTAAGCCAAGGGTCGCTATTTAAGCTCATACGAAAAAAGATTTTCTGGTTGCATGTAAGTAGCGCGCTTAAATACTTTTGGAAGTGGAGAAAGGCTTAAGGCCTATCTTGTAGCGCTATTAAGGCCATATGCTTATGAGACCATGCACTTTTTAAGTGGCTGGACTATTTTATTTTGCCAGCGGCAAACCAGCGGATCACCTCCGGGTACCACAATTTCTCCAGAAATTGGACTTTTTCTTTGAGCTTTTCTGCCGTATCCGCCGGATCAATCGCGATCTTTTTTTGTACGATAATTTCACCGGTATCTACGCCTTCATCAACAAAATGAATCGTGCAACCCGTCTCTTTTTCACCGGATTTTAGAACTTCTTCATGAACGTTTGAGCCAAAATAGCCAGGACCGGAAAATTTTGGCATTAGGGCAGGATGAACGTTGATGACCTTGCGAGGGAACTCTTTCACAAAATTTGGCGTCAGAATGCGCATATAACCTATTAAGACCACCAAGTCGACTTTGTGGTCTTTAAGGGCGCGAGCGAGCTCGCTGTCATATTGATCGCGAGTTTTTGGGGTGCCATCAGCGTTTTTTGGGTCAATAAACATGGTTTTGAAACCCTGCGAGCGAGCGCGTTCCAGAGCGAAAGCATTTTTTTTGTTACTGATAACAATTTCCAATTCAACCCCAGGCATTTTACCATTTTTAATTTGCTCAATAATGGCCTCAAGATCTGTTCCTTTGGTAGATGCAAGTACTCCAATGCGGAATTTTTTTTGTAAGATATTATCCATCTTGTAAGATTAAATTATTAATCTATTTCTGATTTTTTTAAAGGCGGTAATCCCAATTTTTTGCGAATACTTAGCCCTGTTGGAGTCACCGCAAGTCCACCCAAAGCAGTTTCGCGCAACTTTGGTGACATGATTTTGCCAATATTATTCATGGCCATAATAACTTCATCAAGCGGAATAAAACTCTCTACTCCGGCAATCGATGCATCCGAAGCAGCAATTGCGGCAGAAGCGCCAAGCATGTTTCTTTTTATACAAGGAACCGCGACTAATCCACCTAATGGATCACAAACTAACGCCAAATAACTCTTTAAAGCTAAAGCTGCAGCATTACAAGCCTCTTTTGGATTCCCCCCCCTTAATTCAGTCAAAGCTGCCGCGGCCATTCCTACGGCTGCACCAACTTCAGCCTGACAACCTCCTGCCGCAGCAGAAAGTGTAGCTCGCTCCGCAATCAAAATGCCAATTGCAGATGCTGTGAATAAAGCCTTAATTACTTTTTCTTCAGAAAATTTACACTCTTCCTCTGCCGCCAATAAAACTCCCGGAACTACTCCGGATCCTCCTGCAGTTGGGAAAGCCACAATTCGCCCCATGGCTGAATTTGTTTCTCCGGTAGCTGTAGCATAAGCCATAGCTTTAAGAACTAATGGAGGCATAATCATTTTTTTATTTTTTAGCGCTTTCATAAGCTTAGACGCGCTCCCACCAGCCATTTTATAAGCAGACATTTCTGGCTTTTTTATAGCTTTTTTAACAGCATCCCACATTACATCATGCGTTTTTTTCATTTTAGAAATGATTTCTTCGCGCTTTTTGTTTGAATAATTCATTTCATAGTGAATAGCGACCTCTGCAATACTCATTTTATGCTTTTTACAAATCGATAATAGTCTCTGCGCTGTGTTGAATGAGTACATGATAATTAGTAATTAATAATTGGTAATTAGGAATGTGGCTATTTCTCTGGACTCGTCAAAGAGCGTACATCAGAAATGCCGGGCAAATCTTCTAATGCAAGAATTTCGTTTATTTTAAGGTCACGCCCCTCCAGGTTTATTATACTTAATGCATGTTTTTCTACACTGCGCGTCTGGATATCATGGACTTTATATCCATACTTTTTTAGCGCAATACAAAGGTTCTCCAGATCTTTTTTGGCATTCTTATGCCAAACTGCTATTGTCTTAAAATGGCCGGCCACACCCTGTAAATCAATATTAAATTGGTCTATATTCACTATTTTAATAATCCCTCCGCCCAAAGACGACCCAATAACGCTCATTGGTTTGCGATCCCATTTTTCCTGAATAATTTGTACCGTATTTGGATGATAATCTGGCCCTAAATCAGCAGTTTTAAATTCAAATTTTATGCCTGCTTCGCGTGCTAATTTAAAAGAATTTTTAATGCGTGGATCAGAAGTTTTAAACTTCATGATTCCCCCAACCAAAGCGCGATCGGTGGCATGCCCTTTATAAACCGTAGCGAATGAACCATGCAAAATAAAAGTAACTTTTTCAGGCGTACCGTGAAAAAGCGCCCGCGCGAGTTGTCCGATTTTGCATGCGCCAGCCGTATGTGAGCTTGAAGGCCCAACCATTATTGGACCTGCAATATCAAAAATGGAGTAATGACGTGGACTTAATGCAGCTTTTGCGTCTGACACTTAGTTATTTAGTAATATTGATTATTTTTCGTGCATTCATTTTGAGGATTTTGGCTTAGAAGTCAATAATTTTTATTTATTCCGATACAACGGATTAAATAAGCATTCATCTTTATCAATTAACAAACTGCGAGAGTCTACCTCCGCATCAGTAAAAGTTACAGGCGCATTACGAATTATTACAAACGGGGTAGATTCACTACCCTCCCCCATCACCAAATGTGCAGCTGTAGCCAAATTATCTGCCACAGCCTGTTGAGTAACTTTAAGTTCATTTCCGTATAAATCCTTTTGTCCGCGCAAATCGTTTACACCTTTAAAACCGGCAAATCCCAGCGCTATACCGCTAACACCCTTTCTTAGCGGTCGGCAGGTAGAATCAGAAATAATAATTCCCAGTTTTTTTAATTTGAAATGTTTTTTGAGCTTGCCTTGGATTTGGGCAGCGGCCTTGAACGGTTCATTTGGCCAAAGCACAACTTTCCCTTTTTGAATATTGGAACGGTCGATACCTGCCCAGGGAATAAAAATCCCATTGGAAAGGGTTAATGTGACTTGGGGGCCGTGGTTAATGCCGCCTTCTGTCTCAATCACCTGTTCCGCCTCTCTTTTTACCAACTGATCAAAATCATTCTTATTTGTAATATTACAGACTCTGCCTTGGGTTACCGCCACCACCTTTGATGTAATATTTAAAATATCTCCATCCAGCAAAGGCCTTTTTTTTAGGGCGTTAATTATGACTTTCAACAGGTCATCCTTAGCTGTAATTATTTTTGACTTTAAGGCTTCTATCTCAATCTTTTTCATCTTTTTGCAAATACAATGTAATATTGTTTTATAACAATTCATTACACTCGTCCATTACAGTTTATTGACCTGGTAATATTGAATTGTTATAATGTTCTGAACACTTGAGATAAGTAATGGATGATGTCCGAGTCGAACCAATTTTTGGCACATTAATCCAAAACTCAAAAGTTCAAAGAAATGATCATTCACAATCAGCATAACACACCTGCAGGAAACGTTGAATGGTTTACTGCCACGCTACCCCCGAACCTTTTTTCGGAAAAACAAAAATAAAATAAACAAAAATACAAACAAAACGCCCTAGAAAAGCATTTAAAAAAAATTAAGCGTCTTTAAACCCTTCGCCGTTCTCTGCTCTGTGATGGCCCTCACTGACCAACCGGGCCGATCCACCCGCTGCCTGGTGATTTCTGTTCACCTTCATGGTGCTTATAATCACACTAAACAGGCGGTCCCTGGCCGGACTGTAAAAATCAGCCAAAGCAAAGCAGAACTTATGAACTTTCTGGTCAATCGTTTCAAAACACAAACAAATTCCACCAAAACAAAAATACCCTCAGCCGTGACTTATTTTCTTATCTCTACGGCCGATAGGATACCGGAATTTTCCCCCCGTCTAAAAAACGGGGTTTTTATTTGTCTAAAAAGCATACTTAACCAGATCTGATTTAAATTACCCTTGAGACTCAGGAAGCGGCAAAACTGCCTCAACTGGCTGATTTGGAATTTGAGCAGGCGGAACAATAACTAACTGTTCATTTTCAGGGGCAGATTCCTTTTTTGGCTTGGCATTTGCGATGTATTCTTGCGCCTTTTCCTCGACATTATTTTTTAAATCTTTATCTAAAATTACAGTTTGTGTTGGATAAGGCCATGACCAGCCACGAGCGTAAAAATCTTTATGGATCTGCTTGATCAATTTACTTTGTGGAGAAAGAATACCCTTTCTAGATTCAACCCAACAGCGAATGCGTAAAATGTTTTGAAAATTCCCAGGTGGCAAAACAATCACACTTGGCTTTGGCTCGAGCAAAATATTTTTTACTTTTTTGATCGATCCCTTAATTACCTTAATGGCTTCTGGCAAAGACAAATAACGATCTATAGCCAAATCAAATTGAAAACGCCTTAACGGATTATGTGTTAAAGATGTGACTTGTTTTCTGAATAAATCGGCATTTGGAATAATTACTTTTGTACCATCAAAATTTTTAACAACTGTGTAGCGGGCTTGAATTTCCTCAATAATGCCCATGGTTTTACCAACCTTGATCCAATCACCAATGGTGAACTGTTTTTGAAGCAACACAATTATTCCCGCCAAAAAATTCATAATAAAATCGCGCATTGCAAAGCCAATTCCAAAGGCGGCCGCGGCAATAACGTTGGTTAAATCAATCCCCGCGATTTTAAGTCCAATAGTAATACCAACTGTTAGTACGGTAGCGCTTGCGACCCTCCCTGCAACAATCTGGATTTCGCGATGTGATTCTTCCAAACCTTCTTCGCTCATTTTATTTTCGACTGCACTGCGGACTATCTTGGCTAAAACAAATGAACCTAAAATCACAATTAACCCTGTTATCCAAAGAGGAATAGCCTTGAAAAAACTTTCGAATAAATTTTGAATTTGGCCTGAGGTTTCGCTGGCAAGATTTGAATTTTGATTATTCATAGATTGCGCGAATGCTTTAGGAATGCCAAAAAAATTATGCAAAATATTCATTTTAAATAGTGCTAGGGATTGTGTTTGTGACAGAATTATCAGTCTGGACCGGAGTTTGTACAGAAGCCTGTACTGGAAGTGGAATGGCTGAATCTTCCTGCGTTTTTAAAAAGGCCTGACCACTTTGATCCACATTGGACTTAACTGCGTGATCCTGCTCATCTTTTAGTATCTTTTCTTTATTTTGAGCCAATTTTTCCTCTTCCGCCATGCGATCATTCATGATTTTTGCAAATTCGTCGGGATCGACATTTTTATTTTTTAAAACTACCGATTCCAAATCTTTTTCAAAACTAAGCGAAGTAATAGCATATGGCGCATCCATTCCTGATTCTTCCAATCTACTTTGAATATTAATAAAAATATTTGATTCTATGCGGCGCCACATACTCTTGGAGTCAACCCAAAAACGGGCCTCCAAGGCAATATAACTATCTGCCAAGTCTGTAATTAAAATATTGGCTTTAGGCTCCAAAAAAATTCGTGCATCTTTTTTAATTTCTTTTAAGCAGATTTTAATGACTTCCTGAATATTAACGCCATATCTGCAATAAACCGGAACCTTTAAACGACGCATTGGATTGCTGGTGTAACTTAAAACCTGGCTTTTATAAAGTTCGGCATTAGGAACAATAAGCCTTAACCCGTCATATGTTTTTAAATAGGTTGCACGTGTGCGAATTTCAACAACTTTTCCACGTGTTCCATTAACTTTTATCCAATCACCAATCGTAAATGGGCGAGAAGCCAAAATGCCTATGCCGGCAACAAAATTAGATATTGTGTCCTGTAAGCCAAAAGAAATTCCAAAACCAATTGCTGCAAGCAAAGTTGTTATGTTGATTCCGGCTATTGCCAAAGAAATAGTTGTTCCAATTACTGCAACTCCCACAAAAGCAACTCTTCCTGCAATGATCATAATTTCCTGATGTTCATTTTCCACTTTAGCGGCAAGGCGGCTTTCTACCACGCTTTTTACCATGGCCCCAACAACCAGCGAAAGAATAAAAACAATTATTGCTGTAATCCACATTGGCAACTTGGCCAGCACAAATCCAATAATATTCCATGAAGAGGAAGCATCTTTTTCTGTGCCTGCTGATTGCGCAAAAGCCGTTTGAGCAAAAGCAACTTGCAGACCAAAAATTGTGTTTAAGATTTTTTTCATTTTTGTTTGTTTTTTGGGAGGTTTATTTCTTTATATTATAACAAAAAATGGCATTTTATTCAATAATAAACGTGACTCAGTCGAATGACGTCTTTGCTTTTGCAAAATAAAGGCATAAAATCGGCTTAGAATTCATTTTTTAACCTAATAACTATGGAAATTTTGGGCTTCCCGGTTATATTCATAGTGGCAATGCTGCTACTTGCCAGTATTCGCCAAGTAGATCAATACGAAAGAGGTGTAATGTTTTTGCTGGGCAAATTCAACGGCATAAAAGAACCCGGCTGGAGGCTGGTACTTCCGGTTATCCAATCCATGAGAAAAGTAGATATTAGAACCAAAACCGTGGATGTACCTGAACAAGAAACCATAACCAAAGATAACATCCCGATTCGCATGAATGCGGTTATTTACTACAAAATCGTTGACGCGGCAAAGTCGGTTTTGGAGGTGGAAAATTTTTATTATGCAGTAACGCAATTAGCCCAGGTAGCTATGCGCAATGTGGTTGGACAGGTGACACTTGATGAATTATTAAAAAACCGTGAAGATATTAGTAAACGCATTGAAGAACATGTTGATTCCGCGACCGCTCCATGGGGAATTGATGTGGCAAGCGTAGAATTAAAAGACATAGTATTGCCAGAGAATTTAAAACGCACAATCGCCAAAGAAGCTGAAGCAGAACGCGAAAAACGCGCAGTGATTATTCAAGCTTCCGGTGAAGTAATTGCAGCAGAAAACATTTCCAAGGCAGCAAAAATGTTGGCCGAATCTCCGGGCGCGCTTCATTTAAGAACACTGCAATCTATTAATGACATGTCTTCAGATGAATCAAATACAACCGTCTGGATGGTGCCAATAGAGGTTTTAAAAGCAGTAGAAGGTCTTGGAAAAATGATGGAAAAGATGAATCAAAATAAATAAACTTAGACTGGTGCGCATGTAGCTCTATATTTAGCACAAAAAGAAAAGCCCTCTAGTTGAGGGCTTTTTTGTAATATTTTTTGATTACTTTATTGCTTTAAGAAAGTCCCACCTTCCACGTCTTCACGCACCGGTTCTTCTTCACTATCATCAGGAATACCATAATCAGCACCATAACTTGTTGTTGTAGCCAAAAAGTCGACGCCATAGTTTTGGTATAGCCAATAATAGAACATGCTTAGAGCGCTTTGAAAAAAGCCAATCATAGTCCAAATTACAGGCAATGAAGAAAAAAGCAGTGCCGTTGCACCAGCCTGACCACTTGCCGCGTAAATAAATGAACTAACAGCTGTTGCTACTAGTACTGCCAAAATCGTATTATAAACAGATAGTACCGTATAGCGTGTATCGTGAATTAATTCAAAAATTAATGAACTGGCTGTAGCACTTAAAATTATTTGTAAAGCTGCAGCAAATGCAGTCAATTCCAGGTGTGTTGTTGAAGTTGTAAGGTAAATGGGCACTACAAAAGCAAATATGACCAGATTTACTATGAAAATCTGAGTTAAGGCTGTTGTTACGCGCGTATAGCGATCACGTTCAGCATAAGACATCAAAAGTGGCCCCACTAAACTGGAAACCATTGATGTCGAAAAAATCATTGCCATTAAGACAAAGATGAACAGTGGACTAATTTCGTTTGCTACTGCTTCTGCCGGTGAAATCACAGGCTGAAGAATTGAGGAAGCAAGCAAGAAGATTAGCAGTAACACTAAAGTGCCCGCAACACCTCCAGCCAAGCCTGCAAAAGTTTTAATTACCATGGTCAAAAAACTCACCTTGCGTGGGCCAAAATCTGGCTGTGTACCGCTTAAATTTACGTTTTGACTATCTAAAGTTTGTATTTGATTTTCCATATTTGTTCTTTATTTGCTTTTACTAACTCCTAATATTTTATCATAAAAAAGCAAAAGTAGGAAGATGCTGATTGTTAAAAGACTATCCGCAAGGTTAAAAACCGGGAACCAGCCAACCGAAATATAATCAATAACATAACCTCTAAACACCCTATCCAGCATATTCCCAAGCCCTCCAGCCATCATCATAATTAGTATAATTTGAGTTCTTGCCTGGCGAATATCAAAATACTTAACAATAAAAATGGGCAAAATAATGACTAAAAGTAAGTTTACAATTATTAATAAAGGATACGGAAAAGGAATGCTCCAGGCAATTCCAGTGTTTTGTTCGTAACGAATTGAAGCCCAGGGCAAGAAAGAATATGGCGCAAGAACATATTTTTGAGCTAAGTTTTTAATTAATTGATCAAGAAAAACCAGCATTAATGTGGCTGAACCAATTTTAAAATAAATTTTGGAAATTTGCTGGATCATGTTGTAAATATTACTTTCAAAATCATTCTGCATTAAGTCCTTTGTTACGTCCACTTTCATTTGCATGCTGCTTGATAGCAAACTTGTTTTTGAAGACTGGCTTTGTTAGTATCCAATGGTGAAGATAGCGCTTACAAGGTATTTTTTGTTTTCTTGGTATGGCACACGTTCAAAAATCTAAGGCTGATTACATTTTATTTGGTGCAGTCCTTTTATTGATGATTTTTGGCCTGGTGATGATAACGAGTATTGGCATCCCAAAATCCATTCAAATTTCAGCGCCAAAAATTTTGTACCCAAACTGTAATGATCCTCAAGTGGATTGCTATCTGCTATTTAAGAATCATTTATTTCGCTTGGTACTAGGGTCTATTGCCTTATTTATTGCTACAAAAATAAGTTATAGATTTTGGAAAAAAATTTCGGTAGTGCTTTTTGGTTTAACTGTAATTGTTCTTTTTGCTGTACTGGTATTGGGTTCAACTTCTCGTACTTTTGCCAAAAGCTGGCTTGTGCTTTTTAACACTTCCCTGCAGCCGATAGAATTTGCAAAATTGGCTCTGGTTTTTTATTTAGCAAACTGGATGGAACGTAAAAGTAATGAAATTGGCACCTTTCAATTTGGATTTTTACCGTTCTGTATTGTTACAGGAATAATGGTTTTACCGATTTTATTACAGCCAGATCTTGGAGGTACTTTAGTGGTGGCGATTGTGGCTGTTGCTATGTTTTTTGCGGCTGGCGCGCGTGTTAGGCATTTGGCTTTTGGCGCATTTGTTGCCTTTTTGATGGCAATAATTGTGGTTTCAAGCGTAGGGCATGTGCGTGAACGTTTCTCTGCATTTATAAGCGGTGATAAAAACTGTAAAGAAGATTATTGTTGGCAATCAGAACAAGCCAATAGGGCTGTGGGTAGTGGTGGTTTTTGGGGTAAAGGCTTAACCCAGGGAGTGCAA
>CAZOQT010000033.1:0-12207 GCA_964582265.1 uncultured Candidatus Peribacteria bacterium
ATAAACGTTTACAAAGTCGTGATTACGATATGGTTTTGACTGGTCAAAGTTTGGGCTATAACCTTGATACATATTCGTATTGGCATTCGAGTCAAGTTGGGCAGAATGGTTTGAATTTATCTAATTTTAAGAGTTTTGCCGCTGATCAGCTAATTGAAAATATAAGAACTAGTTTTGATCCTGCCGGAAAAGAACAAAGGTCTAAGGATTTGGCAAAGGTTTTAGCAGATAATATTCCGGCCATTTTGCTTTATAGACCACAATATTATTTAGCATCTGACAATAAAGTTCAGAATTTGATATTGAATGGAATGGCTTATCCAAGTGATCGATATTTTGATATAGCTAATTGGTGCATAAGTAGTTGTAATTAGGCACTCAATTCTTTACATTTATTGTATTATTAGTTATAGATAAAACAGAATTATTTAATGTTATTTTTTATGCAGGTTATTCTTAAGCAAAATGTTCCTTCTCTAGGTAAAAAAGGGGAAGTAAAAAATGTAAAGGATGGTTATTTCCAAAATTTTTTGCAGCCTAAAGGGTTAGCGGAAGTTGCAACTTCTGCAAAGGTTCAAGAAGCTCAAGAAATTTTAAAAAAGCAGACTGTTCAAAAAGAGCGCATTACTGAGCAGGCTCATGAAATACAGAAAAAGCTGAAAGGCTTAAAAATTATAATTAAAGCAAAGGCTAAGGGAGACAAGCTTTATGGCTCAATTACAGAAAAAGAAATTATTGATGCCTTGGAGCAGAAGATTAATGTAAGGTTAGAGAAACAACATTTAGCCTTAAGTGAGAATATTAAAGTAGTTGGAACATATGAGGTTCCAGTTAATTTAACAGAAGGAGTCTCTGCTAAGGTTACTGTTGAAATCAAAGGAGAAAAATAATTTTTGCAAAATAATTAATGCAGACTGGAAAAATACTTGCGATTGATTATGGCTTGTCAGCTATCGGAATGGCTATATGTGACGAGTCCAGGCAGTTTGTATTTGGCAGGGGGGTGGTAAATCCTTTAAAGGGTTTACGTAAGGTTTTTGATGCTATATTGAAGATCTGCAAAGATGATGCAATTCGGTGCATCATCTTTGGGCTGCCACTTAGTAGTGAAGGTAGTGAGACTATTCAGACTAAGCGGATTAGGAATTTTAGCCTAAAGTTAAGCAAATTTTTAGCTGAGAATGGTATGGATTTACCGATTGTGTTTGAAGATGAATCATTTACATCTTATGAGGCAGATAAAGATTTGGCAGAGCTTGGTATTAAGGGCTCACAGCGTAAAAAGATGGAAGACGAGTTGGCTGCTGTTTTAATTTTGAAGAGGTATCTTAAGTTGATATAATTTCTTTTCTTGCGATTTTCGGCTATAATCTTGATGATTATTGATACACCAATGGATTTTGTTACTATTCTCTTAAATTTTGTGGCCGGGATTGTGCTAATAATGGCTTTTTTGCTTTTATTAGAGGCATTTGCAAGTTATCAGCAAAAGCGCAGGCGGCATAATGAAAAGTTCACTGTTTTGTCGGTTAGGGTTTCAAAAGAAAATGAAACAGGCCCGATTGTTGCGGAGCAGATATTTGCTACTGTGCATGGAATTGATAAAGATCTTTCTATTTGGGATAGACTACGTGGTATAAGTCAGGATCAGGTAAGTTTTGAAATAGCTAATATTGGCAGAAGTATCAGGTTTTTTGTGCATTTCCCGACCAGGTTGCGTAATTTGGTAGAAGGGCAGATTTACGCTCAATATCCCAATGTAGAAATTGAAGAAGTTGATGATTATGCAAATTCATCGTCGATTGAGGTAGGGATGCCTTTATTGGAAGAGGGAGCGCGAATGAAGGCGGTTGTGCCGATGGGTGGTTCTTTTGCTTCTACTCAAAAAAAATTTACCAAGATAAACGAATTTCAGAATGCGGTTGGGGTTGAACTACATTTGCACGAGCCAGATATTTTTCCGATTAAACGTTATCCTCAATTTGAAGACAAAAAGGCAAAAGTCAGTTTAGATTCATTAGCTGCTGTAACTGCAACTTTAGCTAAATTTCATGACCTTGATGAGCAGGCTTGGATTCAAGTTGTGGTTCGGCCTTTGGACGAAAAATGGCGTTCGACGTTTGTAAAATGCATTCGTATGCTTAAAAAGGGGATTTATTTAAATATTGAATCTTTTCAAAAAGCATATGCTAAGGCTTTTTGCTCTAGAAGCAGATATAAGAGGATAATATTTTTCCCAATATATTGGCTGTTTGCAATGCAGGGAGTCTTTTCGGGTACTCATGCATTTGATGCCATAGAGAGTAAAGCTAGTGACGAAGATGTAGAAGAGCAGGTCTCGAAGACGCACGAAAAAGAAACAGTGATGGTTGCAGCGATTGATAAAGTCGGTAAGCTGATGTACGAGGCAAATATTCGCATTGTCTATGTTCCAAAAATTAAGAACGCTGAGGTTGCACTTGTTAAATTGCGCGAAATTGCTGGTTCTTTTAAACAGTTTAACATTCCTCATTTAAATGGGTTTAAGATGGGGCCAATTTTTAGAGGCGAAGAGGTAATCCGTGCATATCAAGCTCGAAAAATGCATCATCCGTTTGCGTTAAATGTGGAGGAATTGGCGACGATCTATCATATGCCGAATGTTACTGTAACTACTCCCAATATTTATTGGGTTCGTTCTAAAAAAGTAGAACCACCAAATGATTTGCCGACGGTTAAGGATTTTGGTGATGAAGAAATTACCTTGCTTGGTAAAACAAATTTTAGGGGCATGGATCAACAATTCGGTATTAAAAAGTTGGATAGAAGACGTCATATTTACATCATTGGTAAAACCGGTATGGGTAAGTCTACCTTGCTGGAAAACATGATTTTTTCTGATATCCAAGCGGGTAGGGGACTGGCGGTGGTTGATCCGCATGGGGATTTAGCTGATGCGGTTTTGAATTTTATTCCTGCGCGCCGCACCAATGATGTGATTATTTTTGATCCTTCTGATCGTGACTATCCGGTGGCGTTTAACATGTTGGAAAATATTGATCCGGCTTTAAATAGCATAGTTTGTTCCGGTTTAGTTGGGATTTTTAAAAAGATTTATGCGGAAAGTTGGGGGCCACGTCTTGAACATATTTTAAGAAATACAGTACTTTCTTTGCTTGAGTATCCCAATACAACAATGCTCGGTATCCCAAGAATTTTGCAGGATAAAGAGTTTCGTAATCGGGTTGTACGCAAAATCACTGATCCTATTGTGAAGAGTTTCTGGGTTAACGAATTTGAAAAAATGGATCCTAAAATCAGGATTGAGGCCATTTCACCGATCTTAAATAAAGTTGGGCAATTTTTATCATCACCAATTATCAGAAATATTTTAGGGCAGCCAAAAAGTGCGATTGATTTGCGCTTTGCGATGGATCATAAAAAGATTGTGGTGGTCAATTTATCAAAGGGAAAAATTGGAGAAGATACTTCGGCGTTGCTTGGTTCTATGATGATTACTAAATTCCAATTGGACGCTATGAGCAGAGCAAATGTGCCGGAAGATAAGCGTACTGATTTCTATTTATATGTTGATGAATTTCAAAATTTTGCGACTGATTCTTTTGCAACGATTCTTTCTGAAGCTCGTAAATATCGCTTAAATTTAACTATGGCTAACCAGTATATAGCGCAGATGCCGGAAGAGGTTCGTGACGCGGTTTTTGGTAACGTGGGGACGATGTTGTCTTTCCAGGTTGGGTTTGATGATGCAGAGTTTCTGTCCGGCCAATATGGCGAAGAAGTTTTGCCGAATGATCTAGTTTCTTTAAGCAAATATACGGCTTATTCCAGGTTGTTGATTGATGGTATGCCGTCTAAGACTTTCTCTTTGGACACATTGGCTCCTCCGCAATTTGATCAGGATGAAGGTCGCCGCGATAAAGTTATTAAATTGTCGCGTGAGCGTTATGCCACTCCGCGTGATATTGTTGAAGATAAAATCCGCAGATGGCATGAAGGGGCGCAAAATGGTGAAAGCGAGGGCAATTTGATGACAGCGGGAAAAGAGAAAAAGGCTGTAGTGGTGGCTAAAAAGAGTGAAGCGATTGGGGAAGGGAAGGAGAAGAAAGTTTTGCCTGCGGCAAAAAGATTTAGGAAATAATTCATTATTTATCGCTATGGAAATTGTTACAACAACCAATGCGCCTGCGGCTATCGGACCTTATAGTCAGGCCATAAAAGCTAATGGGTTGGTGTTTTGTTCAGGCCAGATTCCTTTAAAGGCTGATGGAACTTTGGTTGCCGGTGGAATTGTTGAACAAACCGAGCAGGTTTTAACTAATTTGAAGGCTGTTTTAGAAGCCGCTGGAAGCGGTTTGGATAAAGTGGTTAAAACCACTGTTTTCTTAGCCAACATGGCCGATTTTGCAGCTATGAATGAGGTTTATGGACGCTATTTTGTTAAAAACAAGCCAGCGCGGGCAACTGTGCAGGTGGCAAGGCTGCCAAAGGATGTGCTGGTTGAGATTGATTGTATAGCTTTTTAAAGTTATTTAGCTGAGAATGAGAAGCGTGCTTAAATTTTGCAGAAATTTTATACTGCAATTTTTATTTCACGCCCAATTCAACGAGTTTTTCACGCAATCCTACTGTGATATTTTCAATATTCGCCATTACTGGTTTTCCCTCGCCGTCCAGGGATGGAACTTCTTGTCCCTTTTCGTTCAGCGCAACCAGTTGTCCATTATTATCTGATCTTTGCGAGTTATGAAGCATTAGTCTTACATTAGCCGCTTCTGTATGATTTTGATTTTTGCTTAACCAATCAATTGCTTTTTGGCGGATGAAATTGCGTCCTTCGGCATCATTTGCCGCATTTGGATTGTTTAAAGTTAGGGCTGTAGGTGCTGTTTCTTTGCCTTTTTCATCTTTCTGAGCTAATGCTGCTGCATCAAATTTTTCTTTACGAGTTGCCGTTACCACTTTTGGCTCCTGAGGTTCTTTTTGATCTTTTTCCGGGATCTTGTTTTCTGCACGCATTGATTGTGCCAATAAATCACGCAGTTCTGCTGTTTCAGCTTCATACTTATATTTGTTTAACCATCTTTGTACTTTTGATCTAAAGTTGTCGCGGTCTATACCAGTTTCCAGGCGGTCTTCTGCTGGAGTGGCTGGTGTTGTCGCTGCAGCAGCTTCTGGTTTGGCTGGGGTAGCCGCTGGTTGAGCAGCAGGCGTCGCCGGCTTATCATTGCGATTTGGAGCGATTTCGTCGAGCTTGGCGAGTAATGCGGTTGAAATTGTTTGATTGATGCTATCTTTTTCGGTTTTTGGATAATCGGGACGACCATTATGTTGTGGATAAACCGTGTCTTTTCCATAAGTTTCTATCCAGACGTTTGCAGCGGCTTCGTTTTGTTCATCATCAGTCTTCCCCTGATCTTTCGCAAGTTTTTTCATTGCGTCTGCTTTATCACTTATTCTCCATAGTTCCCCGGTTTCTGCATAATAAGATAATTTTAGTAATGATCTTAACTGTGCAAGGTTGGCTTTATTTGAATCGTTTACCTTGCTTTCGTTAAGCGCTTTTTGTGCTGCATCACGAATTTTGTTTCTACCTTCCGGAAAACTCGGATCTTCCGGAATGGTTAAAGGTTCCAGTTTTAAGGTCTTTTTATCTGCGTCACTTTCAACATATGCAGCTCTAATAACTGTATCAAGGTGTGTTTTTAATTCTTTTGCTGCTGCAACTTTATCGGCAACTTCTGGTGGAGTTGTGTTTGGTTCCGGAGTTCCAACTTCTGCTCTAACTGATTTTTGAATAAGGTCATCCAGTACGTCCAGGATATTGCGATGTTCTTTGTCTGATTGATATTTGCGTAAATACATGATTGATTGAGCTCTAATCGCGTTTCTTCCATTAGGAGTTTCCGGATTTTCTAAACTTTTATCTTTTTCTTTCAATTCTTCTTTTGTCGGTTCTCCTTTAACTTCCGGGAACATGCTTACTGATTTGTAGCCGGCAGGTTCGCCTTCAAGAACACACATTCTTGTGGCAATTTGCATTGCGTCACATTTTAAAACCGGATTTTTGAATATTTTGTTTTTCATATTTGTTTTTTTAGAGGGTTTTAAATTTTTATTAGTAAATGATACCATGAAATTCAATGTTGGTCAAATGTGCTGTTAGTAAAATTTTCCAGTATTATATTGAATCCGCTAATTTTTGCTCTTATCCACTTCAGCCAAAGAAGCGGTTTTTCCTGAATTGCCCGAAGCTGCAGCCGTATGGTCTTGTTCAGCTTCTTGTTCAGCTTCTTGTTCCGTCTCTGGCGTAACGCCTGGCTCAACGTATACATCCTGTAGCGCTTCCTGCAGTTCTTGATAACCATATTTATTTAATTCTTCAATAGTTCTTTTATCTAATGTTGCAGTATAGAATTTTTGCAATTTGCCGCTAAGTCCCGGATAGATGTATTTTCGCTCTTCGGCAGTTGCTTTGATTACACCGGGGTCGTTTTCCAAGGCTGCCAAAAATTTGGTAAGTTGGTCTATCTGATCATATCTGGGTTTTATTTCCTCATCATTGCGAAAATCTTTGACATTTTCCAACCAGGTTTCGCCCATTTCTATCAAGTTTTCTCTGCCTTTTGGGGTTTCATAGTCTTCGGTTTCGTGTTTTGGTGATTCTGTAAATGCGCCATCTTTAACATAAATTTTTCTCATTTCTTCCAAGGCAGCTTTTAATTTGGTAACTGTAGATACTGGATCTTCTGCGTCTGGTAAATGTAATTCATCTTTTAAGGATTGCTGAATCAGTTCGTCAACCTGCCGTAACAGGCGACGATTACTTTGATCGTGCTCATATCGCTTTAAGAAAAAAATGGACTGCCCGCGAATTATATTGCGGCCTTCAGGAGTGTTGGGGTCTTCTGTTTCTTTGCCATTTTCTTTGTAGGCTTCTTTGTTTGCCGGGCCTTTTAGGTCTTTAAATTGTTGAAGGGATCGATAATCGGATGGTGTTTCAAAAAAGATCGTCCGTTTTGGTAGAGTGGGTGACAGCAGTTGATTGTGGCAGTGAAACATAGATTTATTTGGCCTTATCTAATAGAATTTCAATTCCTGGTAGCATTTCGCCTTCTAAAAATTCCAGCATGGCGCCGCCGCCCGTGGAAACGTGGGTAAAGTCTTTTTCAGTTAAACCAAGGTGTTTGATGGCGTCAATGGTGTCGCCGCCGCCGATAATGGTTTTAACGCCTTTAGCATTGGCTAAAGCCTTGGCGATCATGCGAGTGCCGCGCGCGAATGGTTTCATTTCAAAAAGTCCGACTGGTCCGTTCCAAACCACGATTTTGGATTTTTCGATAATGTGAATAAATTTGCGGATGGTTTTTTTACCAATGTCCAGAATCTTCATATCACCTAAAACATCTTCAACCGGAAGATCAAGTGTAGAAGCTTTTTCCTGAATTTCATCGGCGACAACGGCGTCTTCCGGTAAAACAAAATTTTCTTTGAATGTTTCCGCTTCCAGCATTGTTTCTTGAGCTACCTCGATTTTATCTGCCTCGTATAAGGATTTTCCAATGTCAAAACCTTCAGCTGCCAAAAAAGTATTGGCTAAACCTCCACCAATCAAAAAATAATCGGCTTTGGTTATAAAATTTTTAATCAGGCCAATTTTGGTGTCAATTTTTGATCCGCCCACAATCAATGTCATTGGATGAGGGCATTTTGCCAATAGCGGTCCTAATACTTTGATTTCTTTTTGAATCAAAAGGCCGGCATAGGCCGGTAAATATTTTGCGACACCATATGTGGATGCATGGGCGCGATGCGCTGTTCCAAATGAATCTGCTACAAAAATATCAGCAAGAGATGCCAATTTTTTTGCAAAGTTTTTGTCGTTTTTTTCTTCTTCCGGGTAAAAGCGGATGTTTTCAAGCATGATGATTTCGCCCGGTTTCATCACTCTTACCGCTTTAGCTACTTCTGATCCAACGCAGTCGTCCAGCTTTAAAACCGGTTTCTTGATAAGTTTACTTAGGTGTTTTGCGATAGGATCAAGAGATAAGGATTTATCTTTACCTTTAGGGCGGCCCAGATGTGACACAATAATAATTTTTGCGCCCTTTTTAGTAAGGTGTTTTATAGTAGGTAGAGTTTGGACAATGCGGGTATCGTCATCAATCTGTCCATCTTTCATGGTTACGTTAAAATCTACGCGCAAAAGCACGCGCTTATTTTTTAGATTGATGTCTTGAAAGCGACGAATTTTCATAGCTTGAAAAACAATAATTAATATATTACCTGTGTTATTTTAGCTCCTTATTTTGTGGTTGGCTAGTGGTGCTTCTTAAAAAAATTGGTAGTTTGTTTACTCCATTTTCTCCATGAACTGTGCCATTTCCAGCGCAGCAGTTGAATATTCATCACCTTTGTTAAGTTGATCTTTATTGACTCTTGCCTTGGCCTGATCAATATCGTTGACGGTAAGTACACCAAATATTATAGGTATTTTTTTTTCTAGCTGAACGCTCATTAGTCCTCTGTGTGATTCCTTAGAAACATGATCAAAATGGGCGGTTTCGCCTCTGATGACTATGCCAAGGGCTATTATGGCTTGATGCATTTTTTGGTTTGCGATCGCTTTGGCTGCAAGTGGCAGTTCTAGCGCTCCGGGTACGCGGTATACGTCTATCATTTTTTCCAAAACTCCATTTTGCATAAGTGAGGCCTTGGTGTTTTCCATTAATTCGTTACCAAGATTATCATTGTAGCGTGACAGGATAATGGCGATTCTATATGCTCGTCCGTTTAAATTTGGTTTACTTGAAGAGGTTTTCATATATTTTTTGAAATAATGTTTTTTGATTCATGTTACTAGATAAATCCTCTTTGCTGTAAAAATTCGTATGTTACTTGCTGATCTTTTTCTTTCAATAAATTCTCCAAATATCTGGCAATTAAATCGACTTCTATGTTAACACTTGACCCTGCTTTTAATTGTCCCAAATTTGTGATTTCTAAGGTGTGGGGAATTAAGCTGATTTCAAAGGCATCGGATAGAAGTTTGGAAATTGTGAGACTGGCGCCGTTAACAGTAATTGAACCTTTCATAGCGATGTATTTGCGATATTCAGTAGGGAAATTGATGGTAATGTTGTAGCCATCTTTGTCTTTTTCTGCACTTATTACTTTGCTGGTAAAGTCGATATGTCCAGTTACAATGTGGCCATCAAGGCGGTCATTTACCTTTATAGCTGGCTCCAAATTCACCTTTGTCCCTGATTGATATTTGCTTGCCACTGTTCTTTTGATGGTTTCTGGCATTATGACTGCTTCAAAAGTGTTATTTTGCTTTGAGACCACAGTTAGGCATGCTCCGTCTACGCTTATAGAAGCACCAATATTTAGATTCGAAGCAAGATTTGCTTCAATGCTTATTTTTTGGTTTTCTTCACTGTCAGCGATGTTTTTTATGGTACCGACTTCTTGGATAATTCCTGTAAACATAAGTTATTTCAAAAATTACTAATTGCTAAGTTATTAATTACTAATTAAATTACGGCTCTATTCTGACGAAAAGTGGCTAAAAAGCAAATGATTTTAGATTTATTTCAGGTTTGGTTTAGAAAAATTTAATGTGCTTTCGCTATCTTTATGGTACTTATTTTTTAATCTCAATTTTATGAGAAGTGTAAACAAAGTAGTTCTGATGGGTTATCTGGCCGCTGACCCTGAGGCAAAAATCACAAAAAATGGTCATCATTTAGCAAAGTTTAGGTTGGCTACCCAGCGTGATTGGCAGGGGAGTGATGGTGAGCACAAAGAAGCAATTGATTATCATCGAATTGTCGCCTGGAACAAATCGGGAGATGCTGTTGTTAAGTACTTAAAGAAGGGTTCAAGCGTTTATGTAGAAGGTAGAATTATGAATCACCATTATGAAGGTGGTGACGGTAAGGATCGACTTTCTACAGAAATCGTGGCTGATCTTGTAAATTTCATTAATATTAAAAAAAATAAGGAAGGCGCTGACGTTCAATTGCAGGAGGTCCCAACTGAGGCATAATTATTATTTCGCCTTAAGTTAGTATATTTTCCAACCATTTTTTTAAAACAGCACTTTGTAGCAGAGTAAGCCTTTGCTACAATGCTGCTGTATGCTTCTTACTGTTATTATTCCAACTTATAATCGAGCTCCTATTCTAAAGGAGTGTTTGACTGCTTTGATTAACCAAGATCTTCCCTATAAGGATTTTGAAATCATTGTTGTTGATGACGGGAGTCGCGATAATACTAAAGAGATAGTTAAAGTTTTCCAGGTTAAGCATCCTGGAGTTCATTACATTTATCAAAAAAATCAAGGACAGGGCATTGCCAGAAATACAGGAATTAAACAGGCAAAGGGTGATCTTATTTTGCTAATTGGTGATGATATTATTGCTTCTAAAAGTTTATTAAGTCAGCACTTACGTTTTCATTTAAGATTTTCTAATGAAAATGAAGCGGTTCTTGGTTTAACTTTATGGCATCCAAAGTTGAAGGTTAATGAATTTATGTCTTGGATGACTAATGGTTCTTCTATTCTTGGTCGTTTTGGCGGGCACCAATTTGCTTATGAAAAACTTGATGGTAAATCAGAGGCAGATTTTAATTTTTTCTATACATCTAATATTTCTTTAAAAAGATCTTTATTGGATAAATATCCTTTTGATCCCGCTTTTTCTGGTTATGGATGGGAGGATATTGAGCTTGGATATCGCTTAACCAAACAGGAAAAATTGAAAATCTATTATAATCCTGAAGCTGTTTCGTATCATGATCACATGCTGAGTGAAGATAGTTTACAAAATAGAATGCGAAGTATTGGTGAATCTGCTTGGATTTTTGACCGCAAATACCCCGAGCTTAAAAAAGTACCGGCTTTTTGGAAAAGGACAATTTTTGGTTTGATTTCAAACAGCTATATGCTTTCTATTTTTAAATGGATTTCAAGACCATTATATTTTTATGCGGTATCTAAGAGGTATTTTTTGGAGGGGCTTAAGATTGGAGAAAAAAAATATGCTTCTTTTATGCGATAGCTTATGCTTTACGGCAGAAGTATTTTTTTTTATAATGAATCAGGTATTTTTTAGTTATTTTTTATGAAAACAAAAAGCCTTACGGCACTTTTATTACTTGTGATTTTTTCGTTATCAATTTTGAGTGGTTGCATTCAGAAGGATAAGCCTGCTGCTGCAACTAATAATAATCGAGTTGAGCTTGTTTATTACAAGCTATTTGATGATGAGGATGCAATGCAGCCTTTGATTGCTAAATATCAAAGTTCGCATCCCAATGTGATTATTCGATATAAAAAGTTTACAGATCCTGTCGAATATCAGAATTTAATTTTAAATGAATTAGCTGAAGGACAGGGGCCAGATATTTTCTCTGCACCTAATTACTGGTTTTTGAGGAATGCAAAAAAGTTGAATCCATTGTCTCTCACTAAAATGAATCCGCAGCAGTTTGAGCAGACTTTTGTTAATGTCGCTTCCAAAGATTTGGTTTTTACTGATCCAATTGATGGGCAAAAAAGAGCATTTGCACTACCTTTAAGTGTGGATACTTTGGCTCTATATTACAATAAATCAATATATGAAGATGCGGTGCCTAGTCGTGGGCGACCTGCTGCAACTTGGGAAGAGTTAAAAAACGATGTTTATCAGATAACAAAACAAGATAATAGTTTCGAACGCTTTAAATTAGCTGGCATTGCCATGGGTCGTGCAGATAATGTTGCTAGGGCTGTCGACATTCTTTACCTTTTAATGCTTCAATTTAAAGCTAATTTTTATAATGATAATTTTTCTAAGGCTACTTTTGCTGAGCAACAAATAATTGGCACAAATGGTCTTGGCATAAATCCGGGGGCTGAAGCTTTAAAATTGTATGCAAGTTTTGCTGATTCTGAACAAAAGAACTATTCCTGGAATGAATATTTGGCGGATAGCAAATCTAACGTAAAGGACCTTGAAACTTTCGCTAAAGGTAAAGTCGCGATGATATTTGGGTATTCCTATTTATATGATCAAATTAAGGCAGAAGTTAAGGAACTCAAGGCTAAAGGTGTAGAGACGATTAATCCAAATGATGTCCGTGTTAGTGTTGTGCCACAAGTGCAGGATCCTGCCACTAGTCAAGATAAACGAGGTGCATATGCTTCTTATTACGCAGAGA
>CAZOQT010000034.1:0-4852 GCA_964582265.1 uncultured Candidatus Peribacteria bacterium
ACTGACAATTTCTTTTTTCAGCAAAGCATTTCGTGCGTTTAAATAAAGACAAGCCAAATGTTCTTTTTTCTTATCTCTTAAATCGTAAGTTAAGCGTAAAACATCTTGAGAATTTTTTATAACAATCTCGTTTATTTTGTTTTCGTCGTAAAATCTTTTTACCAATGAAATTGCCGAAACAATTTGCATTGCTTTTGCTTGACCTATTCCTGATACTTCCAAAAGATTGTCAACGGTTACATTTAAAAAGTTTTTACCGAATTTTTTAATAATATTCTCCGAGAGCTGTTTAACATTTTTGCCTTTTATACCGCTACCCAAAAGAATCGCTAAAAGATCACTTTTTGAAAGCGCTTCAGCACCCTTTTTCAGGAATCGTTCTCGCGGGCGGTCAATTTTTGGTATATCTTTTATTTTTGGCATTCTTATTTTTTTCATCAATTATAATTCCGTGCACCTCCACGAACTTTTCATCACCTTACATTCCAACTCAGGACTTTAAAGGGAACAACACTTATTTTTACCTTTTAGGTGGACCCAATCATGGTGGGCCTGGATGGGATTGAACCATCGACCAATCGGTTATGCATCTCACTATCGCTTTCGCGACCCTTTTCAGGTTTGTAAGCTGGACTATCCCTTTTCCCAATCTGCACGCAGATTTTGGGAATCTACCGTCTAGTCTCTACACCTTCGCCACACTTTTATTTATAAAAAGCTTTGGCGCTTGGCTCGGGATTACCTTTCTATGGTGCAACTACGCACCAGGTTTAGGCTTCCCCGAATTTGGCAGAAAATCACATAGAAATTACTTTCTATGCAGCCCTACTCGCAACAGAACCTTCGTAGCACGCAAATTTTTTGGAATTTGCGCACTCCGCTTTGCTCCGTGCGTGTTAAGCCGACTGCTCTAACCACTGAGCTACAGGCCCAATTTTGAAAGATCCTCGTGATCGTCCTGCAGCGCGCGCTGATCAACTTGATCAAGAACCGCAATTAGCAAAAGATCACACGCGACATTGTAATATAGCCGACTCAATCGCACAAACAAATCGCAACAAAAAAGCGCTGATTTTATTCAGCGCCTTTGTATAATCACATTTAAGCCTCAAAAAATTTCCAATTCTAATTATATTTACACAAAAAAACTATTTCTTTGCGCTTCCGGCTGCAACAGCGCGTGCAAGAAGTGACTTCTTTCTATCCGCGTTATTCTTATGCAAAACATTCTTCTTTTTAGCAGTATCAATCACAGAATATGCTTCTGGTAAAAGCTTTTTAGCTTCTTCCACATTGCTCTTGCTTAGGGTCATTACCTTTTTAAGATAAGTCTTAACTTTAGTGCGAGTTGCTTTGTTGCGCTCTAAGTGGCGGAGAGCCTGACGAGCCTTCTTTTTTGCTGACTTTATTACTGGCATGTGAGATAAATTTTTAAAAAATTGCTTGGCTAATATAAAAAAAGTTATGTCACATGTCAATGGTATCTAGCGCAAATGGGGATAAATATATGAAAATGCGTAAAAATATTGACAAATCCGCACATTGATCCTATTATAACCTCCTTTTTAAAAGGGAAGGCATAAGTGTTATTGTGTTTCTTTAAAAAATCTTGTAATACTCCTGCAGAAATTCTGTTCTAAGTCACTGGATCTAATTAATTATTTATTCATAACAATATATTTAGCCAAACTGCCCTATGTTAAAACGTCTACTCGGTATAAAAAAAGCTTCTGCACTTCTTGTGGTAAGCATGTTGGTAATCAGCCTGGTTCAACCGGCTTCTGCCATTGTTAATCCAAACGGCAAAAACCAGATTAACCCTATTTCCCTTAAGGCTGCGGCAGGTGCAAGCAAGCTTTTAGCAGCCGGAACTTCTCCGCTTATTAGTAATGCTTACGTTACCAATCAAAATTACACAATTGGTAGCAGCAATTACCCTAAGTTTAATTTTGAATTAAATGCCAGTGCTTACGGCCAAGTAGACATATATAAGGCGGGGAGTGGAGTTGTACAAACTCTTATTTCTCAATTTAGCCCAAATCCAGCTTTAACAGCTGGCGCGCATGAGGTTCAGTGGGTAGTTCCATCCATTACAGAAGTTGGCAGTTATTATTTTAGAGTTCGCGTTCAGAACACTTTAAATTCCAATGATACAGCTACATATTCAAGCGATTTGATTACTGTTTCTTCATCATCTTTAACTGACGCAACCTTAAGTAACGTTTACGTAGAAAATCAAACTTACAATCCAACAGATTCTACAAACAGCATTCCTTTGATCCATTTCACGGTTAATGTACCAAGTGGACAATCAAATCCTTACGTTAATATTAAGGTTTATAACATTAACGACCTAAATAACGCCGTAAAAACCTTCGATAATAATCAATATCCAGCAGGAAATTACATGACAGGTTGGAATGGTAAGAACGATAACAATAACAACGTTCCAGTTGGTACTTATGTTGCCAAAGTAAATTTATACAGAGTTTGCTGTTCTACAACTGTAGATAGTGAACAAACAGCTTCAATTTATATTCAGTATTCAAATCAAAGCAATTCTGCTCCTAATGTAACTTCTGTTTCTGTTAGCCCATCAAGTTTTAATCCTTATAATGGCGAACAAACTACTGTTTCTTATAGTGTAGATAAATCTTTTGATTACGCTACAATCCGTTTTTATAACGGCAATACTCTTGTAAAAACTGTAACCACAAACCCAAATCAATCAAGCATTACCTGGAATGGTTACTGGGATAACGGTACAAGATCAACCGGTACTTACAGCGTTATGGTTACAGCAAGCAATTATGCTTATGGTACAGGCAATTCCAGCAGCGCAACTGTTTATGTAAACAACACTTCAAACAGCAACACAACCATTACAAACCTTTACGCTAGCCCAAATCCGTTCAACGCTAACGCGCAAAATACCAATATTTACTACACATTGGATAATGCTGGTTATGTAACAGTTCAGGTTGGTTACAGCAGTTCAAATAATTTCAAGACTCTTTTAAGTAATTCTTACCAAACTTCCGGTTCACACAATGTTATTTGGGATGGAACATATAACAATGGCAGCTCACTTGTTGGCAATGGAACTTACACAGTAACAGTTCAGGTTAGAAATTCCAGCAATGGCGTAATTACAGACACCAGAACTACTACAGTTCAGGTTAGCTCTACAGGAAGCACAAATAATACTGGCACAATTATCCAAAACCTTACTATTAATCCGGATGTATTTAATCCAAACAGCCAAAACGCGGTAGCTTATTACCGTCTTTCTAAACAGGCTAACGTGACTGTTGATATTTTGGATAACAACGGCAACGTAATTCGTAACCTGGTAAGTAGCGTAACTCGCTATCCAAACAACTCAAACAATATTTATATTCCTTACTATGGCAGCGGAGATTATAGCTACGCTGACACCTGGAACGGCCGTGACAGATACGGCAACAAGGTAGTAGATGGATTATACCGCTTTAAAATCTATGCGTACTCAACAGATGGCCAATCTGATACAGAAACAGCTTATGTTGAAGTAAACACCAATAACAGCATTATTGGTTTCCCAACAAACCAGACCTGTGCAGGATATCGTGATGTTTCAATTTACAATCCATACTGCCGTGCGATTGAAGAAATGAAGAATTTAGGTGTGTTTAATGGTTACGACAACGGAACTTTTGGTTCGTATCAGGTTATTACCCGCGCTGAAACCGTTAAAGTTGTACTACTTGCTTTGGGCATTCCAAACAACTATTCCAATGCTTTCGTGAATTTTCTTGATGTAAGTAACAACAGTAATGAATGGTACATGTCATTCTTACGCACAGCGGTAGCTTATGGCATCGTTCAGGGTTATACAGACAACACTTTCCGCCCAAATCAAACCATCAACCGCGTGGAAATGCTTAAGGTATTCATGAAATCTTCTGGAGTTAACGTTCCATACTGCTCAAATGCTCCATATAACGACACACCAAATAACGCAGATACACGTTGGTTTATTGATTACGTTTGTTTTGCTAGAACTTACGGCCTAATGCATGATGATGGAAAGGGTAATTTTAATCCAGCTTCCCCAATTACACGTGGTGACGTAGCTGATCTGTTCTACCAATTCCAAAAAAATGGCTTCAGATCATACACTTCTTCCAACGGATACAACACAAATTATCCATACACATATTCGGCATCGGCGCCAGTGCCAAGTTATTATTCTTACAACAATTATGGTTATTAAAACAACTTTAATTTTGTAAAAAAGGGCGCTAAACTTATTGCACAGTATTAAATACTGTAATCACCATGGAAGAGCTCCGATCAAAAGGGGCTCTTTCTATTTTATTCCTAAATTTGTAGAACTTGGTCGGAAGTGTTAAGATGAATTTATCTTAACAAACACAAATATGGGAAATAAAAAGAGCGGCTTATTATTCGGAGTTATTATGGGGACGGTCCTAGGCGTTTTATTCGCGCCCAGAAAAGGAAAAGAGCTTCGCACTAAATTAAAAAAAGAATTAGAAAAAGGGGGGATTGGCGCAGAAACATTAAAAAGCAATTTTACCGAAATGGGACAGGATATTGCTCAAACTGCGCAAAAGATTTATGAAAAGCCAGAAGTCCAAAAGGAAGTAGCAAAAGGAAAAAAATATCTTAAAGATGTTGCAAGTAAAGCTCAGGAACAGCTGGAAGAAGCCGGCCTATATGAAAAGGGCATGGAAAAAGTTAACAAGGCTAAGGAACAACTTGAGCAGGGTTTTGAAATTGTTAAGAGGAAAATTGGCGAAGTTCAAGCAGAATTTAGCCATAGCCGTCCACAGACAGATTCCAAAAAAAG
>CAZOQT010000034.1:4952-12068 GCA_964582265.1 uncultured Candidatus Peribacteria bacterium
CCGCAAAAAAGCGTAACTTTAAGCGGTTCGCAATTTTTTCATCATCTCTACACGCTTTTGGATTAAAGCTTCTGTTCCAACGTCCTTGCGGTAAAACACCGGTCCTTTAACGCTGCTGCAAGCGCTTTGCGCGATCTTTTCCGCTGCGCCCAAATCATCCGCAATCCCCACAAAAGCCACGGCCCTGGATGAACTTAAAATAAGGCCTTCACTGGTTTGATCCACAGAGGAATAATACATTTTTACTCCTTGCGGAATTTGTCCGATTTCAATTTTTTGGCCTTTTACCGGATTTTCTGGATATCCTTCCGGCACAATGTATTTGCATACAGTAGCCTTATTATAAAATTCAACTTTCAATTGATTAAGATCGCCGTTAATTACCGCCTGGCAAACATCTGTGAAATTAGTTTTTAAAATAGGCAGAACATTCATGGACTCTGGATCACCAAAACGCGCGTTATACTCAATTAAACGCACTCCATTTGCTGTAGCAATGAATCCTCCATACATTATCCCTTTAAATTGAGCGCCTGTTTCTTGTAGCAACGCCGCCGCCACCTTTTGGGTAATAACACGTGCTTCATCAATATCTGACTGCTTTAAAAAGGGGAGTAGGTGATTTGCGTCACTGTATGAACCCATTCCTCCCGTGTTTGGGCCCTGGTCGCCTTCATAAGCGCGTTTATGGTCTTGGACTGCCGGCATTTCGTATGTGTTTACTCCATCACAAAAACTCATCAGACTAAATTCCTGACCAATAAATTTTTCTTCTATTACCACTTTCCCGGCTGCATTTACACATTCTACGGCATAAGCCAAACCTTCTTCCATCGTTTTCAAATGTTCGCCGGAAACCTTAACGCCTTTTCCTCCCATTAATCCATCGGCTTTAACCACGTAATTACCTCCAAGTTCATTCATAAACTCTTTCATTTTTTGTTCGATTCCCGCTTCATCTTTTAAGAAAATTTTAAAGCGTGGATTCCCCGGAATGCCATATTTGGCAACTAAATCACGTGTAAATGACTTAGAAGATTCCAGTCGTGCCACAGTTTTTAATGGAGCCACAGAGCGGATATTCTCTTCCAATAGAAGATCAACAACACCATCCGCAATTGGATCATCCGGCCCCACAAAAGCAAAATCCGGCTCAATTTTGCGCGCATAATTTTTTATATGATCAAAGTCTTCTTTAGATTTAAATCCGCCAACTTCATAATCGGCAGAAAGTGCAATTAGTCCCGGATTTCTGGCTTTTCCATAAGTAAAAACCTCAGCTCCGCTACTACACAAAGTTTCACCAATCACATGTTCACGGGCACCATTTCCAATCAAAAGAACTCTCATTTTAAGTAGTAATTAGTAATTAATAAGTTTGGCCAATCATGCTGCCTATTAAATCAGGCTCAGCTGCTCATCTTTAATTTCTTCATTTAAATCGCCCATGTTTTCTGGTTTGCGAATTGTGCCGCGGGTTGCTTCTGCTTTATCCAATAGTTTTTTTGTAACTTCTGGTGTTGGATATTTGCCGCTCATGCAGGCATAACAGAAATTTTTAATTTTTGGATTACCTTCCATGGCAGAACTAAGCAGGTCCTTCATTTCCTGGTAAAAAAGCTTGTCCGCACCAATCACTTTGCAAATTTCTTCTGTATTAAGTTCATGCGCCACAAATTCATGTTTGGAAGGAAGATCAACGCCATAAACACATGGACTAACCATTTTTGGCGCGCATGAAGCAAAGTAAACCTTTTTAGCTCCTGCATCACGTACCATTTGAATAATGCGCTTTGAAGTATTTCCACGCACAATTGAATCATCAACCAATAAAATATTTCTATTCCTAAGCTCCAATTTGATAGCATTCAATTTATAGTGGATGGATTTTTTGCGAATTTCCTGCCCCGGCATAATAAATGTTCGTCCAATGTAACGGTTTTTAACCAGACCTTCACGGTATTTTACACCCAATTCCGCCGCTAGCGATTGAGCCGCGCTGCGTGAAGAATCCGGAATCGGCACAACCACATCAATATCCAGTTTGGCTTTTTTGATCTGTTGAGCAAGTTTAACTCCCATACGCATTCTGGTTTTATAAACACTGACATTATCCAGAATTGAATCAGGACGAGCTAAGTACACATGTTCAAAAATGCATGGAGCCCACTTGGTTTTAGCTACTTGTTTGCGGTGTACTTTGCGCTTCATATCAATAAAAAGTACTTCGCCAGGCTGAATGTCACTGTCAAAATCAAATCCCAAAGAATCAACTGCCACGCTTTCTGAAGCAATGATATATTCTGGCATTATTGGATGGCTTCTTTTTCCAAAACTCAATGGGCGGATGCCGTAAGGATCGCGAAAAGCCAAAATACCGTGATCGGCAATCATGGCAATTACGCAGTAACTGCCTTTTAAACGCTTAAAAACTGTTTCCATCGCCTTGAAAATTTTAGGTGGAGTTAATACAGTCGTTTTAAGACCGCGCAAAGCGGTTGCCAAAACATTTAACAAAAGTTCGGAGTCCGATTTTGTATTCAAATGACGCAAATCTTTGTGCAGAACTTCTTCTTTTAGTTCATCGTAATTGGTCAAATTTCCGTTATGGATAAGCGAAAGTCCAAAAGGGGAGTTAACATAAAATGGCTGTGCTTCACCCGCGTCACTGCTACCCGCAGTTGGATAACGCACATGACCAATACCCATATTACCTTTAAGGCGCATCATGTTTTTTGTGTGGAAAACGTCTCTAACCAGGCCATTTCCCTTTTTTAGGTGAAAATGATCCTCAAAAGTCATGATCCCCGCAGAGTCTTGCCCGCGATGCTGTAAAACAGTGAGTCCATCAAACAGGTGTTGTGCAACCGGTTCATTTGCCATAATACCGAGGATTCCACACATAGAATGAGTAATTAAGAATTAGTAATTAGTGATTTCCCGAAAATTATTTTGCCAAGCTCCTTTTAGCTGCGCGAATCATGTTTTCCATTAAGATCGCCACAGTCATCGGGCCACATCCACCAGGAACAGGTGTAATAAAGGATGCCTTTTTGCTGACACTTTCAAAGTCTACATCACCGCAAAGTTTGTTTTCTGCGTTTCTGTTCATGCCTACATCAACTACCACTGCGTCATCTTTAACCATGTCTGCAGTAATTAAATTTGGCTTTCCTACGGCCACAATCAAGATTTCTGCTTCACGAGTGTGCGCACTTAAATTTTTAGTTCTACTGTTACAAACTGTAACAGTTGCTCGACGATTCATTAGCATGGCTGCCATTGGCTTGCCCACAATATTGCTTGAGCCTACCATCACCACATTTTTGCCTTCAACCGGAATTTTATAATACTCAAGCAGCCTGATTACGCCAGCAGGAGTGCATGGAACCAGATCTTCAAACTCTTTGCTCAAAAACATTTTGCCAATGTTGTAAGCCGTAAAACCATCAACGTCCTTTTTTGGGTCGATTGCCTTTAAAATTTCCGGCACATAAACATGATCTGGAACAGGAAGTTGCACCAAAATTCCATGAATTTTTGGGTCCAGATTCATTTTGTGAATCATCTCGATCAAGCTTTGTGTTGTGACCTCTTCTGGCTTAAGGCGGATGACTTCTGAGTCAATTCCTACAATTTCAGAAGCCTTCACTTTTTGCCTTATGTAAGACTCGGAACCGGCGTCGTCACCTACTAAAATTATTACCAGTTTTGGGGTGATACCCTTTTTAATTAAACTTAAAACTTCCCCGTGGAGATTTTGATAGATCTCAGCGGAGACTTTTTTTCCATCCAGGAGGTGCATGGAAGACAAAAGATAAATGGTAAGTAAACTCGAATCCTTTTTTGTGAGTTTTTCCGAAAGCGCTTAGATGCTAACACGCTTTTTTAATGTTTACAAGCCATTTTTTGCGCCTTTTACAATTTATGTAAGAATTTTTTTACTGTCTCCCAAATTAGGTCGCTTGTGTCCTCCATTTTTGGCTGAATTTGAATAATTTTCCAGCCATATTTTTGGGCCAGTGTCAGCAAATTTTCTGCAACCTTTTTTACTAGCGGCTCGTTTTGTTCATGAATGTGTCGTTTTTCCTGAGCCCTTAAATCGCGCTGTCCTGTAAGCAAAATCGCTAAATCTTCACGCAGTAAATCTTTATTTAAATTTTCACTCCAGTCTAAATCCAGGCCTTTAGCGGTTCCCCAGGCAATGCCAGTTCCGGTGTAATCTTCCGCGATTACCACTGTGCCATCTTCCAACATTTTTTTTAGTTGTGGCTCAAAATCCTTGCGATTTTGGGTAAAAAGGGTTTGAAGTTCAGTTTCACTGATCTGCTGCTTTTCTGAGTTTCTTAGGATTTGATTGATTATCGGACCGGTCGGCTCCAAATCGTAAATCGGATACTTTAAAAGTACCGCATCGATATTGGCTTGTGTAAGCCTATCAATCAACTTTATTGCCTGGGTGGACTTCCCAATGTTATTGATGCCGTAAATGGTAATAAATTTGCCCTTCATTACTAATTCCTAATTATTAATTACTAACTAATTATACCCCCCAGTGCTTCCAAATCCGCCGCGACTAGGACTACGCATCTCCGCCACCTCATCCCACTCAAATTTATCGACCCGCACAAACACACCCTGAGCAATTTTTTCTCCACGCTTAACCATAACCGGCGCATCCGTAAAATTATAAACCTGTACATGAATTTCATCAGTCGGACCGCAATAATCATGATCAATAATGCCCAGTCCATGCGGAGTAGAAAGCCCTTTTTTGCGTGGCAGTGAGCTGCGCGAAGCCACCATTAACATGTACCCGCGTGGAACTTCTACAATTATATTTGCCGGAATCAAAGCCGCCTTGCCAGGTGCAATTTCTGTATCTGTGCGCGCCAAAAGATCAAACCCAACAGAGCCATCAGTTTCATATTTTGGCAGAGGGAGGTCGGGATCAAGGCGTTTTAGAGTGACTTTCATGGAGTGATTTTAAGCTTGGTCACAAAGTACATCAAATTTTAAATGACCTCAAACAATTTCATGGGAATTTTAGATCGAAGGTTTTTTCACTGTGGAGGCCTCGCAAGATTATGCTAAAATGTGCAGGAATCAATAAAGATTAAGAAATCCAAATGAACAAACAGCACACCGCTCCTCTTCCCAAATTTGATTTTGCCGTTGGCGGACAAGCCGTAATTGAAGGCGTCATGATGCGCTCGCCCAATTTTATTACAGTCGCAGTCCGCAAACCAAAAGGGGAAATTAAATTAAAAGAAGAAAAATTTCAGGGCATTGCCGCGCGCATTAAATTGCTTGGAATACCCTTTGTTAGGGGAGTGGTAAACCTTGTAGAAATGATGATAATTGGCATGCGAATTATAAATTTTTCCTCTGCGGAAAGCATGGAGACTGAAGAAGAATCACAAACCAACAAGGCCAATGAAACTGGGATCGGCAGTACAATTGGAATTGTGATTTCAATGATCATTGCGCTTGGTTTTAGCCTTTTTCTTTTTAAATTCATTCCACTTTCTGTAACCGACTTTTTAAGTAAACAGTTTTCCATCGTAAACAATAATTATATTTTATATAATTTGATCGACGGCATCATTAAGACCGCCCTTTTTGTGCTTTATATTGGGCTTATGGGCTTAACCAAGAGCATGCATCGCGTGTTCCAATATCATGGAGCTGAGCATAAATCCATTTTTGCCTATGAAAAAGGACTGGAATTAACCGTTGAAAATGCAAAAAAACAGACTCGTTTTCATCCTCGTTGCGGTACCAGTTTTATTTTGGTTGTTTTCTTATTGAGTATTTTGATTTACACTTTTGTGCCTCGGCAGACAGATTTTTATATGAATTTCTTAGTGCGCGTGCTGTTTTTACCGCTAATTGCTGGCGTTTCTTACGAGGTTTTAAGATGGAGCGCAAAGCATGCGGAACATCCTTTTGTAAAAATAGTTACTTTTCCTGGGCTTATGTTTCAACGCCTCACAACTCAGGAACCGGATGATTCGCAATTGGAAGTTGCGTTGACCTCACTCAGACGAGCTCTTGAATTAGAGCAAATCAAGCTGGAACCGCAAAAGGCAGTCGATATTCCATAATAAATCAAACAAATGGACGCAAAATTAAAACACTGGTCACCCATGATTTTAGCCGTCATTATCGGCTTAATCGCACTCGCGTATTACATTTTAAGCGGACGTGGCAGTATGGATGCCAACATTCGCCAGCTGGAAAAAGCAGGCAATGTAGAAAAAACTACCACAGTGGGGAATAATATCATTCAAGTTAAATGCAAAAATGGCCAGCAATACAAATTGATGTTCGAGGAAGGCCAGACCAACTTCCAGGATCTGATCTACAATAAATGCGGTCCGCAAGGCGCAGAAAATAATTAAATCAAAAAAGAGAGCCCATCACTGAGCTCTCTTTAAATTTCATCGTGCGTCCATTCTCAATACAAACCAATTACTTCAACTCCGCCATTACCTTGCTAACATCTAGTCTAACGCCTGGACCCATAGTTGTAGCTACACCAATGTTTTTGATGTAAGTGCCTTTTACTGTTGCTGGCTTTGTATCAACAATCGCCTTTAAGAAAGCCTTTAAATTTTCTTTAATTTGGTCTTCAGTAAAGGAAGCCTTACCAAAAATCTGGTGGATTTGAGCCTGTTTATCTGTGCGGTATTCAACTTTACCCTTCTTAATTTCTTTAATTGTTTTAGCGATTTCTGTAGTAACCGTTCCAGCTTTTGGGTTTGGCATTAAACCTTTTGTACCCAAAATTTTGGCAACTTTAGCAAGGCTCTTCATGGCATCTGGAGTCGCAACCGCAACATCAAAATCCAAAAATCCTTTTTGAATTTCTTCGATTATTTCTTCCATACCAGCCTTGATCGCACCTGCTTCCTTAGCCTCTTTAGCTTTATCTTCAGCCACAAAAGCAATTACACGAACTTCTTTACCTGTACCGTGTGGCAATGCCACTGTGGAACGAACCATTTGATCAGCGTGAGTTGGATCAACGCCAAGTCTTAGATGAACTTCCAAACTTGCATCAAATTTGGTTGTTGCAGTCTTCTTTAAAAGACTAACAGCTTCATCAATATT
>CAZOQT010000035.1:0-11837 GCA_964582265.1 uncultured Candidatus Peribacteria bacterium
GCCTACACCTCCAGCAATAAAAAGATATTTGGTATTTGGATCTTTTTTTTCTTTAAAAATGCCGTATGGACCTTCAATAAAAACTCTAGTGCCTTTTTTTAACTGATTGGCCTTTTGGGTAAAATCTCCACAGTTTTTTATGGTGATTCTTAGATAATTGGAATTTGGCACAGCTGATAATGAAAATGGATGTGCTTGCCACCAAAATTCCTTTGTCAAAAACCGAAAAATAAAAAACTGTCCGGGATCAGCCTTAAATGAGTCCAAGTCTTTACCTGTTATAAATATGGAAACTGCGTTTGGAGTTTCCTGCACTACTTTCTGAATAATAAATTGATGCTTATAAAAAGCTAAAATTGGCTTAAGAAAACGGAAAAGCAATACATTTCCAAAGACAAACGCATAAAGCAAATACCAATAATAAACAAAAATCGGATTAGAAAGAAAATCTCCTCCCATTTCAAGTTGATGTTCCCAGGCCAAAATCACAGCAACGTAGGTAAGGAGGTGGACAAAATACCAGCTTTCGTACTTCAAATGCCTTCTCACAATGTAAATAGAAAGAAACACAACAGCTACAAAAAATATGACAGCAATGAAGGCTTGTAATAAATCGTCGCTTTTTAAAAATTTAATGAACTGCGCAAAGTATCCCAACTTTCCCATAAGACCATAAGATATTGTTAATAAGACCGGATGCAAAATAATGAATAACATACTCAAATAGCCATTTAGTCGATGGACGCGCGCCAATTTATCTAGCCCAAACAGCTGCTCTATCCAAACCGCGCGTCCCATTAATACAAACTGCAATAAAACAAAATATACTGCTAGAACACCAGTCAGCCTACCTAAAGCCAAGAGCACAAATGCCAAATTGCTTGACTCTAAAAGGCTGCCGGATCCCATCCACCAAAAAATTACTACTGCCAACAGATTTGCATCAAAAAGGGCGTATAAAAAGTATTTTTTAAATTTATTCATATTGTTCAATTTGGATAATTAGTTTTTGGCTGTTGTATCTTGTGTGGACTGAGTAGAACTGGTGTTAGCCTGAGTTGAGTTACCAACATTAGTCACGTTTGCGGGTGCAGATGGGCGGATTTGAATATTTTGAGCTGTAACGCTACCGTCTGAATTGGTTGTGCCCACTACTAAAACATTTTTTCCATTTGCTAAATCAGCCGTGACCCCATCAACAGTTTTAACAATACTGGTTGTACCAGAAAAGAAAACTATTTTTGAACCACCGTCGCGATTTTTTACAGTGATACTTTTGTCATCCTGGCTGATAATTTCACCGTTAATTAGGCCACCTTGTGCGTTTCGTCCCTGAATACCTGCACCGCTGCCCCCGCCAAAATCGCCAAAGGCCCCTGGCCCACCTTGCCCGCCCATTGCGCCAAATTGCTGCATCCTTTGGGATCTTTGTGCGGTTTGAGCACTTTGCTGATACTGCATTCCACCATAAAAAGATAATCCACCTACAACTACTGCAGTAATTAAAACGGGAGCAATGTATTTTTTCATGTAATTAGGAATTAAGAATTAGTAATTAGTAATTTTTATGATTTTATTCGTATCTTAATGCTTCAATTGGGTTTAATCCTGCGGCACGACGTGCTGGATAATAACCAAAAACAATCCCTATTCCTGCAGATACTCCAAAAGCCAATAAAACTGAAGACAATGAAATACTTGTATTTATGCCCGCGAAAACGGTAACCGCAAGGGATATCAACCAGCCTAAAAGCACACCTAGTACTCCGCCCATGAATGTTAGCATTATGGATTCTGTCAAAAATTGAATGCTAATATCAGATT
Organism: uncultured Candidatus Peribacteria bacterium; assembly: GCA_964582265.1. Taxonomy (GTDB): domain Bacteria; phylum Patescibacteriota; class Gracilibacteria; order UBA1369; family UBA1369; genus JBAZYK01. Next base: position 1,825 of record CAZOQT010000035.1, read on the forward strand.
TTCTGGCACCAATTGCTTTACGCAATCCAATTTCACGCGTTCGTTCTGTGACTGTGGTAAGCATCATATTCATAATGCCGATTCCTCCTACCAACAAAGAAATCCCTGCGATGGCAGCCAGCAAAATAGTAAATGTGCCTGTTACAGCGGAAGCCGTAGCCACAATATCTGCCTGATTTATAGTGCTAAAGTCGGCTAATTGAGGATTAGAGATCTTATGACGCTCAAGAAGTAGTTCTGTAATTTGCTGTTGGACTTCTGCTAAAATGGTTGCATCGCTTGCCTGAACATAAATCGTGCTTACATATGTATTCCCTGCCAAAAACTTGGCTGCTGCGGAAATTGGAATATATATGGCATCATCTGGATTTGAAAAACCGGTACCACCCTTAGCTTTAGTTATACCAATAACCTTAAAATCAATTTTATTAATGCGTACTGTTTGACCAATAACATCTTCAGCATTTTCACCAAACAAATCATCGCGAGTGGTGGGGCCAAGCACAGCAACTTTATCCAAGCTGCGGATATTTTGATCGGTAATAAATGATCCTTCTTCTACTTCCACATTACGCACAGTAGGATAAGCAGGCGTTGTGCCAATAATTTGAGTGTTTGTATTCTGTCCCTTTGCTGTCACTTGGTAGCGACGAGAAATTTCCGGGGAAACAGCCGCAACATTAGTTACTTTATTAATGGCTGCCGCATCATCTTGAGTTAAGGTTTGGGCGCTGCCTCTTCCGGAGCTTACCTGAATACCTGCGCCACGTTGAGCACCAGGTGTTACTATGATCAAATTTGAACCAATAGACTGAATGCTGGATTCAATTGAACTCTGGGCACCTTGCCCAATTGCCACCATGGCAATTACGGAACCTATTCCAATCACAATGCCAAGAATGGTTAGAGCCGTGCGTGCTTTATTAACAGTAATTGCGGCATAGGTTTCGCTAAATAAATCGGATATCATCATGCAGAATGGGGATTATTTGAGGCTTTATCACTAGCGTGAAAATGGCTTTTCTTAATAATCTTTTGATGGGTATTTTTTTTATCTTCCACAATTATGCCATCTCTTAGCAGAATAATACGATCTGCGTGCTGGGCCACATCAAGTTCATGTGTAATTAAAATAATTGTATGACCGTGTTTTGCGTTAAGTTCCTGAAAGGTTCCCATTACAATTTCACCGGTTTTGGTGTCCAAATTTCCAGTTGGTTCATCAGCCAGAATAATTGATGGGTTGTTGACCAAGGACCTGGCAATAGCTACACGCTGCATCTGTCCACCCGAAATCTGGTTGGACCGGTGATACCAGCGATCCTCGTCCAGGCCTGCTGCTAACAAGGCCTTTTTGGTCTTTTCAAGACGCTCCGCTTCTGGGACCTCGGCGTAAACAAGCGGTAACATAACATTCCTAAAAACCGTAGCTCTAGGGAGCAAATTAAAAGCCTGAAAAACAAACCCTATTTTGGATCTTCTAATGTCTGCCAATTCATCATCGTTAAGCTTGGAGACATCATGCCCATCAAGTAAATATTCGCCACTGCTGGGCGAATCCAAAGCTCCCAAAATGTGCATTAAAGTAGATTTTCCCGAGCCGGATGGCCCCATGATTGCGACAAATTCGCCATCGTTGATCTTAAAGGAAATCCCTTTTAATACAGGAGTTTCTATGTCCCCTGTGACATATGTTTTGGTAATATTTTTTATTTCGATCATTTGCTTAAACGCTTATTTATCTTCCAGGTGATCCGCCACTGACTCCAGGTAGTCTAAAGCCAGAACTGGAAGTTGAGTTAGTTACCTTTTTAGAGCTAGAAGTTTTGATTACAACTTGATCCCCTTCTTTGACATTTTCACCAGAAATTTCAGTATTTGTATCATTGGATGCCCCCTTGGTTATTTCTTTTCGAGTTGGTGTTTTTAAAGTTATTATCCCACCATCTGAGTTTACTTTGGCATTCTTGATTGTCGTGCTATCAAAAACTTCAACATAAGAATAATTACCTTGCGTTTTTACAGCTGCATTTGGCACTAAAAGCACATCCTGTTTTGCGTCAGTAATAATACTTGCGCTAACGCTCATGCCAGGTTTAATGCCGTCGTCACTAACATCAAAAGCAATGGTTACATTGTATGTAACTACCCCTTGGCTTGTTGTGCCCACACTATCCATCTCTACAACTGCTCCAGTGATTGTGACACCATCTAAGGCGTCAAATTCTAGTGTCGCTTTTTGTCCAAGTTTAATTTTTGCTATATCAACTTCATTGAGGGAAATATCTGCAAGTAATTGATCCGTGATCAAACTTGCCACAGCTGTTCCAGTTGAAGCAGTATCACCTTTTACCACATTGACGTCCGCTACTATACAATCAAAAGGTGCCGTTATTGAGTAATCACTCAAAGCTGATTGAGCATCTTCCAGCGAATTTTTTCTTTGTTGAATTGTTAATTCCTGTGCTTTGATATCCAGAGGGTCAGAACCATCCTGAAGATCAGCCAAGGCGATTTCCTTATCCTTAATTGTTAATTCAGAAGTAGCAATATCAAGCGGGTTATTTTGGCTTAGCTGCTTCAAGTCTCTTTCGGCACTGGCTACGGCATCTGCATTATCTTTTAATGTGGTTTTGGTGGATAGCAAACTAATTAAATGATTATTGGTTTGACCGATATAAGTACTTAAATTTGTTTGGTAAGTTTTTACTTTATCAAAAACCACCCAATCATGTTTTGAACGCAAATCCGCCCAGGTATCTAAAAAATTGCTTTCACTTTTTGCGGCTTGCGCAATGCTTTTTGTAGTCTCCAGTGTCTCTTCCAGTAAAGTTTCTATTTGTTCCTTGTTTGCGTATCTGGTTGAATTTTTATAATTTGTAAAATTTACATCATATTTTTCACGTGCAGTCTTATAATCAGCTTCGGCAATGACCTGAACCGGCTGTAATTCATCACGATCCTCTACATTTGTTTGATTCATTAATGTTGTCACGTTAAACATGCCACCTTGCCCTAAATTTGGAGTGCTAGTGCTTATTTCAGTACTATACAATATATCGTAAAGTTCAGTGATGATCGTTGGCAAATCCAAAAAAGCATCGGCAATATTGTTATAAGCATCTTCATACCCCTTGGTTATTGCATCTTCTGCCTTTTGTTTTGCGTCCTGAGACTTTTGAACATTGCTTTCCTGACTTAACTTTAGCTTTGCCAGGTTATCCTTTGCAGTCTGTAATGCATTTTGCGCCTGCAATAATGAATTAGCGGAAGCTGATGCTTTGAGTTTCTCAAGTGAAATTTTTGCACTCTCAAGATTCAAGGCGGCATCTCTAATATTTTTATTTGCGTCCTTTGGATCGATTTTAGCAATGACAGTACCTGTTTTGATTTTATCTCCTTTTTTTACGTTTACAGATATAATCTGACCTGAAGCTTTTGGTTTTAAATCAACTTGCTTAGAAATGGTAACCTGCCCCGAACCAGAAACAGAGGTAATTAGTGTACCTTTGGAAACAGACGATAAATTATAGCTAATTTCTTCCGTTCCACCTTTTGCTTTAAATCCGAAATAAATAATTCCAATTAGAACTATAATAATAATTGCCAGGAGACCTTTGCGCTTGGGGAGATTCTTAACAAATTGAATTATGCGGTCTTTCATATGAGTGCGAATTTAGGCTGTTAATGATTAATTTTCTAAATTAGGGTCAACTTTTTTAATGCCAAAAGCAAAAATTTGTCCATCGCGTAAATCTCCTGCCACAAAAATCTCATCGCCAATCTGGAAATCACTTCTTCTAATTATGGGAGGAGGCAGAAGAACCTTAAGCAAGATAACATTATCTTCATCCGGCTTAAGTGTAAGTTCGTTTCCCTTAAATTCAATAATCGTACCTTTCACAAATTCACGATTATCAGATGGTCTCCTGACATGTTCATAAAAAGGAGCAACCATGGGCGGTAAGTGCTTTTCTTTAGCAGATCGCGATAATAAATTATGTAAAGGCGTGGCATTAATAATAATGCCTGCAACCACGCTGATCATTAAAATTCCAGATAAAAGATAAATAAATGGCCTTTTATAACCAAACTGAAAATGTTTAACCAGCCATTCTAAAATCAACATTAAAATGGCGTCCACTAGTAAAACTTTCCATGGAAATAACATAAAAAACAACTGCAATCCTGGGAGTCCAAATCCAAGCAAAAACATTCTTCCGCTTGCCTTAATGCTGAATAAAATAAAACTAAATAAAAATGAAGACGTAAGTAAAACCGCCACTCCCACAATAATCAAAAGCACAAATTTAGAAATGAAATAAGCTTTTGATCTCATTTGCACCTCCCCGGTGCGGATTTTTTGCAGCACTGTGTTTTGGGGCTTCAGTTCAGCATTGTGCTGTGCTGTCTCTTTGCTTTCCTGATGCGAATTGTTAGAGTTTTGATTAGGCATAATCGTTTTGTAAATTTGCGGGGAGAGATTTTTTTAGCTGCTTTTTGGCTCTTTGTAAGCGAATTCCCACGGTACCGGCAGGAATATGCAAGATATCGGCAATTTCTTTGTAGCTCAGCTCTTCCAAATAAAAAAGAATTATTATTTCGCGGTAATGTGGTGGCAGCTCTTTAAGACCTTCTTCAATCACTTTTCGCATTTTCTGGCGATCTTGTTCCTGGGCAGTATCATCTTCATAGTGAGGATGCGGGATAAGCGTATCAAAATCAAAAAAATATAGTCTGTTACTGGATTTTTTTTTGAGTTCGTTGATGAAGGCGTTATGCGCAATGCGGTAAACCCAGGAAGAAAATTTTTGAGATGCGTCAAAGCTTCTTATGTTTTGATAGGCTTTTAAAAATACTTCCTGAAGCAGATCCTCGGTATTATTTTGGTTATAAAGAAATTTTTGTCCGTAGCGAAAAAGTTTTTTTTCGTATCGATCCATTAATAACGCAAATTTTTCTTTGTCTCCTTGTTGCACCAGTAAAGCGACTTGCTCATCACTAAGTTGAGCATGGTTAGTTTTCATGCAAACAGTATTAGCGGAATGCCTTCAACATATTACTACAAAATTGGAGCAAAGATATTTCATTATTTAAATAGCTGAGACAAACAGCTCTTTAAGCTTGCAATTAGGGCAGGTAGCGATAAGATGCAGGACAGAAACTTCTAAGTTTTGACTATGGAAACTTCTAAAACCGAACTTGATTACGATGTCTGGGGACCCGAAGTTATGACGGAAATAACAGATGTTGCTTTTGATGGAGACAACACCATTTGGGACTGGGTGACATATGCCGCTCATGGTTATGACGCAATGCTTAAATGCATAGTAGAAGAATCTAAAAAGCCCGAATCCGAGGTCGCTGCCGCTATGAAACAGTTTTACACCATGGCAGGAACAATGGAACGTGAAGATCTAATTCAAGGATTGGAAGCTGCTGGATTTTTTAAATCAGTTCCGGGTTATAATCGAGATGAACTTATCCATAAGGTTCATAAAGCTTTTAGTGAAGCAAGACGAGAACACTTGCACCTTTACGAGGGGATGAAACAAGTCATTAAAACTCTGCATGAATGCGGAAAGCGTATAAGAATAATAACTGACGCACCCGAATTTCAGGCTAAAATGCGTGTTAAGCATTTCAAGCTTGATCCCTTCATAAAAGATGTTTATGCCATGGCAGGGGTCGTGATTGAGGATTTGCCTAAGAAATTTCTGGAACGTAAAAAAGCTGGGCGATATGATGCGGATTTCCCCACATTTATATCGCCATTAGAAAAACCACATTCTGATCTTGAAACGATTTTTAAAACGACAGTTGATCAAATTGCACGGCAAGTTTTGATTATTGGGGATAATCCTAAAAAAGACATGGCCTTGGCAGAAAGATATGGCTGTCGAGCTATTTATGCCGCTTATGGAATGCCCAAAAAAGAACATCTTGATCGCCTTCTTCGACTTTCCCCAGTAAAAGTGGCACAAAAAAATACAACAATTTCGGGAGCCCCAATAACTACTTTAAATAACGGGAATCACCAAACTGGAAATAGCCAAAATAACCGCGTGGTCACGGCAAATGAACCAGATGATATTTTGAGGTATTTAAAAGTCAAAGCGGTTTAGCGCAGAGGCGCCGCCGTAGTTTTGCTCAGAGCCAATATTGGAATACATCTCACTGGCTGGGGATGAGGGATTCGAACCCCCGAATGCCGCCTCCAAAGGGCGGTGCCTTACCACTTGGCGAATCCCCAGTGTGCCTCACTTAAATGCACAAATCTTATATGTGCCTTGTAAATGCGCCCACTAAATCTAACAAAAACCGGCTGAAAGTCAACGTTGAATCATATTTGCTAATAAAATAAAAGAGCCTCGTTCGGGAGGCTCTTTTAGCTATCTTATTTTTTAGTATCTTTATTTAGCCAACTTTTTTCTTAATAAAGCTGCGAGCGGCAATAGTGCAAGCAAGTAGACATAATCTGCAGTACCGGTTTGGGTTAATGTTGGTGGTAATGGTTGATCTGCAGCTCCGTAAAGTACACGCTGTGTGGTCTTGCCATCAGGAGTAACTACTGTTTCGTAATTCACAGAAACACCGGTTGGAGCAGGGGCTGGAGCGCTGGACTCAAAAATTGATGTACTTCCAGCAGTTAGGACAATTTCTGTACCATTACCTAGTCCATCATTTGCTGCTTGGCTGCCAGTGGGTGCCACTGGGGCACTAGTTTGCGCTGAACGAGGGGTGCTGCCCTGATCAGTATCTTCTTCTGTGGGTGCCACTGGAGCACTAGTTGGCGCGTCAGCAAATGTTGTCACTTCTCGAGCCGCATCTGCAACTCTTGGAGTGTCACCTGCACATAAAGAATCATAATATACTTTTTCGGCTGAAGTCATGGCTTTTGGTCCACCTGCATCAATTTTTTGCTGGATGGAATCGCAGCTCATAATATCTCTTGTCTCTTGTGTCAGAGTATTGGTATCAGTATTTGAATCTCTTGAGACACGTCCTTGATCCGTAACCACCTGATCTCTGAAACATTTATTATCAATTAAAAATTCACTTTCTGCTGTGGTAAGCGCATCTCCTGCTGCCTTCTTATCTAAAATTGTAGTGCAATTTAATTGTTGAATTGTAAAGCTTGGCTTTTCTAAAGTGGTAGTATTTGGATTTTTTGGCTCTTGAGGTTTTGGGCAAAAATTAACAGTGAAATTTGAATCATCTGTAAATAGTTGAGCATCAGAAATTTCAGGAATTGAACCTAAGTTAATGATACCTCCCAAAATACTGCTATCAATTCTGCTAGTGATCCTAAGATCAGACAAAGCCGAAGTTTGTGTGCGCTTTGTTATTGATGATGCTATTTCGTTACAGGTGTCTTCAACCTTAACACAACCAGCATCAATCATTTTTTTGGTGATGTTGGTAATTTCATTTTTCATAAAGTTGATATCTGTAGTAGGAGCCTTGGCTGTTTCTAATTTACTTAAAATGTCCTTAGCAGTTGCCATTTCTATCCTTAATAAGCGGCAACGATCCATGTTTGTACATTTTGGTTCATCCATTAATTTAATTAGAGCCTTGTAGTAATCTACCCATTTGGCTGCACTGTATGCAGTCTTTACATCCTGTGTATAATTTTTACAAAGGTTATCACCAACAACTGGACAGTTTGTAAGCTGAGTGCTTTTTAAAGATGCCAATTCCTTTATTTCTAACTCTGTTTTGTTTGCCTTTGCTTCGAGTGAGGTAATTTGAATTTTTAGTGAGTCACAATTGTAGCAATCCGTGCGTATTACAGGATAAGAACCCGACGCATCCATCTTTACGTCCTTAATTTGAACTTCAAAACTGCCTGTAGTAACGTCACATACGGGTTTTATATTTAGTCCAGGAGTATTAATATTAGCCATTTGCGCTGGGAAACAAGCAGCGTATTTATCATTTAGCTGCTTCTTGGTTACATCATTCATCTTGTAATTATCCAAGTTGTCATGCAATTGCTTGATTGAATCACAATTATTTAATGGCAATGGAATACAAGCATTACTATCTGCTGATGGATTTGGAGTTATTGTTTTTACAGGAGAAACCTGTAGTTCAGTATTTGAAATGCTAGGATTTGGAGAATTTAATCCCGCGCCCGTGTCTATTACTCCGGCAGAAACAGACTTGTCCGAAGTATCTGCAGCAGCTGGTGATCCAGAAACAATTTTAATATCTGGATTAGAAATATTGGTATTAGCAGGCGATTGCACAGTTAATCCATTATCTTTTGCAATGTTGTTGCTGGTGGCAAGATCAGGCGCTTTAGCCTGTGAGGAATTAGTTCGTGTATTTTGAAGAGAAACCAGACTTAAATTTCCACCAAGTAAAGATCCATTTGTGACATTGGAATTTACCACGGAATAATAGCCATCTCCACAAACAGGGCTGGCTGGGCTGGTTACAACCCCAGTGCGCGTAGCTTCGCTTAAATCACCTTTTAAATTTTTATTGCTGCTTCTAAATAAAACTGCAGCGGCAACTCCGCCAATAACTAAAACTACACCTGCAACAATCAGGGCAATTTTTAATTTAGACATTGGTTGAGCTTCTGGGGGCGATGTAAGCTCGGTTAGCGTTAAATCTGTTGGTGTAAAAGTTGAGCCTAAATTTGCAACTACCTCCTCAACTGCTTTGGCTGGCTTTGAATCAGTTGCAGCTGATGAAGATTTGGCTGTGTCCGCAATAGACTTAGAGTCTTCTAGCTTTACTGCCTCTACCGGTTTTTGGTCATCCAACTTTACCACCTCGGATTTAGCTGAATCGTCTGTGACAGTAGGAACAGATGAAGTTGATTCCGCAGCGGCAGCTGGGGCTACAGTTGATGAGGCAGCTGGCGTTGCTGGTGTCAGATCCTGCCCAAGATTAAATAGCCCGGAGTCAGAATTAGCTGCGGACTTTGATTCTGGGTTTGATCCTGGGTTTGTTTGACCAGACATGCCATCCCCGGCATTTGGGTTATTTACTGGATCCATATTTTTTTGGTGTTAATTTTTATTTTTAAATCTTTTTATTTTAGCATTTTTTGGGCTTTTTAACAACGTTTTTAGTTGTTTTAGCCTTTGTTTTACACATGCGAAACCGGGTTCATTACTAATTAGCTCCTACCAAAAATGGCAAAATCATGCTCATGACAATACTTGCCACCATAACAATCCCAACTACCTGCATAACTTTTTTCTGTTTCCTGTTCATGTTTTTTTGTTAATTAATTAAAGGGTACCAGTCACTAAAATATTCATGCTGAATGTATCAATGACGTTTGATGAATCAGACACCTCCAACTTTACTTCGTAGCTACCTGGAGCCACAAATGTATGGGTTGGTTTTCTGGTTTTAGAGCTTTGACCATTGCCAAAATCCCAACTGTATTTGGCAATCGTGCCCGTTGAACAATGTGGATCAAATTCAATAGTCAATGGTGCTGCGCCTGTGCTAGTTGTTGGCTCAAAGCAAGCCTTTAATGGCACTGGACGGACATTTACCGGTACAGTTGCGGTTGATTTTGAATTATCGGAGGCAATTGCTGTTACCTTAGCATTAAAAGTGCCAATTTGTGTGTATTTATAAGTTACTTTAGAAACATCAATGCGTTTTGGACTACCATCACCAAAATCCCATTCATAGCTGACGATTTTGCCGGTTGGATAGCTGGAGCCAGAAGCATCAAAGGTCACAGTTAAAGGCACAACACCTTCAACAGGTTCGGAACTAATTCTGGCCTGCAACCCTTGTGGCGCTACCTTAACTACAATTATTGTACTCGCTTTTTTATTTTGAGCATCAATTACAGTCAAAGTGGCATTAAATGTTCCAACTTCTTTGTAAACATAAGTTGCTTGTTTACCTGCGGCATCGTCTACACCATCTCCATTAAAATCCCATTTGTAGTCAACAATTGTACCATTTTCTTCCTTGCTCAAAGAGCCATCAAATTTAACTTCAAATGGAACTGTGCCACTAATGTAGCC
>CAZOQT010000036.1:0-11609 GCA_964582265.1 uncultured Candidatus Peribacteria bacterium
GTACTGATGAACGTGTTACTTCAACTCCACATTTTTCACAAATAACACCCTTGTAACGAATTCTCTTATATTTGCCGCAATAACATTCCCAGTTTTTGGTAGGTCCAAAAATGCGCTCACAGAAAAGACCGTCGCGTTCCGGTTTTTGGGTGCGATAGTTGATTGTTTCCGGTTTTTTAACTTCACCATGAGACCAAGCAAGGATCTCTTCAGGAGAAGCCACCGAAACAGAAATCGCATCGAACGTATCGATGATTGTATCTTTCTTGTTTTCGACAGGGGTAACGTTCATTTTAGTTAATTAAGAATTAATAATTATAATTAGTAGGATTACAATCCAAGGTCGTCGTCTATGCTTAGACTTTGTGGACTTGGAGTGTTAGAAGCTTGGCTTACACCGACAGGTTCTGATTCTTTTTCGACTGGAGCTGAAAATGTTCTTTCAGGTTTTGGTTCAGATCTTTCAGACACCGCTGGTTTTTTACTTAATTTAGTGCCTAAATCCAGCTCATCGTTAATGTCTGGAGTAGAAAGTGACATGCCATTTTCTTCTTCCGGGATATAATCTTCTGAAGTAGTTTCGCCCTGTGAACGTTTATCCAGCATGATCATGTCTTGAACTACAATTTCAGTTTTGAATTTTTTAACTCCTTCTGGGGCGTCCCAACTGCGTGTTTTAAGGTAGCCTTCAATGTAAACCAGTTTGCCTTTTTTTAGGTGTTTGGCACAAATTTCAGCCAGTTTTGCCCAGGCGACCAGATCATGGTATTCAGCCAAAGAATGTTTTTTGTTATCTCGGGTGATCCATTCGCGATTTGTAGCGATTCCAAAGGTGGTTACGTTTTGGCCGTTTGGAGTTTGGCGTATTTCTGGGTCGCGAGTCAGGTTTCCAATAAGAATTACTTTGTTAATGCTTCTCATGATTCAATTTAAATTAATGATTAGATGTTTACTCTTCGTCTGGAATGATTTCTTCTATTGCTTGAAGATCTTCCGCGGTTGGTTCCAGGGTTTCTTCCAACTCTCCCGGTTCGCGATCTTCTACAAAATCTATATCTGGATCTTCTTCTTCACGATGTTCTTCAGCGATTTCATCTGCAAGATCTCCTTCTTTATCCAGCTCGGATTCAACTACTTCGCTTGGCATTAATTTTTCCACTTCCGGATCAACTTCTGGGCGATTTGGATCGTTTTCATCCAAAACTGCTGTTTCTTCTTTTTCGCTTTCTTCTGCTGTGTAAATATCTTCTTCAGCGAGCAATCTTGCTTCTTCGGTCATTTGGAGTTTTACGCTTAAACCAAGTGATTGAAGTTCTTTTACAAGTACGTTGAATGATTCTGGAGTTCTTGGTTTGCGAATAGCTTCACCTTTAACGATTGATTCGTAAGCTTTTGCACGACCATATACATCATCAGATTTAATTGTAAGCATTTCCTGTAGGGTGTGAGCTGCACCATATGCTTCAAGCGCCCAAACTTCCATTTCACCAAAACGCTGACCACCATGTTGAGCTTTACCACCAAGAGGTTGTTGCGTAACAAGTGAGTATGGACCTACGGAACGAGCATGGATCTTATCTTCAATCAAATGGCTCAGTTTCATGATGTAGGTTATACCAACAGTTGATTTGTGATCGAAGGCTTCACCAGTAAGACCATCGTAAAGTTGAATCTTACCATCTTCTGGCAGTTTAGCTGCCTTTAACATTTCTGTAATTTGATCAGTAGTAATACCGTTCAAAGCTGGTGTAGCAACTGTTACACCCATTTTGCTTGCTGCCCAACCTGCGTGTGTTTCCAAAATCTGACCAATATTCATACGACTGGATACACCAAGTGGGTTTAAGACGATATCAACAGAAGTACCGTCTGGCATAAATGGCATGTCTTCCGCTGGAACGATCACAGAGATGACACCCTTATTACCATGGCGACCGGCAACCTTATCACCAATAGAAATCTTGCGTGTCTGTGCAACGCTAACCTTAATTTGTTGATTTACACCTGTTGGAAGTTCGTCATTATTTTTGCGGGAGAAAACCTGGATTCCAACGATTTTTCCACCTTCACCACCTGGAAGACGGAGAGATGTATCTTTAACATCACGGGCTTTATCACCAAAGATCGCACGTAAAAGTCTTTCTTCTGCTGTAAGTTCGGTTTCACCCTTTGGAGTAATCTTACCAACTAAAATGTCGCCTTCATGAACGGTTGCACCAATGCGTACAATGCCGTTTTCATCTAGATCTTTAAGACGCGCTTCACCAACGTTTGGAATATCACGGGTGATAATTTCTGGACCAAGCTTTGTGTCGCGTACGTCAATTGTAAATGTTTCAATATGAACAGAGTCAAAATAACCATTCTTAACTACACGATCAGAAATAATTACGGCATCTTCAAAGTTAAAACCTTGCCATGCCATGTAAGCAACAAGCAGGTTGCGACCAAGTGCCAATTCACCGTTTTCGGTAGCGGCACCATCAGCAAGTACATCACCACGACTTACACGTTGTCCTTTTGTTACACGCGCGCGTTGATGAATACATGTACCCTGGTTACTGCGTTCATATGTTTGTAATTTGTAAGTTGATTTTTTACCATTGTCATAGATGACAATAATAATTTCAGCATCTACATAAGAAATAATACCGTTGTCTTCTGCTAAAGTTACCTGACCGGAACTTTTAGCTACCAATTCTTCCATACCTGTACCTACTACTGGCGCAGTTGGACAAATTAAGCTTACAGCCTGGCGTTGCATGTTTGAACCCATGGAAGCACGAGTGTTATCGTCATGTTCCAAGAATGGAATAAGCGCTGTAGTTTCTGAAATAATTTGCTTTGGAGAGATGTCAATATGAGTAACATCTTCTGTATTTGCGAGTGTTGGTTCACCATTGGCACGGGCAGAAACACGAGAAACCATGATTTCACCTTTTTCACCGAGTTCTGTGTTGGCCTGAGCAATAGTAAGTCCACGTTCTTCATCGGCATCATAATATCGAACGTTGCTGGTAATGTATGGTTTTACCGCAATTTTTTGGATGTCCAGGTTTTCAATTTCCTTAGCCAGTTTTTCGTCTATTTTAGTGCCGGATTTGGCAACAACTTTCTTGTTTTTTGGATTAATAATTTCTTCGGTCAATGTTCTGCCAACCAATTCTTTTGCTTTATTTGAGCAGAAATGGGCAACTTCACGGAAAGGAGTTTCAATAAAGCCGTATTTATTTACACGGGCATAAGTTGCAAGGTGAACTACTAGACCAATGTTTGGACCTTCTGGTGTGGCAATCGGACAAATACGACCGTAGTGAGATGGATGCACGTCACGTACATCAAACGAAGCACGTTCACGAGAAAGACCACCCGGACCCATTGCAGAAAGACGACGTTTATGAGCAAGTTCTGCTAGAGGGTTGGTTTGATCCATGAACTGTGAAAGTTGAGAACTTGCATAAAATTCACGGAGAGCGGCTGTAATTGGACGAGAGTTAATGAGCTGAGTTGGAGTTACAGTTTCCAGATCCATCACTGTCATGCGGTCTTTAGCAATGCGATCAGTTCTAAGTAAACCTACACGGAATTTGTTTTGGACCAGTTCGCCTACAGCACGGATGCGGCGATTGCTCAAGTGGTCAATATCATCAGGAAGAAGTTCGTTGTTATTTAATCTGATGAGATATTTAATGATTTCAACTAAATCTTTAACCTGGAAAGTGTGATAGTTTTTGTTGTTTGGAACGTCTATGCCAAAACGCTTGTTTAATTTATAGCGGGCAACCGGTCCCATATCATATTTGCGATAGTCAAAGAACATTGATTGAATGAGTGACTTCGCGTTTTCTGGAGTTGCGAGATCACCAGGACGAATCTTGCGATAAATGCTTTGGTAAGCTTCATCTTCGGTCTTGGCGCTGTCTTTTTCGAGTGTGTTTAAAATGAAGTTTTTTTCTGGATTTAATACGTCTTTAAATAATTCCAAAATTTCCGTATCGGTCTTGTAACCAAATACGCGGAGCAGGGAAGTGATTGGAATCTTGCGTTTGCGGTCGATTTTAACAGTAATAATACCTTTTTTATCGGTTTCAATTTCAAGCCATGCACCACGCTTTGGAATGATTTTAGCGTTGTGATAATCAATGGAAAGCGCATTCTTAGAGAAAAATACACCCGGAGAACGAACCAACTGAGACACAACTACGCGTTCAATACCATTGATAATAAAAGTACCTTTGTTAGTCATGAGGGGGATACCTCCCAAAAATACATCTTGTTCCTTAATTTCACCGGATTCCTTGTTGATTAATTGAACGTGAACTTTTAATGGAGCTTCGTAAGTAAGGTTTTTAGTTTTGCAGGTTTCACTGTCCCATTTTGGTTCACCAATTGAGTGTTCCAAAAAGTGAAGTTCCAGTTTCTTGCCGGAAAAATCTGTAATTGGAGTAATTTCATCCAATAATTCACGGATTCCATCTTCCAAAAACCAGCGATAAGAATCGATCTGGATTTCAATCAGGTTTGGAAGAACTACGTTTTGATCTAAGCGATTAGCATAATATTTACGATTGGAAGCTTCCTTCATGATGATGTTCTCCTTTGGCAAAATCTTGGAGATTTCTTCCGACATGGAGTAGGTCGCCTTCATTTTAGCAACAGCCTTACCAACTTTTTCTTGAGCGGCCTTTACCATTTTTTGTTGCGCTTCCATGCGAGCTTCTTCTTTTGGGGATTTCTGGTTCCCTTTTTGATTTGAAGCAGCTTTGTTTTCTGCCTTAGGCTCTACCATTTTGGCTGGCGCTTGAGACTTAGCCGGAGCTGCGGTTTTAGCTGGAACCTTAACCTCTGGCTTTTGAGCCTTTACCGGTTTTACAGCTTTAACTTTTTGAACTTTTGCCGCCTTTACCGGCTTAGCTGCAATTTTTTTTGCAGGTTTTGCCTTTGGAGCAGCCTTTTTTGCTGCCACCACTTTTTTAGCTGGCTTACTTGCCTTTACAGGAGCTTTTTTTACCTTGCCCTTTGCTGCTTTAGCAGAATTGCCCGCCTTTTTTGGCTTAGATTTCATTACGGATTTAGTTAAAGATTTTTTAATAGTTGATACAAATTTCTTAAAAGGCTTAGCTGCCGATTTCTTGGCTGCTAATGCTTTTTTAGTTGTAGACGCTTTATTGTTTGGCGCCTTAACCTTTTTGGATTTGCCAGATTTAGCCCCTTTGGCGGGAGCTGCTTTTTTTGCTTGGACTTTTTTCTGTGCCATATATGAAAAAAAAGTGAAGGGATTTAGCTTGAGTCTACTGCGATTCATCCGGGTTTATTTGAGTAATTTTGGCTCAAATAAAGCAAATCCGGCTTTTTATCGTCGTTGACTTTCGCTATCTTCCACAACACAAGCTGCTCTAAAATAAGAGCACAAATCTGATAGCTAGACCATTTTATCTGAAATCAAAGCCATGTCAAATCTTTTTTGGGCTTTTTTTTGGCTTTGCTACTGTTGCAATTTGTTCGATTTTGACTTTTGATCTATCTGACTATTTTGATTGAGTTCCTGTGGCTGTGTTTTTTTGATTGCGCAGCCAGTACTTGGGTCAACTTTTGCGTCGCTGCTTAATACCACAATCGCTTCGTCCTCTGGGGAATTTGTCCCAAATAAGCCACGAATTGTAAAAGGTGATGATATGCCGGTATCTTGTACAAGAGTTGGTTTTTCTCCTGGATCATTAATGTGGGCTCCAAAGGATCTTCCACCAATTTTAAAATTCATGACCATACCTTTTTCATCTGTACCAACGTTCATTAATTGAATTTTTTGGCCATTAAAGGTCGTGAAATCATTTTTTGCAAATCTAAAAATTTGATAAGCGGGGAAATCGGCACATTTATCCTGGTTTGCAGAAACTCCGTCAAAATCGGGATCACCTGCAAAATTGCCATCATACGAAAAATTATCAACTAATTTTTGGGCGGCAGCTCCAGTTTGCACATTGCGCATTGATAAATTTCCCTGAAATAAATTGGCGTTAGCAAAAAGGGCAAAACCTGCAGTCACAATAATAATTCCTGCAATCAAAAAAAATGATTTTTTGTTGAAGTTTTTGTTTTTCATTTTAAGAAATTTAAAGGTTTATTCTGTTTCCGAAGTGTCTAACTCTGTAGGCATTACTTTAACATTGGTAAAGTAAGTGTCGTAAAAAAGTTTGGCTTCTTTTAAAGCTTTTAATACTTTTTCGTCTTCGCCGCAGGCAAAAAATTTAGGATTTACTTTAAGTGAAACATTGCCAGGATAATTATCCTGCTTCAATTTGGTTAAAAAGCTTTCAAGTGGCAAAATTCCTTCTTGGGGCAGGAAATATTGGCGGCCGGTCTTAACGTTTGAAAGATGAACGTGAACCAGAAATTTCTTTAAAGTTTTATAAACACGGATAAGATCATCATGCTTTTGAGCCACGCGAGTAGTATCAATACAAGCGTGTTTGAACTTTTTCATTTCGATAATATTACCCATGGCGTGTTCCGGAATAATCCCCAAGAATGTGTCAGAAGGGGCATTTTCTAGAGCAATAGAGATGTTTTCTTTTTGGCGGATTTTTGGGATTTCGTTTTTAAGCCACTGAATATATTTAAAATCAAAAAGACGTGGTGGCTGAATTACGATTATTTTGCAGTTCAAATCCTTGGCCATTTTTACCGCTTCCTGAATTTTGTGCGGATTAGCGTTTGGAGGAGTCTGGATTGCGCTGATTGGCAAGTCGTATTGATCTGAAAGAGACTTAACATACTCTGTATTTTGGGTATCAAAGTTCTTTGGATCAATCGCCAAATCAACACCGGCATAACCGGCAAGTTTGATTAAATTAAAGATACGATTTAGTCCGTAGCCCTTTAGTGAGTCTGTCGATAAAACTAGCATTTGGTTTTTGTTTAAAGTTCGCCTTATTTTACCATAAATTGGGCTATTTTTGCAAGGAAGCTGTCATGTTTGCCTTGCTTGGATATTTTGGATTGCTTGGAGGATTTTTTGCAGCCGGTACTTTGGGTGTGGTTTTGGCTGAAGGATTTGGTGGATTGGTTTGGGGTGAATCCATTATTGGATTTGGTGAATATGTAGCCCCAATAGCAGCCATTATTGTAAAAACTACAATGCCTACGGCTATCTTGATATCGGAATTTGTAGAGGATTGGCGTTGCGCAGTTTCGATTGCGACTCTATTTTTAGATAAGGCTAATGCTGTTAGATCAAGCATTGGAAGCTGACTTTCTCTTACGTGAATTTCTGGCATTGAGGGAGTTTCTGACATGGCTGTTTATTCAGGAAATGAGCATTTTAAAGCAGGTTGTCCCTGGCTTTTTAAATGAGTGTTTACGTATGGTAAATGGGTATTGATACAGGTTGATATTTCTCGATCTGGTAGGTTTCGGTCTGTACTTGTTTGTGGCTCAGCTATGCTTATTTGATCAATCTGCGCCTTACAATAGTCAACTATGGCTTCACAATTATTAAACTGACCTAATTCGGCTGCGGTGTCGTTAAGTTTTTTTGTGGCATAAGCAACTGGCGCCATGGCTATAGCGGCAATTACGGCAAATCCAAACATTTGTTGATCCGGACGTGTTCTTGGCGTTTCTGACATAAAGGAGTTTAAGACGGTCTGTAAGAAAGGGGAAATGCTACTTGCCAATGAATTTTTTGCCACCCATATAAGGCTGAAGAACTTCTGGAATCGCTACGGTCCCATCTTTTTGTTGATAGTTTTCCAAAATTGCTATCAATGTTCTGCCAATTGCCACGGCTGTGCCGTTAAGGGTGTGTAATGTGCGATTTTCCTTGCCGTTTGTCAAGCGAATATTTGCACGGCGAGCCTGATAATCTGTGCAGTTAGAACAGCTGGTTAGTTCACGGAATTTGCCTTGGGTTGGGATCCAGGCTTCAATATCATATTTTTTAGCTGCTGGATTGCCTAAATCTCCTCCACAAATATTCAAAACTTGGTAATGGAAGCCAAGATCAGTCATAATTTCTTCTTCCATTTGGCGGATTAGTTCGTGTTCTTCTTCGGATTTGGCCGGATCGCAGAAGCTGAACATTTCAATTTTATCAAATTGGTGCACGCGGATAATGCCTTGTGTGTCTTTGCCATAACTGCCGGCTTCGCGGCGGAAACAGGTAGAGAAGCCCATGTATCTTAGTGGTAATGTTTCCTGGGGGATGATTTTATCTGCCTGTAGCATGCAAAGAGGCACTTCTGAAGTTCCTACCAAATATAGATCGTCATTTTCCGGATTTTCTGCGGTTTTTGGGTTAACTTGATAGATTTCATTGCGATCGGCAGGGAAGAAGCCGGTAGCGTACATGGCCTTTTCTTTAACTAAAACCGGAGTTATGACCGGTTTAAAACCGTGCTTCATTAATTTGCCCATCACAAATTGAATCAGGGCGAATTCCAGCATTACTGCTTCGTTTTTTAGGTAATAGAAACGCGCGCCGGACATGGCTGTGGCGGTTTCCATATCAATAAGGTCATGTTTTTTTCCGATTTCCATGTGATTCAGTGGCTCAAAATCAAACTCTGGCTTTTTACCAACGGTTTTTATAACAAGATTGCCGCTTTCGTCTTTACCTTCTGGTACGCTGTCTAAGGTCGGGTTTGGAATTTGGATTAGTTCGGCGTCTAATTTGGTTTTAAGCTCTTCCAGTTTTGGTTCCAGCTCTTTCATGCGTTCTTTGGTTTGTTTGCTCTGCGCCAGTAAATTTTCTTTATCTGCTGCGGCTGCTTTGGGGATTTCTTTGCTGATGCGGTTTTGGGTGGCTTTAAGATTTTCTATTTCAAACATAAGCGCGCGGCGCTCTTCATCCATTTTGATGACTGCATCCAAATCGCCTTTATAATGAGGTTTTTTATAAATCGCTTTTTTCAGTTTTTCTGGTTCTTGTGCAAGTAATTTAAGGTCAATCATAAAGAAAAAAAGTTACGCATGTCTAATGCACGGCTATCCTAACACTGACTTAATCTAAAATGAACAGAAATATTATGATATGTATTCTTTTAACGCTAAAAAGGCGGTTTCTTGAACTTTGGGTAAGTCTGCGTATTCATCGAAAATACTTAATAAGATAGATAATTCCTGATTTGTACTTTGGCCATGCGCAAAATTCTTGTAGGCTTGATATGGTTGAAATAAGCGCGCCAGGTTAAGTTTTTGGAAAAATCCAAGTTTATTCCAGGCTAAATAGAGTTTAGCAATCAATTGCTTTGTTAATGTTTCAACTTCGCCAGGCGCGAGAGGATGACTTAATTGTATATTTTGATATGTTTCGTCAGATTCCGCAGGTAAAATTTCTGGACGAGGTTTTATGGAAATAGTTCCGGATACTGCTGGGATTGGATGATTTATTTCATGTAAATTTTCGATTTCTGAATTAGGACCAGTTGTGAAAGCTGCGGTTTCTTCAAAGTAACCATCTTCTAGAGCTTTGGTCTTGTGAATGGCTGCGGCTAAAATATTTCTAAGATGCAGATCTTCAGGATCCAGATCTGGCGGTATTATGCCGTTTTCCGCGGCTATAATAATTGTTTCAAGAGTCTCGTGATCTTCTTTTGTCAATCCGCATTCGTCTTCAATGTCGGGTGAACCTAGTGGATCATATTTTTCTAAAGGTTCTGGCATAGCGGAAAAATAAACTCCTTAATAAATATAATATTATTTTTATTTTTGTCACGTTTTGATTTTTCTGGTTTTTTCCAAATTAAGAAGATTTTGGTAGAATGTTTTGGGTTTATTTTATCCTATAATTTACATCAATATGGAAAAAGATCCAAAGCGTTTTGTATATTTTGCGGGAAGTTTATTTTTACTAATGGCAACTGTAGCTGTGGGCTGGCAGATGTTTGGGCCTAGTTGGTTTAAAAACATAAAAGCTGAAATCACTAATCAGCCTTATGCCAGAACAGTTACGGTAAGCGCGGAAGGCAAGGTTAATGCTAAACCGGATATTGCGCAGATTCGTCTTTCTGTGGTTTCTAAGGGGCAGACTGTTAAGTTGGTTTCTTCACAAAATAACGAAAAAATGAATGCAGTGATTAATGCTGTAAAAGGGCTTGGAGTAGAAGCTAAAGACATTCTTACCAGTCAATATGACTTAAATCCTGATTATGATTGGACAAGTGGTGGGCGAAAATTTTTGGGATATACTTTAACTCAAGAAATTACAGTTAAGGTTCGTAAATTGGAAAATGTAGATGAAGTTTTGGATAGCGCGGTTAAAAGTGGCGCGAATGAGGTTGGGGGACTGACTTTTGATATTGATGATGCCGGTGGAGTAAAAAAAGAAGCGCGTGAAAAAGCTTTTGCAACTGCCAAAGAAAAAGCTGTGGATATGGCACGTGCTGCAGGTGTAAGCCTTGGTCGTGTTGTAACTTTTAGTGAAGATTTTTCAGCGCCAGCTGTTTCTTATCGCAATTTTGCAATGGACGCCAAAGCTATGGCAGTGCCAGAGGAGGCAAGCGGCGCTTCTGTTGAACCAGGCAGCAAAGAAATGAC
Organism: uncultured Candidatus Peribacteria bacterium; assembly: GCA_964582265.1. Classification (GTDB taxonomy): domain Bacteria; phylum Patescibacteriota; class Gracilibacteria; order UBA1369; family UBA1369; genus JBAZYK01. The sequence goes on from CAZOQT010000036.1 coordinate 10,537, forward strand.
TGTTAATGTTAGCGTGACTTACGAAATTCAGTAAAGTAGATTCAGGGGCAGTAATATCTTTAAAAGGCTGTGAGTATTCAATTATACTCACAGCCTTTTTGTAACAACGCTTCTTTTAGTTATTGACACTCTTTAAAGTTAGTTTAAGCTTTAGGTATTATTCTTTATTTTGAATTATGAACGGTCCAGATGCAGAAAGAGGTCCAATCATTGATGAATCGCAATATCTTGAGCTTGGGAAAATAGATAATGTTATACTTTGGGAATTTTTGAATAGTTTAGGAGGGAGTGAACAAAGTTTGTTTTTTATTAAGGCTTTGCTCAATGATGGGTGGAAAATAGTGGCGTGGCTTGATGCCAAGGCTGCAAATGTTAACGAGAAGGCTCGGGACATTAACAGGCGTTATCCGGGCTCAACTTTAAAACAGCAAACCGAGTATCAAGTTTTGGATAAAGCAGGAACTTCAATAGGTACGGTTTATTTGCGTAGGGATGTTCACAATCCTACTAATAGGTATTAAGTACCTATTGTTATTTAACAACTTCGCCTTCAATTGGGCCTTCCTCGCCTGGCTTCTTGTTATTGTCGTGAACTTTTACGTCTGGATCGTCAGAAGAGGTTGCGCCGGCAGAACCCGCGTCAGCACCCTGCGCTCCAGCCCCCGCTCCAGCAGCCTTATACATTTCCGCGCCAACTTTTTGAATTGCTTCGGAAAGTTCATCGTAACCCTTCTTGATTTCTTCTGGCTTAGCGTCCTTGTTTTCCAGCACCTTTTTAAGAGCGTCGATTTTTTCGGTTACTGGTTTTTTAACGTCGTCAGAAACTTTTGTTCCAGCATCACGCAAAGTTCTTTCTGATTGCAATACTAAGCTTTCTGCTTTAACTCTTTCTTCTACGGCTTCTTTCTTCTTTTTATCTTCTTCCGCGTGTAGCTCGGCTTCTTTGCGCATCTTTTCTAATTCCGCTTCTGGAATGTTGCTGGATCCGGTAATAGTAATGTGCTGAACTTTGTTGGTAGCTTTATCCATGGCTTTAACATTGATAATTCCGTTTGCATCAATATCAAAAGTTA
>CAZOQT010000037.1:0-11574 GCA_964582265.1 uncultured Candidatus Peribacteria bacterium
TTTTTGCAGGAGGGGATTACCAATTGCCGGCGAGTCGTGAGTTTGTTGCTTACAAAATTGTGGAGACATTGGGTGCGGATGCTTCTGGTTATAAAAATTGTTTCCCGGATATGGTTGGTCGCCCTTATGAGCCGGCTGTTTGTTATTTAGCGGCAAAGGGCATTGTGAAAGGATATCCTAATGGTTTTTTTCAGCCAGAAAACTCGATGAACCGTGCGGAAGCAGCAAAGCTCTTTGCGGTTGCTTTTGTTCCTAAAAACAAATGGTATGTTGGCAATGCGATTATGTTTACGGATGTTCCTGCTAATTCGTGGTATTACCAATTTGTAAATACAATTACTCAGCAGGGAATCAGTGATCTTAAACCAGGATATGAGTTTTACCCAGTAACCTTTCTTTCTCAGGGGCGTCTTGTAACTTGGTGCTCAAATGCAAAAGCTTATTTGACGAAAAATAAGATTATTATTCCAAGTTTGTTTTTGAAGAAATAGGCTTTTCTTTATTGTAATATTCGTCATAAATATCATCTTCTGGATTGTCCCAGAAGTCTAAAGCGGATTTTCCTGAGGCGGCAAAGTCTTTTAAATCATCTTCATTTTTCTGTAAGATCTTTATTTCCATGAGATATAAGTCATGGGATAAATTATTTTACAATTTACTTTAGCTTAATTTGAGATTTTTACCAAAAAAGAAGACCCTTTTTAGGGGGTCCTCTTAGTGTTTTCAGTATAAGGTGTTCGCTTTAAGCGAACGCTTAACTGCTAGGCCTGCGTAGGGCAGGCGCGGAATTTCGCATTAGCGAAATTCTTATCTAACAGCGTCCTTAAGAGATTTACCAGCCTTGAAAGCAGGAAGCTTCATAGCTGGGATCTTGATTTTTTGTCCTGGGTTGCGTGGATTTACACCAGTACGAGCAGCGCGCTTAGAAACGCGGAATGTTCCGAAACCAGTAACAGTTACTGATTCTCCCTTCTTGAGGGATTTGGTGATAGCTTCAAGACATGCATCGAGCACTTCTTGAGCAGCCTTTTTTGTAACGCCAGCAGCATTAGCAGCAGCATTAACGAGATCCTGTTTGGTCATCGTTGTAAAAGGTTAAGAAATAAGTTAACGAACCAAGCGCATTATAAAAATCCTACAAAGAAAATCAAGTATTGGTCGGCAGTAAGGGAAATACTCAATTTTTAAGGGGGTGGTTTTTTGGCTTGCGATGGTGGTTTTGTTTATTTTAAGCCATTTTGCGGGGTATTGTCATTTTTGGAAAATATTCTGGGACTCTGTTTTTGGCTTGTATATGGGGTAATCAAACGGTCATAGCTGTCAATGCCATTTAGAAGCCAAAAAGGGGTGGTGGGGCGTTTTTTTGGGCATTTAGTGGGAGTGATTTTTAGAAAAATTTAACCTGAAGTAAGTGTAAAGTTTCAGATTAATTTCGCACCTTGTTAGGTTTTGTGATACTATATTTTTCGATGTGCCGAAGCTGACAGCGTAAATTTATGCGGAACGGCATCGATATTAATTAAATTTTTTTTGATATATGGCTCATAATTTGGTGATTGTGGAGTCTCCGGCAAAGGCAAAAACAATTTCGAAAATTTTAGGTAAGGATTACACGGTTAGGGCTTCAATGGGCCATGTTCGTGATCTGCCAAAATCAAAAATGGGCATTGATGTGAAAAATCATTTTGAGCCAACTTACATGGTGCCGATGGAAAAAAAGAAGGTAATTGCGGAATTAAAAGGTGAACTTAAAAAGAGTGATGCGCTTTGGATCGCAACTGATGAGGACCGCGAAGGAGAGGCGATTGGTTGGCATTTATTGCAGGCGCTTGAAGTTAATAAAAAAACTCCAATTCAACGCATTGTATTCCATGAAATTACTGAAGGTGCTATTAAAAATGCTTTAAATAATCCTAGGCAAATAGATAATGATTTGGTTGATGCGCAGCAAGCGCGCCGTGTTTTGGATAGATTAGTGGGTTACGAACTTTCACCGCTTTTATGGAAAAAAATTCGTTATGGCCTTTCCGCAGGTCGTGTGCAGAGCGTGGCGGTCAGACTTATTGTTGAACGTGAACGTGAAATTCGCGCATTTAAAGCGGAAGAATATTGGACTATTACTGCGCAATTCAAGAAAGGTAGCGATGTTTTTGAAGCTCAGTTGGCAAAATTCAACGCTAAAGAGGTTGATATGACGCGTGAAGAAGACGCACTCAAAATTTTGAAGGCTTTAGAGAAGGCATTATATAAAGTAGTGAAGGTGGAAGAAAAAGATGTGACCAGAAATCCTGCTCCTCCATTTATTACTTCTACTTTGCAGCAGGAAGCTTCACGTAAACTTGGTTTTTCCGTTAAAAGGACCATGACCATTGCGCAGCAACTTTATGAAGGCGTGGAACATGGTCGCGGCGTGACAGGTCTTATTACTTACATGCGTACTGATTCAGTTAATTTATCTGAAGTGGCTTTAAAGCAGGCACGTGAAGTTATTACGGAAGATTTTGGAAAGGAATTTGCACTTGAAACTCCACGTTATTATAAAGGCAGAAAGGGCGCACAAGAAGCGCATGAAGCAATTCGCCCGGTAGATCTTTCTTTAAAACCGGCCGATGTTGAACAGTATTTGGATCATGATCAGTTTAGACTTTATGAATTAATTTGGAAGAGAACGCTGGCTTGCCAGATGAAAGAGGCAAAACTTAAGGCTTTGGGTGTGGATATTGAGGCGTTTGGGGCTAAGGAAAGCACGGGTTATGTTTTCCGTGCGACAGGTCAAACCATCAAGTTTGCCGGATTTATGCGTGCTTATGTAGAAGGTTCAGATCATCCAGAAGAGGAACTGGCAAATCAGGAAAAACTACTGCCAAATTTGAATGAAGGCGATCAAGTAGATTTGAAGGAACTGCAACCATTGCAACATTTTACAAAACCTCCGGCAAGGTATACGGAAGCGAGTTTGGTGAAAAAATTGGAATCAGAGGGGATTGGTCGTCCATCAACTTATGCGCCAACAATTTCCACAATTATGGCGCGTGGTTATATAGAAAAAGAAGCTAAACAGCTAAAGCCAACAGATTTGGCGGAAGTGGTTACGGACATGCTGGTGAATCACTTCCCGGACATTGTTGATTATAAGTTTACAGCGGAAATGGAAGACAGTCTTGATGAAATCGCGGAAGGCAAGAAAAAATGGGAACCGGTTATTAGCGATTTTTACGGTCCTTTTCATAAAAATGTGGAAGCCAAAAATGAAAGCCTAAAGAAGGAAGATATTGTGAATTTGGAAAAAACCGATGAAAAATGTGACAAATGTGGCAGTGCGATGATTATTAAATTGGGACGTTTTGGGAAGTTTTTGTCTTGTTCCAATTATCCGGAATGTAAAAATGCAAGACCATTAAATGCTCCTGCGGAAGCGGAAAAAACTCCGGAACAAATCGAGCTGGAAAAGAAATTAAGCGGAAAAAAGTGTGATAAATGTGGAAAACCGATGGAGGTTAAACATGGTCGCTTTGGTGACTTTTTGGGATGCAGCGGGTATCCGGAATGTAGAAATATTCAGCCAATTGTTAAGCCAACTGGCGTAAAATGTCCAAAATGTGGCAAAGGCCAGATGATTGAAAGGCATGTTCGCCGCAGCGGCAAGGTGTTTTATGGCTGTAATCAATATCCAAAATGCCAAAATGCGGTTTGGGACAAGCCAACCGGTAATCTTTGCAAAAAATGCGGCAATTTGATGGTAATGAAAAAGGATGAAGAACTTTGTTCGGTTTGCGATTTAGGTGGTGATAATTCGACCGGCAAAAGAGGGAATTATAAGGCAAAGGCTACTTCCAAAGGTTCTGCTAAAGCCGCTGTAAAGGCTGAAAAGCCCGCTAAGGCACCAAAAGCTAAAAAATCCAGCAAGAAATAATTTTCAACCTCAAAGGTTGGGGCTTGTTTTTGTTGTGTTTTAAGCCAAAAGTGTGGTAAAATATATTGAAATTTTATAAAATAAAAATCAACATGTTTCAACGAACTCAAAATAAAACAACACGTAAGGCAATTTTGGCTTTAGGCGCTACGTTTTTGGTGATTGGGCTAACTTTTTTGGCGATAGCAAATCCTGGCAAAAAAGCTCAGGCGGCTGTCCCTTGCTATCCAATTGAAGGCTCTGGTAAGCCGGTTAATATTGCTGGCGTGCCTAATTCGGGCGTGCTTAGTTTTACTTTGCCAGATCCATTAAAGCCATATCAGGCTTGTGCTACGCCTGATCAAAGTGAAATTATGTTGCAAGGATGGGTTTGGAATAGCAATTTGGGTTGGATTAGCTTGTATTGTCCGGCAGGTGTGAATGCTCAAAATTTGGGGCAGCAATGTTCAAATGGTTCGTATACTGGAGGTTATGGCGTGAAAATTAAAGCTGATGGTACGGTCTACGGTGAGGCTTGGGGAGATAATGTGGGTTGGATTACTTTTGATAATGGGGCTTTTAGCAAAGTTAGAGTTGATGCCGATACGAATAGTAATTGTGTAGGACAAATTTACGGCTACGCTACTCCAGATGTGACTTGTGCTTCGCATGGAAATAATGCAAATGAGGGGCATCAATATACTTATGCCTGGAGTGATAGCGTTGGGTGGATTGATTTTGATGGACTTGCTTTACCGGTTGCTAACAATGTTAAATCGGTGCAGGTTAAGGTGACAATTGTCGATGAAAATGGCAAAGATTTATCAGAAATTACTAAAAAATCAGAAGCGCCAAAATCAAATAATTCTGATAAATATATTGTCACTGTGGCAATTTTGGATGATAAGGGAAAGCCGGTTTCTGATATGAATAATTTGGAGGTGACTTTTACTCCATCTTGGTATGACACAGTTAAGCTAAATCAGATTTATCCGGCTGCATACACGGCAGATCCGCTTGTGTGTGGTAATGGTGGTGCAGTGCAAAAGCCATGTTTAATGACTAATTTTACAAAACAAAATGGCTATTATGTTTATACTGCAGAGGTTACTTCAAAGGCTCCTACTACGAACATGAATGGTGCAGTTGATGCGCAGGGGAATGTAGATTTTTCTTATGAAAAATTTGTGTATGGGCCAAAGGATATTATTGATGCACAGAATAATCCGGCAACAAGGCTGGAACCAAACGAGCTTAGATTGGTGAGCATTAATGACGTTACAGTTAAAAAGGATGGAAATTGTATTTTCCCGGATGCGCAATGTAGTGCGGCGAAGATAGTTCCCGAATATCAAAATCCAGGCGTAGATACTTCTTTTAAGTTTGCGCCAGCAACTGATGTGGCTACGCTAGTACCTCAGGATGGTGGTAAGATGATTACATACTCACAAATGCCGATAAATTTTCAGACTTCCATTATTGGGGCATATTATGATGTGCAACTGTCTTCCGGAATTTATCCTGCAATTGATAAGGTAGATTTTCTTTTTGATACAGTTGTTCCAAAGGGTTTTATAACTTGGAACGTTGATCAAAATATACTTGTACCTGATAATTTTGGTATGGATTTCGTAGCTGGCATGGCGGCTGATGCAGATGGCGTTATACCAAAGAATGGCAGCGGCCTTTATATTTACAGCATTGTTACTGAAATGGGGGCGACTTATTATTCCAATAAATTACCTCGCAGTGCGGATCTTTGGGGTGATTACATTGTTCCGCCGGTAGCAGTTTTCCGCGGTAATGTTTATTCTGGTGCAGTTGCCGGAAAGGCTGCAGCAGATCAGGCAGTTAAGTCGATCGGGGATCCAAGTACCAAGAAATTTAAGGATTCTGTGGTTAGAAATGTTTACAAAATTATTGGTGGATTGACCGCAAATAAGCAGCCAACAAATCCTGAAAATAAAATGGTTTTAACTGGTGATGGAAGCGGTGGTTTTGCGGTAGTTAATGGTAGTGGCACGATTGCGCCTCTTTTAGCAGATAATCAGGGCGCAAAAGTTTTTTATGCAACTGGTGATGTCCATTTGGGAAATGGTTCCGAAATTAACTGGAGAGGCGAAAAAACAATTATTGTTAAAGGTGGTAATTTGTTTATTGATAGTGATTTAAAACCTTCGGCGGGTGGTCGTCTTGGTTTGGTGGTGTTGAAAGATCAAACCAAGAAAAATATTGCTAAGGCTCAAGGCAATATTTACATCAACAAAGATGTTAAGCAGATTTATGCCAACATGGTGGCCGATGGTGCGGTGTTTCCTTATTATTTTGGGCAGAAAATTGATGCGACAAATGGTGAACCGGATTTTGGTGATGTCGCAAGTAAACGTGAAATGCTTAATCGCCAACAGCTTTATATTCAGGGAAATATTATTTCTCAGAATACGATTGGCGGGGCGACATTGAAAGATGGCAAATATGTTTTAGGTAATGGTGTGCAATTGAATCAAAATGTTGATCGTGCGCAACTACGTGCAGAGCTTTATGATTTGAATTATTTGCGCCAGTTTGCGGGGTTTTTGAAGATTGATGGGGCTGGTAGCGGTAAGGCGATAAATGATTCTTCAAAACTGATCGATCCAAATACTGTAATTATAAATGGGCCGGATTCTAATTATTACAATGCACCTGCGCTAATAAATCCAGCCGATGGTCGTCCAAAGACTGCATATAAAAATATTCCAGGCGCTTCTACAGGCGGATACCTTTATGACCCGGCGGATGAGCTTCCTGGCATTTATAATCATGCCACAACTGATTTGGCTAACAAAAAGGAGCTTGGCGCGACCTACATCTATTTTGATCCACCAACATCAACACTCCCTGCATTCAACGTGGATGTCTCATCTTTCTTCAAAAATATTGCGCAATAAGCGCAGCTTCGCAAAAGATTTGAAAAGCTCGGATTACTTCCGGGCTTTTTCTGTAACTTTGTAATCCAAGTATTTACCAAACATTAGGCGGGTTTGAGCGTCCAGGGCGGGAATCGCGCTTAAAACAATACTTACAATGGGAACCAATAACCATTGTAAGACTAAAGATATTTTGCCGAACCAATTTCTTTTTGGGTTGTTTGGGATTAAAACCAGGCTTATTAAAGCACAAAGAATAATACCGATAGAGCTAAAAGTCAGAATGTTACTCATGACTTTTGGCAGATTGTAAGCTAGTACCGTATCGCGAAAGTTGGCATTGATTAATCCCGGCATGTAGCCCATAAAGCTTATTAAAATTGGTGCTGTAGCCCAGAAGAAACCGCTTTCCAGCGCTTCATAGGTGCGAGAGAGTTTTTCGTTCCAACTGATGCGCGGATGATTCCAAAGGTTAAGAAAAATAAATGGGAAATCGCAAACACCCCATGCCCAGCGGCGTAATTGCATGTATTGATTTTTAAAAGTTTTAACGTATGTATCAGCAAGAACCGCATCCATATAAAGCGGACAATAGGTCGAAACCAGGCGATGGCGGCCATCGTACTTAAAAAAAGCAGTCCAATATTGGTGTGAATCCTCTGGAATGACAGCGGGATCCCAATAATTTACGTCTACAAGCGTTTTAAAACTTAATGATCTGCTGGAAAAGCTTTTATATTTTTCTTTTTCCATGCTTTCGGCCATGTGCCAATATGAGCAGGAAAGAGCGACCATGCGGATCATAATCGGTACATCCCAAATGTTGTTATGGAACATGTGGGTTGGCTGATAACTCATCTCTGTGCGATCTGAGGTAGTGAGATATTTAAAAGTTAATTCGTCAAAATAGAGTGGGTGGGCTACTGTGTCGGCATCAAAATTAGAAACGATCACGTTTTCGTGGGGGATTTTTTGCTGGTCGATGTATTTTCTTAGTTCCTTAGCGGCAAAAGTGGCATTGGCGCTTTTGCCTTTTATTTCTCCGGGAATATTTTTAGGATGAATGGTAGTGATGAAATGTTTAAATTTTGAGCCGAATTCAGCCTGGATTTTTTCGCTAATTTTTTTGGCATTTTCTTTGTCGGCCTCTTCTGCGGCAAAGACCATAATTATGTTGGAAGCTGGGTAATTGCTGCAAGCATAAGATTTGATTGATTCGCGTACGATTTCATATGGTTCTTTGTATGTTACAAAGACAATCGCGTGAATAATTTCTTTGGACTTCTTGTATTCGCCGGATTTTTTAAGTTGGGCGATATGTTTTTTTAAAGTTTCTAACTCTTTGATGGTGCTTTTTTCAATACTGGAGCATCCTTCAGCGATTTTTTCTTTAAATTTTTGCAATTCGTAGTCGATTTTTTCTGGATGATCATTAAGGCAAATAAGCTTGGTCCAGTCTGTTACCAGTGCTTTTTTTATTAGATTAAACGAGCGATAAATGTTTATGGAAAGTTTAAATGAGCGGAACAGCCAAGTGATGGTGTAAACAATAATAAGACTTGCGGCAAGAAATGGAGAAAAGATTGAAATAATAATTGGTAACAAAAGTCCCAGCCAGGTTATAAAACCTGGAACAATTTCTAATAATCTCCACAATGGGTGTTGCTGGATAAGCTTATAATTAGATGAGGATTGGGCTTTTAACTGGGGACTGTTTGACATGTGTGAATAATTAAGCACGCTAGGCACGGTACCAGGAAAGGTCGACTTCCGGGTATTTTTTAAGTTCGTCTACCATTATTTTTTGGATTGAAGCGAGTTTATCTTTGGTGTCAGCTTCAAAGCGCAGAGTTAGATTTGGGCTGGTGTTAGAGCAACGAACGGCGCCCCAGGCGAGTGCATCGAAATTTATGCGGACGCCATCAATGGTGATGCAGTCGTATAATTTTGTAAAATGATCGGTGACATTTTTAACGATTTGGAATTTTTTATCGTCCGGGCAATGCGCTTTAAATTCTGGAGTAGTTTCCATTTTTGGGAGTCCGTTGAATTGTTCGGAAAATGATGTTTGAGATTTGGAAAGAATTTCCAATAATTTGCAGGCAGCAAAAAAGGCGTCATCAAAGCCATAATAGTCGTAGTAGGTTTTACCAAAAAACATGTGGCCACTTATTTCTCCGCCCAATGGCGCATTAAGTTCATGCATGCGGGATTCAATAAAAGAGTGGCCGGTTTTGCTCATGACCGGGGTGCCGCCAAGTCTGGTAATTTCATCAATTAAAATTTTGGAAACTTTAACATCGAAAACGATTTGTTTGGAGGAGGCGGAAGCGTTTGCTGGTGAGGACGCGGTCACGCCAACGTTTTCCAGCAAGTCGCGCACGAGGAGTAATAAAAGATAATCAGCGGAATAATGCTTGCCGTTTTCATCTACAACACCTACACGGTCGCCATCTCCATCAAAACCAATTCCTAAATCAGCTTTATTTATTCTGACTTGTTCGGCCAAGTCACGCATGTTGCGTTCTTCTTCTGGATTGGCTTCATGATTTGGGAAATTGCCGTCCAGATCACAATAAAGTTCAATAACTTTGCATCCAATGGCGCGTAAAAGTTTTGGCGCAAAGATGCCTGTTGCACCGTTTCCCGCATCTACAACAACATTCAGGGGCTTGGCTAATTTAATGCGAGATTGGATGTCCTTTAGATAATCATCAAAATTATTGTCTTTGGTGCTAAGTTCTCCTGGCTTAAGGCTGCCGTCTGCGGCTTTTGTGCCTTTCTCAAAATCGCCGGCCTGAATTAGCTTCACGATTTCTTGCAGTTCATCTCCACAAACCGAATGCGCATTCTTACCCACAATTTTCACGCCGTTGTATTCTTTGGGGTTATGGCTTGCAGTAATGTTAACGCCGCTGTCCATGTTATAGCGGCAAACTGCGTAATAAAGCAGGGGAGAAGTAGAAATTCCAACATCAATAACATCAACTCCGGTGCTTAAAACGCCTTCAATAAAGGCTTTCTGCAGATCCGGACTGTGCAGGCGATTATCACGGCCTACCATCATGTTGCGTGTGCCATATTTGCGTTTCATGTAGGTTCCTGTGCCCTTGCCGATTAAATTAATGGTTTCTGGCGTTAAATCAGCGGTTTCCCCCGGTTTTGGAATGGCAATCCCACGGATATCGTACGCACGGAAGATTAAAGGATTGATCACGTTAATTTGCAATTAAAAATAGGCCCCATTTGCCGGCCTATTCTAGACCAAAAAGCCTTCGCGAGCAACCAAACTATTTTTCTGATTCTTGGATATTTTTAAGGCGCTTTGGGGCGTCCCAGGATGTGAGTAGTTTTGCAACTGATTTTGGAACGAGCTGGTCCCATTTTTTTGCTTTTAACATTCGAGAGCGGACCTGCGTGCTGGTGATTTTTAATTGTTTTTTAACAGTAACGACTTGATAAGGCTTTTTAAGAAGCGCGTTGGTGCTCTCAAATAATTCGCGCACAACTTCTGAACCGGTATAAATTTTTTGAAAAGGTGGCAAGTTTTGAATGACGTGAAATGGCCACAACGCATAATTATTTATGTTTGGAATTGCGACAATGTTGTATTTTGAGTGGGGGATTTTGGCTTCTTCTAAGGCTGTCTCGATCATCTGAAATCTTTCACCAGTTGTGAATGGATTGGTAGGTCTAAAGTTAACTTCTGCGCTACCGATGGCAATATACAGAAAATCATTTTGAGCTAGTGCCTGTTTTATGGCATCCAGATGGCCCAGATGGAAAGGTTGAAATCGGCCGATGTATAAAGCTTTATTCATTAGATTAATGATATTTGATTTTCGGGCACTTCTGGTTCTTGTGGTTCTGATTCAAGTGTGGTTTGGGGATTATGGTCAGATGAGCTTTTGTGGCTTATTCTGGCGTCATTTTTTCTTTCTAATTTTTTCTCTTCTTTTCCCACCTTTAGTGCCGGTGGCATTTCTGATTTGTGCCTGTTGGCTCTAATCCTGCGTAAAACGGAATGTACCAGAATTGGATTTAAACCTTTTTCAATAATTTTTGCTTCACCCAAATCTGGTTTATTTAGGTCGATCTTTTTAAGTATTGGATCAAGATCGCTGTATTTTGCGCCAAGTTCGCGTTCATCGGTTTGGCCTGTAAAAAGTTCGGCAGTCGGTTCTTTGTTGATGATTTCGGGTGGCAATCCAACATAATCAGCTAAAGCAAAAACCTGATCCTTGAATAAATCGCCAATTACTTCTAAGTCGGCGGCTAAATCGCCATATTTGGTTCCGTAACCAAGTAAAATTTCACTTTTGTTGGATGTGCCCAAAACGAGTGCGTCGTTAGAATTAGCGTAATTATAAAGTAGTACAGCACGAATGCGGGCTTTGGCATTGCATAGTGCAAGTTGGTTGGTTTTCCAGGGGAGACGTGTAAAATCAGCTAACAGCTGGTTGATTGGTTGTGAATAAAAAGTCACTTCCAGGGCTTCGCAAAGTCTGCGGGCGTGGTCTACATTTATTTGTGCAGATACGCCAATTTCTGGCATAGAGATGCCAGTTACTTTGTTGCCGCCGAGTGCGTCAACCGCAAGTTTTAAAGTAAGCGCGGAATCAACTCCTCCACTTACACCAATTACAGCTTTATCATAACCGCTTTGCGCAAAGTAGTTTTGTAGACCTTTTACAAGTTGTTGGTAAATTTGTTCTAAATTATTTTTGTCCATAAATGTCAGTTAGAAGCCAAAAATTAAGAGAGCGCTTTTTT
>CAZOQT010000038.1:0-11311 GCA_964582265.1 uncultured Candidatus Peribacteria bacterium
TGCTCAAAGAGCCATCAAATTTAACTTCAAATGGAACTGTGCCACTAATGTAGCCGTCAGTAACTTTGGCAGGGCCTGGAATAGTGCTAAATGCTGCAAGTGGTGCGCCAGTTGGAACTTCTACGGTAATTTTTTGAGTTGTTGTTCCAATTTTACCTTTGTCGTCTGTTGCATTTAAGGTTACTTCAAATTTACCAGCTGCTTTATAGGTATGTGTGGCAGTTCTGGTATTGGCGGTTGGAGTCTGATCGCCAAAATTCCATTCATATTTAACTATTTTTCCACTTGGTGTAGTGGAATTTTCACCAAGGAATGTATACTGAGTCCCTGTGTAATAACGGCCATCTGTGGTCGGAATACTAATAACCGCAGTTGGAATGTCGGCAGCGGTTACTGTAATGTCGTGAGAAACAACTGAAGATTGCAGAGTGTTGTCTGTAATTCTTAAATTAACTGTGTAAGTTCCAATTTTATCAAAGGTGTGAGTTGCCGTGACTCCACTGGCATCAGTAAAGGTGTTGTTATTGTCAAAATCCCATTCATAGGACTGAATCTCCCCTGCTGGCGCAGAAGAACTGGATGCATCAAATTTAACTTCCAGTGGAGCCGGTCCGTTATCTGGAGTAGCCGTAAAATCGGCGTTCAATTTTATGTTGGAAATTGTGACATTTTTACTAAAATTTTGTCTAACTACTTCGCCTGTAGTTTTATCTTTTAAATTCACAGCTAAATTAACTTCAAACTGACCATTGTTTTTGCCTTTATCTTTATAGGTATGGCTTGGTGATTGAACAGTAGAATTTTCGCCATCGCCAAAATCCCAAAAATAAGAAAGAATTTCATATTTTCTGGTGTTGATTGGGAGCTTCGAAGCGTCAAATTTAATCAGGATTGGCGCAGTTAATAGCAATGTATTGCTGGGTTCGGTAATAATCGCACTGGCAGAAACAACCGGCACCAAAACTTTTTTAGAACTTAAGAAAAGGTAAGTTCCAACCCAAATTCCAACTAAAAACATTAACAAAAGTCCAGAAACAACTGTTTGCTTAAAAGCATTATTTTTAGTTTCTTTGTCATCTTTTCTGGCCATGGCTGTACGGAACAAGCCGATGATGGCAATTATAAAAAGAGCAATAGAGAAAAAGCCAAAAACTATACTAACCAGGCTTATAAGCGTATTTATAAAAGTTGCAGTGTCCAGCCCAAGTGATTTAGCTAAAGCATTTTCACCTGTGGCACTGGTTTGAGCCACAAACAATAAAACCAAAATCACAAAAAGAAAAACCGAGCAGCCAAAAAATCCCAGCGCCCCGTAAATAACTTTGCGGGTATTGGGAGGTCTTCTTCCTGGAGCTACAATGCCCGGAATACCAGTCTTGCCAGCTTGCGGCTGTGTGTTTGGTTGAGCAGTCTGAGCAGGCGCTTGTGCGTTTTGAGTAGCTTGTGGTGCTTGTGGCTGCGGCTGGGTTTGCGGCTGGGCGGTTTGTGTTGCCGCTTTTGCAGGCGTTTGAGCCACTTGTGTTGGTGCCGAATTTTGTGAATTTTGATTTGGAGATTCTAACATTTGAGTTTTGTCTTAATATTTAAAATTTTGATTTTATTTTTTTGATTTCAAAGCTCTCATACTAGTCAGGAGTATACCAAATCCGGCTAGAGTTACAAGCGCGCCAGGCATTTCTCCTGGAATGGTTCCAGCAAAAATGTCGGTTCCTCCAAGTGACTTGGCAGGCGTTTTGGCAGAATCAAAAACGATTTCTTTTAAGACTGAACTTTTGTTCCCTTTTTCATCCACCACTGTAAGTTTTACAACATTTTGAGGTGTACTCTTAAAAAATTGTGTACTCCAAGTCCCAGGAAGAGCAGTTTTATAATCTTCATCGTCATCTTTAATGCCATTTCCGTTGGCATCAAAATATATGTTTTTATCAATGATGTAATATTTAATTGGCCCACGGGAATCGCTAAAATTAAAGATTACTGTGCCGGTTTCTCCTGTTAGGTGAATTTTATTATCAATTTGGCTTGGAGTTGGGACACTGGTTAATCTTGCTTCCAATTTATCTGGCGTTACAGGAACAGAAGGCGCAACCGATGATTTTACATTAACAAAATTGCTAACGCTGCCCTTACTACCTTGATCATCTTCTACAGTTAATTTAGCTCTGTAAATGCCATAATCAGGATAATTGCAGGTGGCATTTTCTTCGGTTGAATCCAGGTCGTTATCCTTAATTCCGTCACCGTTTGAATCTGCGGCAAGATCACAATCCCATGTGTATTTTACAATTTTTGCGCCTGCTGATTCGTCGGCCTTAGAATTATTGGTGAATTTAGCCGATTTGCCATTTTGAACGTAAGTGAAAGCTGCAACCGGAGGATTTGATTTTCCATCAACATAAATTATGACCGCGTCAGAAACGGCTTCGGCACCGTTATTATCAATAACTTTTAATCTTACTTTTACCCCGTCACGGTATGCTTTATTAAAGGTATAACTTACATTTGGTTTGTTATATTCATTATTTAAGGCGTTATCCGCAAACCCATTGCCTTCCAGATCCCATATATAGGTTTTAATTCCACCTTTCTCATCGGGATCGCTTGAACTGGAAGAAAAATTAACAGTATCTCCCACCATAACATTGGTATGATCAACATTGAACTTTGCAATTGGTGCTTTGTTGGCGCCATTCACAAGTTCCAAAGTTGGAGCATTTTCACCCAATTCATCAAAACTATTAAAAGTTTGATTATCGTTGTCTGTAATAATCACCGCAAACCCATATTTTCGCTTTTGACCTTCTTCACCATTGGTACCAATAGTCATGGTTGTACTTGGGCTTTGGGTTATTTGTAGACCTTTTTGATCTTCAGGATTTTCCAGATCGTAATACCACCAGCGATAATTTACTATTTTACCATCGCCATCAATGGCACCATTTGCCGTGACGGTAACGTTTAGAGGAGTTGTTAATGTGTTGCTGGCTGGAGTTACAGTTAACCCCTGAATTACCGGTGCCATGCTAATTACATTAATATGGATTTCATCAGCCGGGCTAACTTGAGTTGCGTCATCCTGATTGGTAACTTTTAGACTTACAGTATAGTAAGATTTGTCTTTTGGAGTTAGCTCGGTAAAAGTATGCGTAACCTGTCTTTTAGTACTCTTTACGCCATCACCAAAATCCCAACTGTAATTTAATTTCTTACCAGTACCATCAATATTTAAAGATTTAACTGCGTCAAAAGTAAATTCAGTTTTACGATTGGCAGTTATGGTTGAATATGTGTCACTAACCGGTTCACCATTTTGCAGGACAGAAATCGCCGCAACAGGAGAATTATCAGAAGCTACAAAAACCTTTCTGATTGTATTGTTTTGATTATTTTCCGCATCAAAAACTGTTAATTTCGCAGTAAAATTACCCGCTTTATTATAAGTATGTTTTATTGAAGCTGAACTAGCAATAAACGAGCCATTTTCCTTTTGCCCATCACCGGTATCTAATTCATATGAAGTACCTTTGTTGGACTTAATTAAGAAGGTTACTTTGGCCTCACCTTCATTTAATTTAATGGTAAGTGGCTTGCCGTCATCTCCCCAACCTACGTCAAGATCATTATCTACAGAAATTTGCTGTTCCTGTGTTGTAACCTTGGTAGGATCAGATGGATCGCGCACACTTAAGGTTGCAGTATATTTGCCTTTATCTAAACGTACCTTAAATTTAGCGAATTTTTTATCTGTACTAAAATCCTTAAATGCGAGCGTGCAATCTTCTTCTGACTTACCATTAATATAAGTACAAGTGCCTGGAGCCGCATTGAATTCCCATTTATAAGCAAAATCTTCATTACTATCCGGATCATAGCTCTTGGTAGCATCTATAATAAAGGTGTCAGGTTGTGCTGGATCTGTATTTGTTGCTGTAAACTGAGCAATTGGTGGCTTAGAAACAACATTAATTCTCATGTTGGCAGTACCATCATTAGAGCCATCACTCACATCCAGAGTAACATCATAAGTTCCTGGATCTTTAAAATTAAATTTTAGTGAATCACTGTTTTTGGAATCTGCCGGAGTAACATCCGAACTTGGAGAACCATTTTTAGAGGTTTTCAAAATTCTCCAATCGAATTTCTTAATTTGGCTGTTGGCGCTGGATGAAGCTGAACCATCGAACTTGGCTTCATCATTGATATTTAATTCATTGCCTGGAGTAACGTTAATACGAGCAGCAATGGAAGACACAATGATGTTAAAAATCTTGCGGTCAGTAATGCCACGATCATCGGTTACTTCTAAAGTGACACGATATGATCCTTCTTTTGTGTATTTAACAGTCTGAACCTGAGAAATTGTATCAGGTGGCCCTTCGATAATGTTATTTTGCATGGCTTTGTCACCAAAATCCCAGCGAACTTTAGCGGCTGGACTATTTTTGATTGTTGGGTCATTAAATGCCAGGCCGTTACCAGTTCTGGTGTCACGGGCATCAAGGCTTATGCCATTTTTAGCCTCTACGGTTGTAACCCAAAGATCCTGCATAGAACTTTTAGAAATCCCCTTTTCATCAAATTTAGACAACCAGAAATTCTTACCATTTACAGTTGCCTGAAGATTAATTTTGGATGACGGAGGCTTAACCGTGATAGTGGTGTAAGCAATACCGTCAGCGGGGCGAGTTGGATCTTTTTCATCGCCAGGAGCTTTAATACGGAGTTTAGCAATATATGTTCCTGGTTCGTAATAAATATAGTTTGCAGTAGAACCAACCTTGTCTACAGCCTGGGCGCTATTTGTACCAAAATTCCATTCAAAATTTTGGTTTGGAATGGTGCGATTATTTGGATCAACACTCTTTAATGCATCGTAATTTACCACCAGCGGTGCATTACCAGTGACAACGTCCGCGCGGATTACAGTGTAAACAAATTGAACATCTTTAACTTTTTCATAAAGTGCAGAAACGTGCTTAACAATTTGTAACATTAAAGCGTTATTTGGAATCTGCAAAATTGTGGCAGTTTGGACTGTAACTACTGGAGAATCTGCAGCATAAGCTCTGTTTACAAAAAGAGAAGCCAACAGGTTTAGACCTTGTGCATAGTTGCGAGAAGGCAGAGCCGCGCCAATTTCCCATTGGAGGGTGTCTTTTTTCACTATGGATTCAAGGTCGTTTAATACAAGTTGAAAGGCTGATTCAATTTCTGGCAGATCACTGGCCTGCTTAACACGTTGCTGAAGTTCGTAAAGTTGGTGATAAGCTTTAATTACTGCCTGAGCGAAATCTTGATTATTTGCACCTAGCAAACCAGAGCTTTCAACCTGGTTTGGAACATCTCCGTTTAACATTGACTGGACCGCGTTTGGATCTGCTCCAGCTTCTGCGGCAATCTCATTCATGTAATTGATATAACTTACATTTCCACCAATGAAATCCAAAAAATTCTTATCTTGATTGCTTATGTCAGCCGCACCGGCAATGGCTTTATCCGATAGAGCCAAATATTTGTTATAAACCAGCAGCATGTGCTGTGCCTTTTCTGCGACCTGACTTAAGGCACCAGCTTTAGTAATAATATTATTAAGAATGTTCTTTTTGGTCTGTAATAGATTCTTAAAATCGGCAGGACGCTTAACTGCTTTTTCCAAATCGGTATCAATCATGGTTCTGACGTCTGTTCTAATTTCTGAATAGTTTTGATAAGCAGTTAAAAAATCACGGGCAATTTGCTGAACAGCAACTGCGGCGTAATTAAAGAAAGCGCGTCGATCAACAGTTCCTTCTACGGCGGATCCATTTAGATTTTTTGTATCGCTTCCACCTGGCGCTTGCAATACTGTATTAACTATAGCAAATGACGCCATCACAATTAACAAGCCAATTACCGCGTAAGTAATTGATTTTTTACCTGTTTCTGTTTTATCTTCCTTACCCATGGCGGTCACATACATGAAACCTCCATAAATAATTACCAGAACGGCAATCAGTCCTAAAAAGCCAAGTGCAAAGTTTGCTATGTTTTTAACATATTCTTTGGCATCTTTGGCTTTAGTAAGTTCAGAGGCATAGCCGCTGGAATCTGGAGGAGTTAACCCCCCATCAAAATTGGTGAAGGTTGTTTGATCCCCTTCCCCACAGGAAAGAATCCCTTTGGTGTAGTCTTTCATGCCATCACAAAATTCACTGGCATTCGCCTGAAACGGCATGACCAGACTAAGGACCATGCTTGCAATAATAATTAATTCCTTGATTTTGTTTGTGTGTGTGTTCATGTTTTTTGGTTTATTATCTTTATATTTTAGCATAAATTCACCCTTATATTAAGCCTAAGGGATCTATTAGGGGTTGGTGGGAAGGCCGGCGGGCGCCCCTGAACCTGCCTGCTGTGTGACACTGGTGTTTTCTAGCCTTACAAAAGTGTTAACCACGCCAAAGGCCGCCATGGCCAGCAATAAGCCAACAGTCGCTCCTAAAATTACTTTTTTGGCTTTGCCGGTATTGTCTTCTTGGCCAAAGGCAATGACATACAAATATCCCGCATAAATATACATAACTACAGAAACCGTTGCGGCAAAACCGGACACAAAGTTTGTTATTTTTACAATGAGCTGCTTGGCAACAACAATGTTTGGCAACTTTGTACCCTGACTTGGGAAAATTATGTCTTTAACTACAAATTCAGATAGCCCCATTACAACTAGGCCCACTACAGCCCAGGTAATCTGCTTTTTTACCTTTCCTTCTACTTCTTCATTGCCAGCGCTTGTAACCAGTCTAAAGCCACCAATCACAATCATTAAAACGGCCAATGATGCCGCAAAATACTCAATCATGTTATATAAACCCTTAACATTATTCGTCCCCTTTTTGGCAGCTTCAATAAGTTCAGCCTGGCTGCGGAAAATTTCGCCTTGTTCACCAAAGAAGGCTTGTTTAACCATTACATCGGCCAACATCATCACAACTAAACCAAAAATAATGTATTTTAAATTTTCTTTTTGTTTTTCTGCTACCTGATCAACCTGACGCGCGGAGGTAATCATTCTGATACCGGAAAGTATGATCATGAATACAGCAAGTGTGCCCATGATGTATTTGGCGTAATCAACTGCATACAAAATGGCGCTGGTAATATTGCTGGCACCTGATTCAATGGATGCATTGGCGTGCGCATTGGTATTATAACTAGGCAAATTCACCTGTTTTTCAAGTTCACTTAAAACAGAACCAGGTGATTTAGAAGTTTGCGCCATAACAGGATTAGCAAAAGTCAAAACTACGCTCGCTAAAAGCAAAAATCCGCAAAGTGGAATTACGATTTCTTTAACTATTTTGCTAATTTTTGGAGAGAATTTTTTCATTGTGTGTATTTTTTTGTTTTTTTTGATAAATGAATTGTTATTGCGGCACACCTGAACCAGTTGATTGTGTAACCTGGCCATTGCCGCCAGAGTCAAAATTCCCGGCAATAATCGTGCTGACAATGCCAAAAGCACCATACATGATGATTATTCCGGCTAAAGCTGTAACAATCATCTTCTTGGCTTTCCCTTGTGTTTCTTCGTTTCCTGCTGATGAAATATACATAATTCCACCCGCTACTAAAACTAGAACGGCAATCGGACTCACTACGCTTACGATGATATTGGTAAAACCAGCCAATTCTTTAATCCCCTGTGCTGCATTAATGGCTGGAGTTGCACCACCAACGCTTGGATAACGGGTTTTATCTAGCTTGTAGAAAACATTGTTGATGATTGGGTCGGAAATAATAATTAAAATAAGCCCCAAAGCACTGTAAAAGAGATTCTTTTTATCCAAAGCAATTTTGTCTTCCTGGCTGCCCATGGCAATCATGCGAAGTCCGTTACGGACGATCATGATAATCGCTATAGAGCCAATGAGATACTTAATGAAAGTCACAATAAACTGGGTTCTTTGGTCAAAAAGTGTGACCGAACGAATGATTGCATTGGGATCTTTTAAAAAGCCGCCACTTGTACAGGCTTGGCCTGCAAAATCCTTTCCACCTTCGCAATATACAGAAAAAATCCTGGCAATATCTCCTGCAAATCCTACAAGAGCAAGCCCAATTACTCCGTAAATAATATTCATTCTCTGCTTGGTGTAAACCTCTTCGTTGCCCTGCCCCAAAACCATTCTGATGCCAGCAAAAACAATCAAGGCAACCGCAACCGTCCCCAGAAGATAGCGAACATTTTGAATTATGCTAAAAGCAAAACTATAAACTTGTTGAGAAGCTGTGCCTTTTGCGGGAGCGGGCAAATTACCAAAAGCTTCTGCCCCTGGCAGTGGCAAAGTCTGTACCTGCTGGGTGCTTTTTGCGTCTTCCGCATGCGCAATATTGACTGCTGCAATTGGGTGCAAAATGCTTAAAATCGCCGTGGTTAACAGGCCATAAAGTACGAATTGTTTGAGTGCTTTAAACATACTTCTTATAAAAATCTATTTATTATACCAGATTTTGGCTTAATTTAAAAGTGAGAATAGTATTTTTTTGAGGAATTCTGCGCCTCAAAAAATCCGCTTGAAAATAGGGGCTAATGTTTGTATACTTGCAAATGGGTTCGGGCCGAGCTTTTTAAAGATGAAAGCAAATAAAAAAGTTCTAAACCTGCCCTTTAATTTCTTTTCGCTTATAATAATGAAACGCTTTATTGAAGCCGTAAAAAACTATTTTCAAGATAGCTATCAGGAGCTTAAAAAAGTAACCTGGCCTACCAGAAATCAATCAATAAGATTGACGTTAATTGTTTTAGGGTTTTGTATGGTTGCGGCTGTTATTATGGGTGCATTAGATTTGGCTTTCAATCGTGGTTATTTGTCAATCGTGAATTATGCGGCTAAGGTTGTTCCACCTAAAGCTGTGGAAACTCAAACTACTCCACTAAGTTCAGAAGCTCCGGTAGTAAATTTAAATCCTGACTCAATCAAGGTAGAAACAACTCCTGCAAAAAACTAATCCTTAATTTTTTCTTTAATTATGGCAAAGCAAGCCAAAGGTACAGGTCGCCACTGGTATGTGGTTCACACCTATTCTGGATATGAAGATGCCGTTCGTGAAGCGCTGCTTCAACGTATAGAATCCTTGAATATGCAGGATTTGATTTTTGATGTTGTTGTGCCTAAGGAAACTCAAATCGTTATCAAAAAGGGCGAGCCAAAAACAGAGAAGAAGCGTATTTTCCCGGGTTATGTGCTTGTAGATATGACCGTAACTGATGATTCCTGGTACGTAGTGCGCAATACTCCTAATGTAACCGGTTTCGTTGGCTCTGGTACTACTCCAGTTCCTGTTTCTGAAGAAGAATTTAAGCTAATCAAGAGACATATGGGTGAAAGCGAACCAAGATTCAAGATTGATTTTGCGGTTGGCGACCACGTTATGATTTTGGATGGACCTTTTGTCAACTATGACGGTGTTGTCAACAAAGTTGATGAAGAAAAAGGTAAAATCAAGGTTCTTATTAGTATTTTTGGACGTGAAACGCCTGTTGAACTTGATTTCACACAGGTCAAGAAAAAATAATCATGAGCAAATCCAACTTATTCACGCTTTTTTTGGCTGGAGTATTGGTGGTTATTGGATCTGAACTCCTGGTTGATGAGTATCTAAAAACCCCAACTCCTAAGAATTTAAAGGCGGAAGTTTTGGAAGTTGAAAAAAACACTGATGAAATGATCGAAAAAAAATCCGAAGAGACCCAGGAATCAGACCAATATGTGACTCAGGCAAATATTGAAAAAAGTGAGGAGTCCCCAAAAATCACTTTTGAGCTAGTTACAAAATCTGGTTTTTCGCAAGCCACACTGCAAAGAACACTGTTTGATGGCTGGCTTTTTGATTCGATCGATTTGCAGGGTGCACTTTCATCGCAAGTCCTTGCCCAGAACTTATTGAAAAACAATACAATTAAAGTGGGTACTTTTTACGAAATCAGGACTCAAAGTGATAATGTTTCTAAGGAGATTTATGCCTTAATAAAGCAAAAAGCAAGTTCCCAGGCTGGCGCACTTGTTAACGAAACAAACAGCTTTGGAAATGGTTCGTTTTATATTAATTATTTAGATAATTCATCACGTGCATTTTTAGTTGTCAAAAAGGGGCAATATGTGTATGCTCTGACTTACGTGAAGGATTACCATCCTTTTGTTTCCAAGCTAATTCAATTATTACCTTAAAAAATCATTATGGCTAAGAAGCTATTAACAATGGTTAAACTGCAGATTGCTGCGGGAAAAGCCAACCCAGCACCTCCAATCGGTCCTGCACTCGGTCAACATGGTGTTAACATTCAGGCTTTCTGTCAGCAGTTCAATGCTGCTACAGCAAAAGCTGGAGACACTATTATTCCAGTGGAAATTTCGATCTTTGATGATCGTTCTTTCACCTTCATCATGAAGACTCCACCGGCTTCAATTCTTATTTTGAAGGCTTTAAACCTGCCAAAAGGTTCAGGTGAGCCAAATAAAAACAAGATTGGCAAGCTGACAAAGGCTCAGGTTAGAGAAATTGCTGAAAAGAAAATGCCTGATCTTAATGCAATGGATGTTGAAGCAGCAATGAAGGTTATTGCTGGAACAGCAAGAAGCATGGGTGTAACAGTCGAAGATTAATCAATTATAAATTTTAATCAATTAACTATGGAAACGACTGCTGAAAAAGGTAAGTTATTCCTACGTAATGTATATTTATATTTGGTTGCTATAATTGCCTTGATTACTGGTGTAATAGGAGCAGTAGGCTTGATAGATAATGTGCTTAAAAACTATGTTTTCCAGGTTAATGAGTTTTACTATACAGAACCATATCCAGCAAATAAAGGCTATGGCTGTGAGGCCCAATATGCTGATCCGACTGACAGCAAGAAAATGATTACTCCAACAAAAGAAGAAGTGGAAAAATGTAAGCAAGTTCAAAAAGAACAACAAGAACAACAACGTAAAAACAATATTGGTCGCGAATTTTCAATCTCAATCGCGCAACTTATGATTGGTATTCCGCTATGGCTTTTTCATTGGAGTATCATTCAAAAAGAAAACAAGCGCAAAGAAGAAAATTAAACTTATATATTCAATAGTGGGAGGCCTCGAAAGCCGTTATCACCACGCAACATACATTCACTATGGCTAAACATGGTAAAAAGTATCGAAAAGCTTTAGAGCTAGTAGATACAAACGCAGCTTATGATCTTACTGAAGCTGTTGGTCTTTTAAAGAAGACTGCTACAACCAAATTTGATGCAAGTTTGGAAGTTCATCTAAGACTTGGCGTTGATCCA
>CAZOQT010000039.1:0-3235 GCA_964582265.1 uncultured Candidatus Peribacteria bacterium
GCAGCAGTCTTCGCCATTATGGCCATCAAAACAATCAATGCAGTTTTTTGAGTCATACAGGTATTCTCCACTGCAATTTTCGCTGTTAATCAGCTTAAGATTTCTGCGAACTGTTTTTTTGCGAATGTCCAAAAATATCTGATAGGCCTCCTGGTAACTTTTCCATGAACCATTAAGATACTTTTTCTTGAAGGTCTCAAACTCCTCTTTGCTGCAAGGTTTATTGAAGATGTAATAGCTTTTATTGATTAAATTTGAGCAGAAAAAACAATTGTTGCAGCCACGAAGTTGATAGGAAAAATAACAATCATTGCTGTTTGCGGACTCCTGCAGTGTTACACAGCCATAACAATTTTCACTATCGCTGCAGTTATAACAAAGCGTGCTGTTGTGGGTGTACATAGAGTCCAAAACGTCCTTGTCATTTACCATCCAATAAGAGTACATCATGTCTTCGCAACCTGCTACAAGTGAGTTTAGATAGCAATTTTTAGAAGTGCGGATGTGCCCGTTATAATCACAATTTTCACTATTAAATACGGAAGTGCCTTCGCGCGGAACTGCCTTTTGCAGCTCGGCAAACTGTTCAAAGAAAGGACGATTAAAATCAAAGTCTCTGCCATAATCAAGCGCTTCCCAGGTGTCTCCCCACCAGATTGAGTTGCTGTAAATTTTATACGGACTGTTCGAGCTATACGCACTTAAAATTTCCTTACCGGTGGCATCACATTTTCTTTTATAGAGCTTCCACTCATTGCGGAAAGCCATCAAGGTTTGGAGTCTTTCATCCGGCGTAGTAGTGGGTTCCGGCACGCCAAGGCGTTTGCAAAACTCAACTTCTTGAACTTTAAGGTCGAAATCTTTACCCGACGCGGTTGATTTTTTGATTGGCATATAAGTTTATTAAGTGTCATCAAATATTTACGACAGCATAATAAAGCACAAGTGTATATATTGTCAAGTAAATTTGATGACAATTCTTGAAGATTGGTGTAAAATTGGCTTATGGACATTAAGAATTCACTTTTGCAATTAGGACTAAATCGCAACGAAATTGCGGTTTATACCTCGCTTTTAAAGCATGGACTTACTCAGGCCGGGCCGATTGTTAAAGAAACGCGGCTGCATCGTATGATCGTTTATAATGCCCTTGAAAAACTTATCCACGAAGGCCTTGCATCGGTTGTTCATAAAAAAAATATACAGCTTTTCCAGCCGGCAGATCCAAAAGCATTAAGTGTAAAAACAGAGCGTCAACATCAGCTGGCTCTTCAGTTGATCCCGGAGCTTAAAAAAATGCAGATTAAACACAATGATCTTGTCGACATCCAAACCTTGGTTGGGCACGAAGGGTTTGTGCAAAATCTGCAGGATGTGATTGAATCGGCCGCAAAACAGTCGGATAAGACAATGCGCATCATTGGAGGGGCCAAAGATACGGATTTTTATAATGCGGTTGGGGAGTGGTATCCAAACTATGTTGAATTATTGAAGAAGACAAGAGTATGGAAAAAGCTGCTCGCCCCGGATTCTTTTTCAAAAGAATTCAAAAAGAAATTCGTAGCCGAAGACAGAACTGAGCTTAGAACGCTTCCCAAAGGCCTTTCTTCGCCAACCTACACCAGAATTACCAAAGAGCTGGTCGCCATTGAAATGTATCATCCACAGCCGATTGTGATTCAAATTCGTAATGCCGGAATTGCCAAAGGGTACTTGGATTCCTGGCTTTTGCTCTGGAACAATTCAAAAGCGGAAAAGTTTTCGAAGTGACATTCTAATATATCGCCTCTATATAACAATTTTCGCAGTAGACGATTTCGGTAGATCGGGATAGGGTTTAGAATTGCCTTTAGCTCGCCCTTTTGAACCCACAAAATTATCCATCAATGTGGATTTTTTCCTTTGGTTTAAATCTATTAAAATCAATTTTTGGATCTTGTCCATGCCTATAAACATGCGTTTTTGCTTCAACACATTTGTGCATCTTTTCATCACAAACAGTGTAAAGCCCCATCACTTCAGAAAAAAGTTTCTGATTTTCCCTTAATAACTGGTCAGGACATTTGGTTCTAAATCTGGTGGCATCAAGTGTAAAACAATCGTCTTCATAGTTAAAAAAATCCAATTTAGCCCGATTTTCCATTATTTCAGCTAATTTATTACAGGTATGAATCGGTTTACTGCATTCATCATCAATTTTTTCACTTACATCTTCCGGCAAAAATAATTGATTATCTCGTAAGGTACTCATCAATGCTTGATGAACTTCCAGCCTTTTATCATGTGCTAATTGTGCCAATTTTTCTGGTGATGGTTCTTGTGAAATAAACCCAGCCGTTTCTGCTTTAATTGAAGTGTCAATTCTTGGTAAATGAGATAGACTTGTGCAACCTTCACTACCAATAAAAAGTGCTGATCCCAAAATGAGCTCTTTTCAAAAAAATCTTCCCATAATAATAAATTAAGAAATACAAAACGTCCCCGCGATTTAAGTACGTAGGGCTTTTTTCAAAATGTTGATTCTTAATTATACCTTTTTTGAAGAGAAAGGCAAAATATGCCGTTTGTATGTTGCAAAAAAATGTCTCAAATTTTAATAAACTTCCTTTAAATAGCACTCCTCACACAAAACAGTTTCAGGGCGATCCGGTGCATACGTTGACTGCAGTTTTTTGGAACAGTTGCTGCAAATCCTTTCAAAAAGTTGTCGCGGATTGCGGATTTGCATCCTTTTTTTATGCCTGCATTCTGAGCAAATCCTTGGACTAGGAATATCCATTTTGCGATAAAATTTTAATTCCTGCGCCACAATTTTGAAATTTTTATGACAATCTTCACAACTCAAAATTTCATTCAACATACCGTCTGTAAAATCTTTAACGTGATCCGGAACCTTCAACCTTTGAGGTTGAGAAATTTTTTCATCTTCATCCTTCCACTGAAAGCCCTCCTTTAAAGCTTGCTCTTTTTTTAGAGGATAATATTGTTGAGACGTTGTTTCGTTGTAACCAAAACAGGCTAAATCTTTTGGCAAAAACTTCCCCCATTCCTGTTCATAGGAGCTCGCTTCACTCAGAACTGGCGAAGCCAGATTCTTCGCTTGCTGCGCGCTCGTGCCGTGCACTCGCCCAGTCGAAGACCCCGCCGTGGCGGCCGAACGCGAACGCCGCGGCGACCGAGGACGTCAGCGGGCCGGTGCCGCATTGCGCCGGCCGTTCGCGCACCGTGTACCCGT
>CAZOQT010000039.1:3245-4018 GCA_964582265.1 uncultured Candidatus Peribacteria bacterium
CATGTGTTCGATGATTTTTAATCGCAAATTTTCATAATCTTCTTTGGAGTATTTTTTATTCAATATGCAATATTTATGATTCTTTAAACCTACACACCCAAACAGATTTTGGGAATTAAAAACAAAATCACAATATTCAATATTGGATGACTCAGAAACAAAATAAGAATATTTAATATTATAAGCCTTGATCGTACAAACGCATTGATAAATAAGCTCAGAATCATCCCCCATCAAACAAGCCTGAAAACAATCTTTAGATTTACTGGCAAAAATCGCGTCTTTTAGGTCCTGACTATCACTTACATCAAAGCAATGCTGACAATTTTTGCTATTTTTGAGGTAATCGCCACTGCAATCCTGACAGGAAATGGTATGAGAATACTTAACTTTTCGCTTTTTTAGAAGGTTTAGAAAATCCTCAAAGTTCTTTTGCTGTTGGGCATAAGAACCATTTATTAATTCCTGTTTTTTCTTGAAATATTCTTCCTTGGAATATTTTTGATTATTAATGCAATAAGACTGATTAGTCAGATTGGTGCATAAAATGCATTCGCTGCAGGAAGTACAGTCACTAATAAAATAGCAATTATTGCAGTTTTTGGAATCAAAAGCATAACGACAACCATAAGAATTGATGGTATCGCCAATCATATAGCAAAGCTCATTTACATTACTATAATCCAGATCAAGCGACTCTACATTTTTCATGCATAAAGTGCCGAACAAACAGTTTTGATTGAAATCACCACCAAAAATTAAATAACAATTTT
>CAZOQT010000039.1:4028-11298 GCA_964582265.1 uncultured Candidatus Peribacteria bacterium
GCTCTGATTGCAGTAATCGCTATTAAAAGCGTTAATATTCGTCAACGCCAGTCTTGGTACCTGTAATTGCAGTTCCTTAAACTGTTCAAAAAACGACCTATTAAAGTCAAAATCTTGACCATAATCTAAAGCATCCCACTTATCGCTATACCAATAATCACTTTTATAAACCTTAAACGGCTTATCCGGCGAATAAATAGAAATAATATTTTCGCCTGTAGCATCACATTTTCTGGTGTACAAAGATCTTTCATTTCTAAAACAAAGCTTTTGCTTTTGATCACATTCAAAACATAATTTTTGTGGTTCAAAGCCGAATTTTTTAAAGAGCGCCAAATCTTCATCATCATAAGCAGACGCCTTCTGGCATTGAACGCAATTAAAGGTTAAAATCGACATGTATAGGCAAAAATCTAGCAGGATTATAACAAAGTTTATTAAGATAACAATATTGCCGTATACTTACTGTAAGAAAACCTAAATTAACCCGTCATAGTTATGCAAAACCTAAATCCACAGGAAATTGAAAAAGAGTTTTTGCAGGCCTACGATCTTTATGCTGATGCCATTTTTAGACATTGTTACTTCAGAATAAACGATCGCGAAAGGGCCAAAGAACTGATGCAGGAAGTAATGATAAAAGCCTGGCTTTACCTTAGGGAGGGTAAAAAAATCGATAATATCAGGGCGCTTCTCTACAAAATGGCCAACAATATTGTTATCGATGAAGTCCGTAAAAAGAAATCCGTTTCTCTGGACGAATTAAAAGAAGAAGGCTTTGAGCCGGAAGATAAATTAGACCAGGAGGAGGAGATTGAAATGCAAATGGAGGTGGAAAAAGTTATGGCTTGTCTACCTAAAATGAATCCCAAATATCGTGAAATCTTCGTGATGAGATATGTGGATCAACTCTCGCCAAAAGAAATTGCCGACATTGTGGGTGAGTCAGAAAATCTGGTATCAGTAAGACTAAATCGAGCAATTAAACAACTTCGTCAACTATTAAAAGCATAACATTCCCCTATGAAAACGAACAATTATAAAAATTCAGGATTCAAGAAGTTTGCAGATATTAAGCTTACCAAAGAAGAAAAAGATCTTGGCAAGCAACATCTTTTAAACTTCATGATAAAAAATCCTGTAAAATTACACAACACACGTCCTGAGCGAAGCAATTTTTATGCTTCTATCAGGAGTACTTTTCAAAATTTGTTTGTTAAACCATTAGGTGCGGTACTTAGCATTTTAATTGTTGGTGGAGTTAGTACCAGTTTGGCTGCTCAAGGAAGCATGCCAGGCGATATGCTTTATCCGGTTAAATTAAAATTTAATGAAAAAATTCAGGAAATGGTACAGTTTTCAACTAAGGGAAAAGCTCAGGTGGCTCTTACGCATGCAGAAAATCGTCTTGAGGAGGCGGAAAAATTGGCGGAGCAGGGCAAGCTTAATGTGGATACGAAAAATGAACTTGAAGCCAATTTTGAGGCCAAAATAAAAAAGACCAAGGATCTGGTTAAAAAGGAACATGAAGAAAAAGATACAGCAGGTGCTAAAGAGGTTAGCGACAACTTAAAGAAGTCTTTAAAAGCGCATCAGGAAGTTTTAAAAAAACTTGCCGAAAAAGGTAAAGAAGACAAGCATTCATATGAAGTTATTAACGGACTTATAAATAAGGTAAAAGTTGAGGTCGAAGATGAACGTGGTGAAGAACGGGATGATGACAAAGTTGTTCCCCTCGTCCAGCCCACTATACCTTTGGAGCCAGAAAAAACACCTTTGGAACCAGAAAGGATAGAAATTCGGCTTCCAGAAACGCAAACCAGTACTTCACTTTTTCAATTAAGACAAGACTTAAATTTGAATTTGGCACCTCAGGCAGAACCGGAAAGAGAATGAAAATATAAAATTACTAAAGAGCTTCTTGTAAAAGAGGCTCTTTTTTTGTAATCATAGAAGTAACATGCTTAAGACCCAAAAAGAATTATTAACAGATGAAGCCCAAACACTAGCTCCTTACGCCATGAAGAGCGCGGAATGTGCTGGGCGAGTTTACTCCGAATCGGAGGACGAATTTAGGCTGCCCTTTCAGCGTGATCGTGATCGGATTATACATAGCAAAGCTTTCAGACGTTTGCAGGCCAAAACGCAGGTTTTTGTTGCTTATTTTGGGGATCATTATCGTGATCGGATGACTCATTCCATGGAAGTTTCGCAAATTGCGCGCGATGTTAGCCGGACTTTGGGCTTAAATGAAGATTTAAGTGAGTGTTTGGCCCTGGCTCATGATTTGGGGCATCCCCCTTTTGGACATGGTGGCGAGGCTGCCCTGGATGAGGTCTTAAGGCCTTATGGGCTTCATTTTGAGCATAACGAACAGAGTCGCAGAATTGTGGAGAAACTAGAAAAAACTAGCCCCAACTTTCCAGGTTTAAACCTTACTAAAGAGGTTTTGGATGGCCTGTTAAAGCATAGTCCCGAGTTATATCAAAAATACCTGGTATTCCATACGTCGCCGCATTTGGAAGCTCAAGTTGTAGATCTTGCGGATGAAATTGCCTATACCAATCATGATATTGATGATGGACTTCGTTCTGGGCTTATTAGCTTGGAACAAATTCAAAAATTTCAACTTGGACAGGATCATGGACATTTAATTAGAAAAATCATCCAGGATTTATATCGCACGACTCATCAAAATTTACAGAAGTACAAAATCGAAAGTGTGCAAGATGTAAGAGCATTTAAAGGTAAACTGGTTGGATTTAGCAAAGAGATGCAGGGACAATTGGCAGATCTTCGCGCTTTTTTAATGAAAAATTATTACCTTAATCCAAAAGTAGCTAAGGCCATAGAAAACGGTAAAGAGATACTTAAAAAATTGTTTAGTTACTATATAAAAAATCCAGAAAAACTGCCGTATCCCTTTTGCGAACAAGTTAATGCTTCCGAAAGGCTGGAGGTTGTGGTAAAAGATTATCTAGCCGGCATGACAGATCATTATGCCGAAGAACAACATTTAATCATCACAATCAATAAGCCTTAAGTTCTAATTACTAATTACTAATTAAAATGGTTTGTCCAAAATGTAAAAAAGACGATACTCGAGTATTAGATTCACGAGACACGCATGAAAAAAAAGAAATTCGTAGACGTCGTGAATGTGTTAAGTGTCAATATCGTTTTACCACTTTTGAAAGAGTGGAAACGGCGAATTTTTTAGTTATTAAAAGGGATAATTCCCGTGAAAGTTATGATCGCGCAAAACTTGCTCGCGGTATTTGGAAAGCTTGTGAAAAGCGTCCGGTTACACAGGAGCGCGTTGAAAAATTATTAAATGAGTTAGAAGAAGAATTGGCTAATCATGGAAAGGAAATTCCTAGCAAAATGTTGGGTGAGGCGCTGATGGAAAAATTAAAAAAGCTCGATGAAGTTGCCTATATTCGCTTTGCATCTGTCTATAGACAATTTAAAGATTTGGAAACCTTCAAAAAGGAGCTGCAAAAGCTGATTGATTAACTTTTTTGTAATCCAAAAAGGAAAAATCGGTTTACTTAAGTACTAGACAAACTAGACAAGTTTTTTAATATCAGCGGAAAACACAATCAAAAACATTGACATATATTTACCATATGTTATAATTTTATGATTCAAATATTTTCCTCCGGCATGCAAAAAATCGACAAAAAAATCTTGTTATTTATTGGATTAGGATTGGCTTTCGCTGCTCCTGGGTTAATGTTTAAGTTTGGTAATTGGCTTGAATTGCAGTCAAAAGCTAACGAAATTAAATCCAGTCCGATTGTATTGCAGGCTTTTATAAACAATCCTGCAATTACAGTTAGTTCAGAAATTAATAATACAGATCAGACTCAAAGCCAAGAAATGCATACCGCTGCTACAGAAGCAGGAGACGCGCAGCTTAACAGTGCCGGTGCCATTCAAGCAACAACAGGTGCAGCACAAAATTTGCCAAATGTTGCTGCAGGCAGTTGCGAATATAATAAGCCAGAAAAAGTTGAGTATGTTGGTAAACTGGTTAGCATTCAAAAAACTCCGACAGTTGCCCCGGGAGAAGCATTCAAAACCGAAATTTACATAGAAAATATTGGCAATGTACCTTGGTTTTCAGACGCCAGTAATTGTAATCCACAAAATCCAGTTTATTTGGGTACAAGCCATGAAAAAGACCGTTTGAGTCAATTTGCTGATGCCAGTTTTGGAGATAGTAATTGGATAAACAGCAATCGCATTAAAATGGATACAAGTCGCGTAAATCCGGGTGGGGTAGCCAAGTTTATATTTTGGTCCAAGGCGCCATTGGAAGCTGGTTATTATCGCGAATTTTTTAGCCCAGTTGCAGAAGGATTAACCTGGATAGAAAACGAAGAAGCGGAAGTAGCTTTAGATTTGCGTGTTGGTGATTTTGAATTTACGCAAGAACAAGAACAGATTTTACCGTTTATAGACATTAGTACAAACCTTACCAAGCTGGATTTTTCTTCCAAGAAAGTTGAAGTCAGTTTAAAAGAACAAAGAATGTGGCTTAAAATAGGCGGTACTGCCATAAACACATTCAGAGTTAGTACTGGAAGTTATAAAACTCCAACGCCTAAAGGATCATTTAAAATTCTTCTTAAGCAGGATGTGCGCATAGGAGGAAAAGCTCCACATTACATCATGCCACAATTCATGATGTTTAAAGCTGGTGGGTATGGTTTTCATGCTTTGCCAAGTCTTGCCACTGACAAAGGTGTCTTTTGGCGAGAAGCTTTAAATCACATTGGAACACCAGTAAGTCATGGTTGTGTACGTCTACTTCCTGGCGATGCCAAGGTTGTTTATGACTTTGCTGATATTGGCACTAAAGTAGAAATCAGGGCTTAGTTCCTTGTTTATATTCTATTTCTTCGCTGCCCGGTAAATGTTAATATTACCAAGCGCTATAAACGCTTTTTTTAGAGTTTGTCGTAAATTTGATGTCTGACCTTTTAACTAAACTAAATTCCAAACAGCAAGAAGCAGTAAAGGCCACCCACGGCCCAATTTTGGTAATTGCCGGCGCTGGATCAGGTAAAACTCGTGCTTTAACACATAGAATTGCTTACATGATCCAAGAAGAGCGCATTAATCCTTGGAATATTTTAGCAGTGACTTTTACCAATAAAGCTGCAAGCGAAATGAAGCAGCGCATTGTGGATTTGCTTAAAACTCAAAATCCGCTGCAGTTTGATGAAAATACATTTAATCAATCAGGCTATGGGCAACGTGGATTAGAAAATGAAGCCTTGCCTTCTGTTGGCACTTTTCACGCTACCTGTGTCCGCATTTTAAGAAAAAATATTCATCTTTTGGATTATGAAAATCAATTTGTAATTTACGATACCGCCGATCAACAAATTTTGGTTAAACAGATCATGCAGGAACTACACATGGACGAAAAACAAACTAATCCGCGCGCAGTTTTGAATTACATTTCTGGTGCCAAAAATGAGCTAATTGGCCCTACGCAGTATCATCAATACGCCAATAATTACTTTACGGAAAAAGTCGCGGAGGTATACGAAAAATATCAACGTGCCCTGCATAAAAATAACGCGCTGGATTTTGATGACATCATCATGAAAACTGTTCAGCTTTTTCAAACGGAACCAAAAGTTTTGAATTTTTATCAGGAAAAATTCCAGTTTATTTCTGTGGATGAGTATCAGGATACTAATCAGGCACAATACGTTTTAACAAATTTGCTTGCTCAAAAATATCGTAATTTGTGTGTAATTGGTGATTCTGATCAAAGCATTTACAGCTTTAGAGGAGCCAATATAGGCAATATTTTAAATTTCGAGAAAGATTATCCAGACGCCAAAGTTATAATGCTGGAACAAAATTACCGTTCTACGCAGATTATTTTGGATGCGGCGCACGAGATCATTGTAAAAAATGCCAAGCGCAAAGATAAAAAATTATGGACAGAGCGCGAAGGCGGCGAAAAAATAAAACTTATTTCACTGGACAACGAGCGCCAGGAAGGTGAATTTATTACCAAAGAAATTATGGATCGCCTTCGCGCCTACGAAAATCCTGATTATCGTGATTTTGTGGTTTTGTACAGAACAAATGCGCAGTCCCGTGTTTTGGAAGAAGTGTTTTTAAGATACGCAATTCCTTACAAAAT
The DNA here is from genome assembly GCA_964582265.1 of uncultured Candidatus Peribacteria bacterium. GTDB lineage: Bacteria > Patescibacteriota > Gracilibacteria > UBA1369 > UBA1369 > JBAZYK01. The sequence goes on from CAZOQT010000039.1 coordinate 10,201, forward strand.
TGTGGGCGGTATAAAATTTTATGAACGCAAAGAAATTAAGGATATTTTGGCTTATTTAAGGGTCGTTCAAAACCCAAATGATTCCGTAAGTTTACTTAGAATTATAAATACTCCTGCCCGTAAAATCGGCACAAAAACCATGGAGGGGTTAAGAAATTTCGCGCTGGAAAAAAACCTTTCTCTGTTCCAGGCAATGGCCGAGATTGCGCGGATTTATGCGGAAAAAGGCAGCGGATGTGAAGAAATATACGCTTTGGATCTACAGGAATCAAAGCTGGAAGCGCTACAAAAATTTGTAAAACTTGTTCGCGATTTGCAAGCGGTTAATAAGGAATTCCCGGCATCTGGTGTAATAAAACACGTGCTTGAATATACTGGTTACAAACAGATGGTTGATGATAACACCGCAGAAGGCGACGCCAGATTGGAAAATATTTATGAACTTATTGGAGTTGCCGGTAAATATGACAAATTAGAGCCCGGAAGTTCATTAAATATCTTTCTGGAAGAGGTTGCCTTGATTGCAGATGTCGACAATTTAAATGAACAGGACAATGCGGTTACTTTCATGACTATCCATTCTGCCAAAGGTTTGGAATTTCCAAATGTTTTCCTTGTTGGGCTGGAAGAAGGCATTTTTCCACATTCCAGGACTTTACTGGAACGTGATGAACTAGAAGAAGAACGCCGTTTAATGTATGTGGCAATTACGCGCGCTAAAGATAAATTATACATGTTGAATGCCAAAAACCGCATGCTATATGGTCAGTCTCAATCTAATGCGCCATCACAGTTTTTGGCTGATATTCCTCATGAATTATTGGAACAAAGTGAACAACAGCGTCGCATCTTGCGTAGAGAAGAAATCAGCGGAACGCCTATTCCAAGCGAAGATCTTACACCAGGTTTTGCAAATTCCAATATCGATAATGGCCCAAGATTTATTCCGGATGATCAGTACGATGCCGCAAATCCAGAGAATTTTTCCAGCGGAGATAAGGTCTACCATAGCGCATTTGGCGAAGGTGTAATTATGACCGTAACAGGAGGCGTAGCCACCGTGCGCTTTAGCAACATAAGATACGGCGTCAAAAAACT
>CAZOQT010000040.1:0-10943 GCA_964582265.1 uncultured Candidatus Peribacteria bacterium
CGAACCACCGACCTCCGGGTTATGAGCCCGACGAGCTGCCACTGCTCTACCCCGCGTCAAAAGTTTTATGCCTACTAACTTCTTATTTAGACCTGGAATTTGATTCCGCCCTAGTCTACGTGCTCTAGCTTCGAATGTCAAAGAAAAACTTCCACCACTTTTGTGGATTTCCAAGAGGTCTGATCGATAAATTTTCCCTATTGCTATCACTAATTTCGTCATCTCCTAAATTTTTTGGGAAATCAGAAGACGGTATAATAATTACCTGTTCGCCCGGATTCACCAATCCCAGATTTTGTTTAGCGATCTTTTCTACATATGCACTTGAACTGTAATAGCCATAATCAAGCTCCTTTTGTTTGTTATCTAGAGCTATTTTCTCGTTTTCCTTCATGAAATTGGCAATATGCTGATCGATCTGATAGCTCTTGTACACAGAAACTGTCAACGTATAAAGCAAGTATGACACAACCAAAAATTCCGCAATTATGACGACTTTTGTGAATTTTGAGGTATGATTAAGGCGAAAAGCCATAGTTGAAAAAAAGAACAAAAAAAATATACTATAAAGGCCTTAAGATCGCAAATCGCATCAATAAAAATCTCATGGACAATAAACTATTAGTAGCAACCAACATTCATTTTATCGGGATTGCCGGAAGCGGCATGAGCGGCCTTGCTCGTTTGTTACACAAAAAAGGAAAAAAAATAACAGGCTCCGACCAAAACGCAAATAACACTTTTTTAGCATTAAAAAAAGAAAATATTAAGGTTGCTCTTGGTCACAAAGCTGGCAATCTTCCTAAAAATGCAGAGCTGGTAATTTATTCTCCAGCAGTTGATGATAACAACCCAGAGCTTAAAGAAGCCAAGAAAAGAAAATTAAAATGCTTAACATACCCTCAGGCAGTTGGTTTGCTCACTCAAAATTACACTACCATTAGCGTCTGTGGAACACACGGAAAAACAACAACCACATCCATGCTAGCCTTAGGTTTAATCGCGGCAAAGCAGGACCCCACAGTTATTGTTGGCGCCAGCCTAAAAGAATTTAAGCAAAAAAACGAACGCCTTGGAAAAGGGGATTACTTTGTATTAGAAAGCTGTGAATATCGCCGCGGTTTTTTAAATTATTGTCCTAAAATTATTGTCATTACTAATATCGAGCCGGATCACCTGGATTACTATAAAAATTTAAAGGACTATATAAATGCCTTCCAGGAGTTTTGCGAAAAATTACCCAAGGATGGCTTAATAGTTTGCAATATTGATGATGCAAATGTTAAAGAGGTCATAAAAAAAATAAAAAATAAACCAACCGTTGTAACATTTGGAAAAAGCCCAAATGCAGACTACAGGTTACAAAATAGTCAGATTTATTTTGGTAATACCAGGTTGGCAGAACTAAATTTAAAAATTCCCGGACAACATAATTTAATGAATGCTGCTGCAGTTATTGCGCTGGCACATCACCTAAAAATAGAGCTTAAGCCAGTCCTGAAAAGCTTGCATAGTTATCATGGCGCCGCAAGACGATACGAGCTAAAAGGTAAAATCGGCAAAACTATTTTTATTGATGATTACGCGCATCACCCAACAGAAATCAAAGCCACTTTAAAAGCCGCTCGTGAAAAATTCCCAAGCAAAAAGATTCTGTGCGTTTTTCAACCTCATCAATACAGCCGCACATATAAATTGTTAAATGGCTTTGCTGAATCCTTTAATGATGTAGATGAGGTAATTATTCCCAATATATTGAAAGTTCGTGACTCAGCTGCGGACTTAAAGAAAGTAAACGTTGCCAAACTCATCCAGAAAATTTCTAAACATCAGCCAAATATAAATGATGGCAATGGGCTTAAAAACACTACTAAAATCATCAAGAAAAACATTAAAAGTTATGACGTTGTCATAACAATGGGAGCAGGGGACGTATATAAAATTGCAGATGATCTTTTAAAAAGCTAAACTTTTTTCCAGATTGTTCCGTCAGCCGAGTCTTCAAGCTGTATACCCATTTTTAAAAGCTCATCACGGATTTGGTCAGACGTCTTCCAGTCCTTTGCTTTACGAGCTGCATTTCGCCTTTCAATTAGGTCCAAAATGTTTTGATCAACCGTGGCCACTTTTGCAGGCTCAAAAACCCCAAAAACAAAGTCTAAGTTTTGCATCAAAGCAATAATTTGTTTTTGCTCATCTACAGATACTCTCTTGTCGTCTAAAAGCTTATTTAAGATCTTCATACTTTCAAACCAGGCAGCCATTCCACCGGAAGTATCAAAATCATCATCCATTCTTTCTTCAAAGGCTTGTCGTGTTTTATCCAATAATTCACTTATATACTTATCCTGCTCATTATTTTCTTCGGCCGTCTTATAATTTCTGATTTTACGAGCAAAATCATGTAGTCTGGTTAGAGTATTCTTCGCCTGTTCCAAAATTTCATGCGTAAAATCAATTGGAGAGCGATAATGTGTCTGTAAAAACAACAATCTTACGGCCTGAGGATCATATTTTGCAAAGATATCACGGAGCGTAAAAAAGTTACCAAGCGACTTAGACATCTTTTCATTATCAATTCTAATAAACCCATTATGAAGCCAGTATTTTGCAAATAATGCATTGTTTGCAGCTTCACTCTGTGCGATTTCACATTCATGATGAGGGAAAACAAGATCTGCGCCACCTCCATGAATATCAAATGTCACACCTAAATTTTGCTTACTCATAGCGCTACATTCAATGTGCCATCCCGGTCTTCCATCCCCCCATGGACTTTTCCAGGTTGGCTCTCCGGGTTTAGAAAATTTCCAAAGTACAAAATCCTGCTGACTTCTTTTTCCCTCCTTAATAGCAACCCTTGAACCTGCAATTAACTTGTCCAGCTTTTGTTTGGATAATTTTCCATAATCTTTAAATTTACTGACATCAAAATAAACTCCATCATTAAGAACATAAGCAAATCCATTTTTATCCAATTCCATAATGATTTCGATCATTTGATCCACATACTCAGTTGCTCTGGGCTGTACATCAGGCTTCATCATACCAAGTGCAGCATAATCTTTATCGTATTCCGGCATAATTTGTGCAGCAAGTTCAGCAACAGTAATCTTTTTTTGTTCCGCTCTTTGGATCAGCTTGTCATCAATATCTGTGTAATTAGAAACATATTTAACCTTGTAACCTTTAAAAATTAGGTATTTTCTGATTACATCAAAACTCACAGCGCTGCGACCATGCCCCAAGTGACCTAAATCATAAACAGTGGGGCCACAAACATACATTCCCACTTGATCCTTATTTACAGGTCTAAAAACCTCTTTCTTTGCAGATAAAGTATTATAAATTGTTAACATCAGGCAAATCCTAAAATTTTAAAAATCAAAGCTCTTATAAGATCCAAACCAACTACTGCAATAATTGGTGATATATCAATCATTCCTAAATTTGGTGATATTCTTTTTGCCAAATTAAGAATTGGATCTGTAATTTCAATTAAAATCTCACCAATTCTGGAGCGCAAATACATTGGATTCCAAGAAAGCAAAACGCGCACCAAAATAGCAAAACTTAAAAGTCCAAATAAAACATTCAAAAAGTTTGCAATGTAAATAACTGGCATAGGTCAAATTAAAACACCAGCATTTTAGCAAGGAAACGGTCAAAAATCCACGGGGAAAATTTTTACTATTTCTTAAGCAATTTGCGCAACTTTTTCATTGCAGCAGGCGCAATTCCAGATCCGGCCAATAACCAAAGCACTTCAGGGCCATATGCTTGCTGCTCAGGCATGCTGTAATAATCCGCTGCAGAAGCGTGCATGTCTTGATTATTTGCTATTTGGCCAGTTGCGGCTGGTAAACTACCAACCTCAGAAGCTAATGGTATTCCAGAAACAATGTCACTTTTTATCGAGCTCTCACCAGCATTGTTAAATGCAGTAACCGCAAAGTAATATTGTTTTCCATTTTCAAGATTAGGAACATACCAGGTAGTAGAAGCATCTTTTGTGTCGGCATAACTTTCTAAATTGGCTGCAGAATTTCCATAATAAACTCTATAATGCATTACCGGATTTTCGCTTGTTGTTGCATTCCAAGTTAAAGTTACTTTTTTATCACCAACGTATGAGATCAACCCGCTTACTCTGCCAGGCAAACCTTCAACCGGTTTTGATTCCTGTGTGATTTGGGTTTGCGTTTCACTATTTATGGCATCACCATTAGTTACAACAACCTGCGCTTTTGCTTTAAATGAACCCTGATTTCCAAGCTGGTCAACCAGAATAACGTCAATTGGATAAGCGCCAGGTGTGTTTGGTGCTTGAACCGAGCCAATATAATGACCAGGTTTATCAATACTGGAATTTAACGCGATAATATCATTCTGAAAAACTGCCGCAGCTTGAGAAAGATTTTCTTCACTCAATACATCAATTTTTATTGCTTGCCCAGGTTTTACATTATCTGTTGGATTCAAACTTACCTCGTCAAGCTCAGGCGCAGTTGTATCGATTGTAACCTGTATTGTGTCCGAAGTTCCCTTAACTGCTTGATTCTGATCGATCGCAACAACGTAAATATTATGCTGACCATCTATTAATGGAATAGTTTGATAAGTAAATTTACCTGAATTATCAGCCTGAACGGTACCCATTTCTTTGCCATTATCAAAAATTTTAACAGTATAAGAAGCGGGGGCACTTCCTGAAATAGCCAGATTATTTTGACTAAATGTGCCAGCCGCAGGAGAAGTGATAATTGGCTTTATAGATCCTTGTTGAGAACCAGGAGCAATATTTCCGACATTCACTATATAGCTACCTTTAATTAACGCATCATTTTTATCGCTAACAAGGATTTTATAAGTACCATTAGCCGTAAAACTAAGCCCCAAACTAAACTGATGAGAACCTAAGTCTTCTGCCTTAAAAGTATAATCTTCTGGCAAACTGACATTATTACTGTTATCCCCCTCAGCAGAAAAATGTACTGTTCCAGTGTAATTCTGAATTGTTTGATTTAAATCATCCAGCGCCGTAATCTTGAAACTAACATTCTGCCCTACCTGGATATTTGCCGGTAGATCACTGATTTTAAATTGGCTTAATGCTCCAAAGTCGCTCGCATAAGCAATATCGAACAAATTAAAGTCTCCACCAATATCCGCCAAGTATTGCTGGGAAGATAAAAATGCAACCTGAGGACGTTCATCCAAGACTACATTAGCAGTTGAATCTATTGCGGTAATTGTAGAAACACCTCTGTCATTAGCACTTAAAGTAAAATTAGCGACCCCATTCTTATCGGTCACTCCACCTGGTGTTGAATTTTTTATCATGTCACGATAGCGACTTGAAACTATAGTTACACTGTGGCCAGGATAAGCGTTGCCAAAAGTATCAACAAGCTTTACAGATATATTGGCTGCATCATTTCCATTATTTTGCAAAACAGTGCGATTTAAGGTGACAGTAGATTTTTTAGCCGAAACTTGGCCAGGAAAAACCCTGAAAGAGCTTTCCGGTCCCTGACTACCATTTACAAGCACAGAAGCAAAATATTGACCTGCTTTAGTTGTAAAACTTTGCGGTAAATCAATCTTGGCTACTCCATTGCGATCCGTTTTTGCCGAAAAAAACGTACCAAGTCCATCAGGTTTTTTTACGTAAAATGCCATTGACTGATTGCCTAAATATGGTGAACTCGTAAGCGTGACAGAATATCCGGCCACAGTATTCATAGCTTTTACCGTCACATGCTGGCTAAACGCCAAAGCAGTAGATGAAGTAAAAAACATCAAAATAACTGTATATAAAGCCAAAAGTTTAGATATTTGTTTTTTCATATGGGTTTGTTTTTATATTCATATAATTATACCAAAAAACAGGCCTTTTTACAATGTACAAGCCAAAAGGTATAAATAATTAAAGTATCAACATGGCGTCTCCAAAACTGTAAAACTTGTAATTATTTCTAATTGCTTCCGCGTAAGCATTCATAATCAAATCTTTTCCCGCAAAAGATGAAACCAGCAACATCAAAGAACTCTTGGGCAAATGAAAGTTTGTCACTATGCCACTTACACATTTCCAGTTATACCCAGGGTAAATATAAATTCCGGTCTCAGCAATTCCAGGTTTAAAATTATATCCATCAAAGGCACTTTCCAAAACACGCACAGAAGTAGTACCAACCGCAATAATCCTTCTACCCTCCTTTTTTGCTTTATTTAAGCGTAAAGCGGTACGCTCATCTAGTTCAAAAAACTCTTCATGCATTTTATGTTCTTCAATTTTCTCTACTTTAATTGGCAAAAATGTTCCTAATCCCACATGCAAAGTCACAAACTCAAGTTGTATACCCGCGTCGGTCAACTCTTTAAGCAATCGCGCAGTAAAGTGAAGCCCAGCTGTAGGCGCAGCCACACTACCTTCCTTATTAGCATATATGGTCTGATAATCATCAAAGCTAGCTACTGGATTTTTTATATAGGGAGGAAACGGAGGAGCACCAAGTTTGAATAATTGGTCTTTTAGCGCTTTCCCCGCCAAGGAAAATTTCACCAACCTTCTACCATCATCAAAAACCTCTTCAACTTTAAAACTCAAACTTTCGCACAAATTAAATTCCGCGTCCAGTCTCAAGGCCTTTCCTGGCTTACCCAAAATATACCATCTACAATCATCCTTTGGCTTAATCAGGAAAATCTCAATATTCTTACTTCCATGATTAAATAAAATTCTTGCAGGTATAACCTTAGAGTCATTAAAAACGATTACGTCACCCTTCTTTAGAAACCTGGTTATATTAAAAAATTTATCATGCAAAATCCGGAGATTGGAACGATTAAGTATCATCAAATTACACGAATCCCTGGGCTCAGATGGCTTTTGAGCAATCAATTCAGGCGGCAGCAAATAATCAAAATCCGAAAGTAGCATATTTACAATATTGTTTGCTCTTTAATATTCGTGCTTTGTCCGGCATCTCCTTCAACCATATCACTCCACTTTGTGGAGTTTTTTACGGCAGCCTGCAATTCTTCTTGCTCTCCTGTAAAACGGATCGCCATTAAAGTAACATCATCTTCTTGTATATGTTCTTGAACAAATCTAGAAAAATCTCTGGCGATGTGAAACACGATTCCTTCTGGTCCATATTGTGGAGAATATAACTCTACCGCCTTTTTCAATCTATCTAGTCCAAACATTTCCCCAGCCATGTTTCGAGCTTCAGTAACCCCATCACTATAAAGAATAATTACATCATCCTTCATTAAGGGTAGCTCAATTTCTTTAACTATTTTACTGTTGTCAGGAATCATTCCAAGCGCAATACCTCCAGAGACCCTTGCCTCACATTCTCCAGTTCGTGCCCGATAAATAAGAATATGTTCATGCCCAGCACCAACATATGTCATTTTTTTTGTCACGGAATTCCATTTTAACATCAACATCGTCATGAACATTGTCGATTTAATTCTGGATTTAAGCTGACTATTAGTATTTACCACTATGTCATACGCATTTTCATAAACATTAACCAAGGTATGAATAAGAGTGTTAACCATCATCATAATTAGGGCTGCCGGAACTCCATGTCCAGTGACATCTCCTATATAAATATAAGTGTTTTCTTTGTGCTTTATAAAATCAAAATTGTCACCACCTAATTCCACAGCAGGTCTTGTTTTAGCCACAATTGTAAGACCATCTACACTTGGTGACTCAGCTGGTAAAATTTCTCGTTGAATTTGACTGGCAATCTCAAGCTCACTCATCATGCGCTTACCTTCTCTAAGCTGGTTGGAAATTTTTTCAAAATTTTTGGTTACTTCGTTAAAAAAATGCGCAATAACGCCAATTTCATCAATTCTTTTATTAAAAAATCTTTTATACTCCCGACCTGTTAATAGAGCTCTTATTTCATGTAAAATCACATTCATTGGCCTTACAAATTCATACCAATAGACAAGTAAAAAATAAATCAAAAAGAACGCCAATACTCCAGCCAGAGTCACTAAAGATATGCTTTGATTATCCCTAGAAAAGAAATAATAAACAATCGCTCCAGCCAGGATAACAAAGAGCATAAAATAGTTAAATACCTTCCACAGAATGCTTTTTCTAAAATAATTCATTTGTATATTTTTTATACTTTAGCCCCATTGTCCTGGAACTGTTTTAAAGAATCGAAATAGGGGATTACGTCAAATAAACCAATTACCTGAAAAACATCTTTTACATTAGGTTTTGCGCTAATTACTACTAATTTTTTACCAGACTTAACTAAATGAGAATGTATGGACATCAAAAAACCAATACTTTCACTGTTAATAAAATCAAGCCGTGTCATGTCAAAAATCAGATAATTCAAAGAATAACTTTGTACTAAATTTTCAATTGCGGGTTTATTTGCGGTCAATCCCGCTTTATCCATCGCGCCTGAAAATTCAATAACTTGATAGCCATCTGTAGGCTTAGCTATGACAATTTGTAGATTTTGAGTTGAGTAGTCTCCCATATTTTTTTATTAAATAATATTAGCTTCCAAGGCAATTTGCGGCTGTTGCATAGGGGCATCCTCCTCCTTAGACAGCCTGCGCCTTGCTAAAATATCTTCAATCATTTGAGCCTCAGGGTAAGCTTCCAGGCAAATGTATGCCTCTTTAAGGCGAACCAATACGCCAGAATCCGCTGATTGCAACAATTTATCCATGTGCGCGTGACTATAGAAAATGTGATGCAACCTCAGTGAAATTTCTTTTTCAATCACAGAAATTAGCAAAGCTTTTTCATCTGGTTTAAGTTCGCGCATTAATTCACGAGCCTTAGCTAAGACTACTGAATTTTTACTTAAAAGTAAATGAGCCAGATACTTTGCAGCCTCCTTATAACCAATTTTCAAAAGTGAAAACGAAGCCATTAGCCTAATTTCCGGATCAGCAACTGTTAAGTAGGGGATCAGTTCCTTTTTACCTTCCTTAATATCTCCAGCGATGTTGATTGCTGCAATTATTTCTCCTACATTACTTCCACGAAGCATATAATAGAATAACTTTCTAATTCTCTGACGATTTTTTTTGAGCATCCAAAGTGAGGAAATCGCCTGTGCCCTAACACCTGGGTCTCCGGAACGCAAATATGGTTCAAGAAAAAATACCGCATTCGGGTCATTGAATAAGCCACACGCTCTAATTGCGGCGACTTGTAGCTTAGGATTTGTTGATTTCAAAGTATCCAATAAAAAAGAAACAATTTCTGGATATCTAAAGTGTGCTAGGCTTCTAATAATTTCAGTTTGGATTTGTTCGTTTCTACTTTCTACAAATAGTTTTTTAAGTTCATCAATCACGCGATATCTGGCAAAAGATTGCTTCATCATATATTTATCAAGCTGAGGAAATGCCTCCAGTGCCCTTATTGAAGCCAATACTAGCCTGTCATCCTTCGCATGTAAGAAATGCAAAATATCAGGCATATTTTCAATATCCCCAATTTTTCCAAGCATTTCCAGTATTTTTACTTTTATCAAAACATCTTCATTCGTTTTGTATAAAGATTTTGATAAAATCACAGAACCATTTCTGTGTCCCTTTTGTGACAAAATTTCAATTGCATGTAATTTAGAAATTGCATTTTCATTTTCTAATAGATTAAGCTGAGCAAGTTTTGTATAGCGATTTTGAAGCTTAAACGTCAAAATTACCATTACAAAAGCAAGAGCCAAAAAGCTTATCTGTATAACAAAATAACCATGCTGCTCTAAAAAGAACCACTGAATAAAAAGTAGCAGGGCAGTTCCAATAATAGTTCCAAGTGGCGACAAGAAAGCCTCAAAAAGTTCTCGCACCTGTCTTTGGGTTCCATGCTTTAATGCATAGTATGATGCTTCATAGGCATTTTTATTTATTACACCAGAAATTTCGTAATTGTTTTTTGCCAAGATGGCCGTAAAAGTACCAAAGCCAAAAAACAAAGAAATAGAACTGAAAAATGTCATTAGCGCGTGAATCATAAAACTCGCCACAGTTCCAAATTTATTTAAAATTCGACTAGCCAAAAACAATTGCACCAATAGAGCGCAGGCGTTAAAAAGGACATGAAATGAAGCTAATCCTTGAGTAAGGCCCTCCTCGTGAGCAACTTCCGCCTCCACACCGCTTTCAACAACATGCGTATATTGATACTCAAGCAAATGTGCAATAATCCATTGTAGTAAAAAAATAACAAACAATGACCTTAAAAAAGGCACATCCCTTAAATGCTTGATTGCTGATTGGAATTGAACAATTTTATCTTTTAAAAACGGTTTGCTAACAGCAACTTTATTGTGGATGATCTTTTGATAGTGAGAATTTTTTGGCTGTAAAAAGAAAATCACACAAACCATCATTAATAAAAACAATATCCATACATAAAGCAGCTTATAAGGCGAAACAAAAATACTTAAGCTTGCGGCAAACAAACCAGCAAATATTCCTCCTAGCGTTTCTGACGATTCAATAATCGGGACAATTCTTTCTGACTCTAAAGGAGTAAATAAGTCTTCTACATAATTAGAAATAAAAATGGTCAATTGTGGCACAAGCACGCCAAAGGTGAGCAATAAAAAGAAAAAGAAAAGTAAGTCATGCGTAAAGAAAAAGTTTGCAGCAAATAACATGGCTCCAGCCGCAAGAGCACACATAATTATTAAATTTCTTGCAGAAAAATGCTCATGCAAAAGCGCAAATATAAACATTCCCAAAATATTCAAAACCGCCTGTATTAAAAACAAGTAGGGGAGACTCGTAATTGCAAATTTTGTAACAAAAAGAGCAGTTAAAACAGTCCAGCCAATCACAAAGCCAACCCTATGCAAAAATTTAACTAACCAAGAGAACATTGTTCTTGGCAATTCATGAGGAGAAATATTAAATATTTTTTCAATAATTTT
>CAZOQT010000041.1:0-10107 GCA_964582265.1 uncultured Candidatus Peribacteria bacterium
AAAATAGTGATAGAAGTTGTTTTAGAAAAACCTGCAGGGAAAATTATTACTATTGGAGAGGAGTTTGACCCAATAAGGATAGAAATTGACCAACAAGGAGCCAATAGTTGGACCGATATCCATATTCCAGGAATAATCGAGCCTTTACCAGCTCACGCAGATGAAAAAAAATGGCCAGAAAATTGTGATAGTGGGCATGTAACTTATCGTTGTTCCCAATATGTTTTTTATACACATAAAAATGAGCCATGGTTTAAACCAGATTTGCCCAATGCCATTAATCCCACAAACTTTGTCGATTTTTTGAATAGGCGCGGTTATGAAATGATCAAAAAAGATGAAAAGATTATGGACGGTGATGTAGTGGCTTATGTTGGTGATGATATTTGTTTTGATGAAGGGGTAAAACATTTTGGCATATATTTGCAGGGAAAAGTGCAATCAAAATTTGGACATGGAGGCATTTACCGCCATGAAATTTTTGCAGTACCTAATGATTATGGTGATCTTGTGTATGTGTTTAGAAAGACTTCGGATAAATATGATGTTTTTCCTTCTATGAGAGAAGATGGCAGCATGTCAGTTCCATATAATGAAGTGAGACAAAAGTTAGATGTTGAATGGACTGAAAAAAAAGTATTATATGGGCATTCAGCGGATTTTGTATTTAAAACAGTTTTACAGAAACCATGGGCAAAATGGCAGATGTGTCATCTTGATGCTAGGTCCCACCGTGTGGAAGAATTTTTAAAAACAAAATTATATAATCGCGTCAAAGATCCACAAGATGGCGATATAGTAGTTTATTGCGATGGCTCGCACCCAACCTTATTTGGGATCATGAGAGGGGGGAAAGTTTTAACCCAGCAATCATCAGATAAACCAATTATGGAATTTGAATTGGGTATGTTACCTAATTATTTTGGAGAAACTGCTTTGTTTTTTCGCAAGCGTGAAATAAGTAAAATTACCGTTGCCTCAAGAAAAAAATTATTAGATTTGGGTATTTTAGCTGATTTCTCAGATACATCCGACTAATGAGAATTAAACTGCAGTTTGAACATCGCGCCATAAGGAGCTCCAGAATACATTAAGCGCCTCTAAAAGAGGTGTTTTTGTTGTTTCTATGAACTATTTTCTAGCATGCACAATTTTAGGCTATAATTGATGCTATAATCGTAATGCAAATGCATATTATCTATTTTTAAATTAATGAATCAGTTTGCGAGCGAAGTAATATTGGTGATCATTCTGATTCTGCTGAATGGCTTTTTTTCCGGGACGGAAGTTGCCCTTATTTCACTTAGAAAAACTCGAGTTCGCCAGCTCGTTAAAGAAGGCAATAAAAGCGCAATGTTGGTTGAAAAAACCGTTAAAAACCCTGAAGAGTTCCTGGCGACTATTCAGGTCGGCATAACCTTAATAAGCACCATAGCATCGGCTTTTGCCGGGGCAAACATAGCGGATGCAATTACCCCATGGCTTCAAAATCTGCCTATTGAGTTCATTGCGCAAAATGCGAAAGGATTCAGTTTTGCCCTAGTGGTTATAGGTATCACTTATTTAAGCGTCATTTTGGGTGAACTTATTCCTAAATCTCTTGGAATCAAATTTTCGGAAAGATTTTCACTACTTGCTGTATACCCTCTTTATGTACTCTCAAAAATCGCATATCCAATCACCAAACTGCTTACAGCCTCCAGCAATGTTGTGTTAAAACTTTTCGGCGACAAAACGAGCTTCACTGAATCTAAATTAACCGAAGAAGAGCTTCGATCAATTCTCTACGAGAGTCATAAAGCTGGTACCATAAAAAAAGACGAACATGAAATTCTGGATAACATATTCGATTTTTCAGATATTGCGACTGGCCAAATTATGACACCACGCTCAAAAATATTTGCGATTGATCTGGACGAACCTTATGAAAAAAACATAAACGCAATTATTGAATCAGGATACACCAGAATCCCTTTATTTAAGGGCAATATTGATAATTTGGTGGGAATATTAAATATAAAAGATTTGCTCAAGAAGCTACAACAAGATCCCCGTGTGAATTCCTTTGATGGCTTGGTCAAAAAGGCTTATTTTATCCCAAACACACAACGCATCAGCAATCTGCTCAAAAATTTTCAAAAAGAAAAAATCCATCTTGCCATGGTAACTGATGAACATGGTGATATTGACGGCCTTGTGACAATTGAGGATATTCTTGAGGAAATAGTGGGAGATATTTCTGACGAAAGTGATGAAAATCAAAAACTTATAATTCCTCAAAAAGATGGAACATACTTAGTTGAAGGAGATATTAGTGTTGTGGATTTTAACCGATTTTTCAAAACTGCACTGCCGGAAGATCAGCAATTCACAACAGTTTCAGGGCTTCTCCTGGACAAGTTCGAAAAAATTCCCGATATAGGAACTTATACTATGATCTCAAATATTGAATTTAAAATCAAAGACACAACGGAAAGGGCAATTAAAGCTGTCTTAGTCCGCAAAATAATAGAGGAAAGTGCTTAATTTTTATACATTTTGTGCTATAATGTATAGATGTAATTTTACATAAATACGATGAGCACAAAACAAAATATCACACGCATAAATCATATCAAAAATTATGGTTTAATTTTGCTTACTCTTTTTTTAAGCTGGCTAATTTCATTTGGCGCAGTGCAGTTATTGCATTCTTCATTTTTTGAACATAATGAACATCTGCAAATGATCCCGATCTTATTGGATATAGTGCTTGTTTTTGCATTAGGATTCATAGCCTACGAACTCGCAAAACCAACCATCGTTCCCTCCTTTGTGATTGCCATTTTTTTTGGTTTCGTTAGTCAAAATATTCTTTCCTTTATTACACAAAATCCGACAGCACTTACAATATTAACCACCATCGGTGCGACATTGATTCTTTTTGGAGGTGGTCTGGAAACTCCATTTGTAAGGTTTAAAACCCTAATAGGTCCAATTTTATCGATTGCCTTTTTGGGGACTATTATTACTGCCCTGATGTTTTCACTAGTTCTTGGCAGTATTACCCAGCTTTTTAACTTTGTAATGCCGATCGCGGCCATTATTCTGCTTGGTATTTCGCTGGCTTCAACAGATCCGGCAGCAATAATTCCGAGTTTTAAATCGCTACTATTTCACAAACCAAGAGTAAAGCATATCGCAATTAGCGAAAGCGCTCTTAATGACGTAATTGGAGCCCTTATAACTGGCATTTTCCTGTCTCTTTTTACAACTAATTTTGTTCCTAATTCGATAATAGATGCATATACTAGCCTTTTAAACCTGGATAATATCCTTGCAATGCTTAAGATAGTTGCAATTGGTGTAGGTTCGGGCATTTTTGGGTATTTTGTTTTAGACATGTGGAGCAAATGGAAAGAGCGCATTGAATCAGATGGCGAAGCTGATGCTGCTTTATTTATGGCAGTTCCGCTATTTACTTTTACACTCGCTACAGCCTTGGGCGGGAATGGATTTTTGGCTGTTTTTGTTGCGGGACTTCTTTTTCAACTAAGATCACATGTGGTTCATGTTGAACACTTTTTTAATCATACAATTGAAGGTTTTATGAAGCCCCTTATCTTTATGTTACTGGGCACACTAGTGAATTTTCAGATTCTAAAAGAGTTTGCACTTCCTGGCATTATTATGGGTTTGATATTCATGTTTATTTTGCGACCAATTACTGTCTTTTTATCTCTCTCCCCCTTTACGAGAGGGAAACATAAACTTACGTTAAAAGAGCTCATTTTCTTATCGTTTGTGCGTGAAACCGGAGTAATACCGGCCGTTTTACTTGTAGGAATTAAAGTAGCGGGTATCCCAGGAAGTGACATGGCTTTAGCCATAGGAATGTGGATTATCCTATTAACTCTAATCATCCAACCACCACTTACCCCATATCTAGCAAAGGCGCTTGGGATTGCTGAAGATCTCCCTCCATTCCCAAAGCAGAACCACGGAGGCCCTGTGGCGGTTCTTTGCAGCAGAGGCTACACTTTTCTGCAGAGATTAGATTTTGTGATTGAGTGGTCACTTAAACATCACGTTCAAAATGTGCTGCTACTCCATTGCCCCGAGGACAAATATTCAGAAAAATTTATGGAAGAGGTACATGAAGTTGCTGATGTCCGTTTTAAATCCATAAATAATCGGCTCTCGAGCGAGAATATCAAAGAATTGAATTTCAAATTTATAGGACGACCTGGGACTCTGGAAGAAAATATTGAATCCTTGGTGGAACAGGGCAATATCTCCATAATCTTCGTTGGTTCAAAAATGCTAGATTATCGCTTAGAAAATGTTAAACAACTTAAGGTGCCATTTATTTTCATTAAATAATTGGAATGTTTTGGATTGTTCTTTTTCTTATTTTAGGCTTTGCTCTATTGATAAAATCTGCGGATTATTTCGTAAATGGGGCTGCGGGAATTGCTAAATGTTTTAATATTCCAAAAACAATTATAGGACTGACATTAGTGGCTTTTGGCACAAGTGTGCCTGAATTAACTGTATCCATATTATCCGCGACCCAAAACAATCCTGATTTAACAGTAGGCAATATTATTGGCAGTAACATAGCAAACATCGCTTTGATATTAGGCTCAGCGGCCATTTTACGATCACTCCCTGTACAGCCAAATACTGCTACTCGAGATATACCTTTAAATATACTGGCATCAACTGTTTTCCTAATATTAGGCTTTGACCAATTTTTCCAAAACCAAAGCGTTACATTTAACCGTTATTCATTGGGAGACGGGATTATCCTTTTAAGTTTTTTCATAATTTTTATTTATTATATTTATGGTTATTTTAGAGCGTCGAAAAATAAAGAAAAGATTATTGAGAAAAAAGAAAACATACATCAAAAAGACCCTATATTAAAACTTATATTTATGATTTTAGGAGGATTAGTGGGAGTCTTTGTTGGTGGAAAGCTTGTAGTGGATAACGCAGTCTTGCTTGCTCGTTTTTTTCATTTAAGCGAAGCCTTTATTGGCCTTACCTTGGTGGCAGTTGGAACATCCTTGCCAGAACTAATGACTTCCCTAGTGGCGGCAGTCAAAAAAGAAAGTGACATTGCGATCGGGAACATCGTGGGAAGCAATATTTTCAATATTTTTTTGGTTCTTGGGGCAACCGCGGTTATCCATCCTATAAATTTTGATCCAAAACTAATAGTAGATTCAATATTTCTATTATTTTTCTCCTTGGTTTTATTTATATTTGTTAATAAAAACCAACAACTTTCAAGGTTAGGAGGTCTCTTTTTGTTATGTAGTTACTTTATTTATCTTTTCATTCTTGGTTCAAGAGATGTGATTTTAGCATTTTTCATATCTTAAAAAAATCGCTAAAATTGCCTCACAGCCCCCATTAGGCGCCTCAAAAAAACGTTATTCGTGATTGCTGTAAACATCAAAAATTATTTCCGCTTTTGCCATTTTTTTATTGAAGAGAAGCTCATTGCCTTCATTTTTTGAGTTGTAAAATATTTGATCTAAGCCATACCATGTCATAAACCATCCTGCTGGTTCCAATATGACTCTTAAAAAATTATTTAAAATATTCCCCTCAAAGGATGTTGAAATTGTAGCCCCAATCATCAATATGGTGCCCAAGAAGGTTAAAAGAATCCCCTTTCTTTTGTACTGCGTCTGCTCAAGCTCTTGATGAGAAGCTTTCTTTTTAAAATAGTGATGTAATCTTGATGAAATTATATGCTCAAAAGTTTTATTCTTTTGGCTTTGAGGAACCAAGAAAACCACTTCCATATTTTCGCCATTTACTTCCTTTATGATTTTTTTGGTTTCATTTAGAAAATCATCGGATAACTCCCGCAATGAATAAGGCCTGGGGTCAAAATCGGAAAAGATATTATTATAATGATCAAGCCATAAATTGACTCTAATCTTTTGATCTGTTTTTTTTATTTCGTATTCAGCTGGCGCTAAAGTTGTTTCCATATTTATTTTTCTAAAAGTTTTCCTTACATTATAGCAGAAAAATGGCTTTTAGGTATATAGAATTTACTTTTTCCGTCCAATTACAAGTTTAGCTTTTTCGTAAATTTCTTTACTGGTGATGCCGTATTTTTCCATTAATTCTCGTGGTTGGCCGGATTCGCCAAAGGTGTCATGAATTCCAACCATCTCTACGGGAACTGGCAAATTTTGAGCAAGAACTTCTGTAACTGCGCTCCCCATACCACCGTTGAGTTGATGCTCTTCTGCTGTTACCACACATCCAGTTTTTTTAGCGGAATTGATAATTGCTTCGCTATCTAATGGTTTAATGGTGTGTAGATTAATAACTTCGGCGCTAATACCTTCGCTTTGTAATTTTTCCGCTGCATCCAGGGCTTCTGCAACCATTGGGCCACAGGCAATCATGGTGACATCTGTGCCTTCACGCATGGTGATTGCTTTCCCAACTTCAAAAGGAGTGTCCGCAGAAGTAACGACCGGCACTTTTTCACGCCCAAAACGAAGATAAACAGGTCCATCAATTTTGGCAGCAGCAAATACGGCCTTTTTCATTTCGTAATAATCAGCCGGAACAATTACGGTCATGCCAGGCAAGACGCGCATAATAGCAATTTCTTCCAAAGCCTGATGGGTTGCACCATCCGGACCTACAGAAATTCCGCCGTGTGCTCCTCCTAATTTAACATTTAATTTGCCATAACAAAGGCTGGTGCGAATTTGCTCCCAAGCGCGGCCTGAAACAAACACACCATAAGTTGCAACAAAAGGGATCATGCCAGTGAGTGATAGTCCTCCCGCTACGTTAATCATGTTTTGTTCAGCAATTCCCATATCAAAAAAACGCTGTGGGAATTTATCTTTAAACTGGCAGGTTAAGGTTGATTTAGCCAAATCGGCATCAAGCACACAAACGCGGGGATCACTTTCTCCAAGGGCGATAAGTGCGTCTGCCCAGCCCTGGCGGGTTAACATCATTTCTCGTGGCATGTTTGTTTAATTAGTAATTAATAATTGGTAATGTTTATGCGCTGGCTAATGCAGGCTGTGGTTTAACTTCTTCCTGTGGTTTCAATTTTGCTTCCTGTTCATCAAGTTCCTTTAGTGCTAGCGCGAGTTCGTCCGCATTTGGGGCGCGACCGTGCCAGCCGGCTTGTCCTTCCATAAAAGAAATGCCTTTGCCCTTAATAGTATTTGCAATAATTACGATTGGACGGCCTTTTAAGGTTAGAGCCTGATTTACCGCGTCTCGAAGTTGAGTAAAATCGTGACCGTCTTTTACCTCAATCACATGCCAATTAAAGCTCTTGAATTTTTGATCGAGCGGATGAACACCCATAACATCTTCAACATAACCATCAATTTGTAATTTGTTGTAATCAACAAAAAGAATCAAATTATCCAGACGATAATGTGCTGCAGACATGATTGCTTCCCAACTTTGACCTTCCTGTAAATCGCCTTCACTGCTTAATCCAAAAACGCGATTTGGTTTTCCCTGAGCCTTTAAACCAAGCGCGACCCCGGTAGTAATGGAAAGATTTTGGCCGAGTGATCCACCGGACATTTCCATCCCTTCTGGATGAAAACGTGAAGGATGCCCCTGCAAAGGTGAGCCCAGTTTGCGAAAAGTTGGCAGCACGTCAGGATTAAAATATCCGTTGCGCGCCAAAATTGAATATATGGCAGGAGTAATATGGCATTTGCAGAAAATCATGCGATCGCGATCTTCCCAGGTAGGATTTTTAGGATCAAATTTAAGAAATTCGCTGTAAAGAAGTACCAGAATTTCTGTTGCTGAAAGCGATCCACCTGGGTGACCAGAACCCGCTGCGGCTGTCATTTCTACTATGTCGCGGCGCATTCTAATGGCCCTGCGCATCAGTTCATTTAAAGAAAGTGGTGTATTTATCATTTTATTTGGCATTGCCGATTAATGAATTTGAAAAATTTCATTGAAAAGACCGGCAATAGAATAAAACGATTACTCAATTTTGAGCAATGGGAAATTATTTTAATTAATTTTTGACTCTCTTTCTCTAATAATTTGCAAATCTTTTTTGCTAACTTTGCCTGGAACGATATCTTCTACGTGGGCTTTTGGAGTGACAGGCAATTTATTTTTGATGCGCTCGGCGACCCTTGCGTCGTCTTCTCTTAAATACGCTTTGGCTTCCATGGAATTAGGCTCAGCAAAAGCAAAATGCTTAATATTTGGGGCATTCCAATTTGGACCTTGGGCATCAATTTTTAAATTGGGTTCCATATTTGGCATTTCGGCACACGCATTAAGTGAATCTTTTATAGCTTCATCTTCTGGCGTGTACCATGGCCCTACAGCCTCTTTAATGATTTCTATACACTTTTTTCCATATTTGGCAGATGCAATTATTGCGTCCAATTCTTGGGTGGGGCTGTTTTTGATTGTTTCGCGGGCTTTTCTTTTTTGATGTTCCAGTGAAGCCTGAGCTATGTTCTTTGTTACCTCCTTTACATATTGGGCTTTTTCTTTAATTTGTTGGGCAGAGCTTTTGAGCCTTTCTCTGGCAGTTAAAGGTTTATCTAATGAAGTTAAATCTATATCAACCTCGACCGGTGGATTATGCGACTTTACTTCTTCTAAATGATTATAGCGTTTTTCCATGGTGAATTTCTGTTAAAAAATAATGGTACTAATAAACGGTACTAATAAATGGGCGGGCATATTTGCCCGAAATTGCCAATGATTTAATTTGTACGAAATTGTCATAATATTTGTTTCAAAAAAACAAAATGGATTCAAATTGATTTACATTCCCAGGACAAATGGCTTTTTAAAAACAATAAATGGCTTGACGATTTAATGTTTTTTTCATTTTTAGTTTAGAAAAATTTAATGAGTGATGAGCTAAAGTGCGAACGTCATTCACATTAAGGTGCGTGACACTGAACACAGGTTCAGTTGGATTCGATTTTGACAACGAGGTGATCTATGAAGCTCGCGATGAATCTGAAGCTCGGCCTGGTCATGGCTCTGTGCTCCGGCATCGGGCTGGTGAGCATGGGCTGCATCAGCACGTCCGGGGAGGAGTCCACGGCGCAGGACGAGGCGCAGAACGGCGCGAACACGAGCGAGGACGTGACGGACAACGTCGGCGACGACGAGGGGATCACGGGGGACCTGTTCGGCGGCGCGGCCGACGAGGGCGAGACCACCGCGGAGGCGGTGGGCGAGACCGAGGAGGCGCTGAGCCTGGGCGACTGGTGGAAGGGTCTCATGCAGTCCTTCCGCAACACCAAGATCCTGCTCATGGCGAATGCCGACAACGGCAAGTACGTGGGCATGAACTGCAAGAACTGGGCCCGCAAGGTGGTCAGCGGGGCCTCCAGCGGCGTCGTGAACCTGCCGGCGACCTGCCCCAACGAGTCGGGCTGGTACTGGTGCGGGAGCCCCTACACGCAGGTGAAGGGCAGCATCTACAGCGCGGAGCCGGGCAACATCGTGCAGATGAACTTCGCCAGCGGGCCCCACACGGCCATCGTCTGGTCCAACAACGGCAGCAACATCTGCTGGATCGACAGCAACTACTACAGCAAGACCGCCCCCAATGCGGTGCGCACCCACTGCCAGACCATCGCCGACTACCTCAAGTCGGTGACGATCGGCGGCGTGCAGAAGTACACCGTCTACCAGATCACCGGCGGGTGAGCGCTGCGCAAAGCAGCTGTTCCCTATCGGAAGAAACGAATCCTACCCAAAAGGGGCGCCGCAAAAAAAGCGGCGCCCCAAATCCCAAAATTATTTTCCTAAATTAAATTTTTTTATTACAATAAAATTATGAAAAATAAATATTCATTTCTAATTCTATTTCTGTGCCTTGCGGTGATTGTAACTATCGCCCTTAATCTCGATTCCGGGGAACTCATGCAAAATGCAGTTCAAAACCCCACTAAATTGGCTGCTACACCTCAAACAACAGAAACAGTAGCTAAAACTCAAACCACTCTAGAGCAGGCCAAAACCAAACAACAACAAGTTCTCCAAGCTAACACCATCCTCCAAGGTAAGAAAACAGACTACCACAATCAACTACAAAACAAACAAAGCACTCTCCAAGCT
>CAZOQT010000041.1:10117-10651 GCA_964582265.1 uncultured Candidatus Peribacteria bacterium
TAGCTAAAAATAAAGCACTTGTTCCAGTCAAATATGATGAAAAATTGAATAAATACATCGACCGTTCAAAAAAATATAGTGTATTATACCCAAATAATTTGGACCTTTTTGAAACAGGTCCTGCAGGAATTAATTTTGCGGATAATAGTTATGATGGCCCATGGCTCATCAATATAACCACTCAAGAAAACACAGAAAATGACGTCTACGAATGGCTAAAAACTCAAAATCAAAATCGTGGAGCCCTGCCTCCAATGACGATCAAAAAAACTTTTAAGCGTGATGACACAATATTTTTATATTTAAATAATCCTATTTCCGTAGATCAAAAGGATGGCAAACCGGTTTATGCCAGCATAGATACTGTTGTCGCCATAAAAAACGGTCAACTCTTTAAAATTATCAAGCGAGAGCTTTGGAAAGAAACAAATAAACCCACTACCTTTGACATTGTGATAGAAAACTTTAAGATCCTCTGATTTCAGAATTCTCCAAGCCCCAATCATCAGGCAAATCGCGCTTTTTTATGACTCC
>CAZOQT010000042.1:0-10018 GCA_964582265.1 uncultured Candidatus Peribacteria bacterium
ATCCGCTATATCTGTTTGGACCATTCAATCCACTAACCAGAGCGGAAGCCGCAAAAGTTATTACGAACAGCCTTTAAGAATTCAACTCTAAAGAATGGGGGATGAATCGTACACCTCACTTTAGATTTTGCAAAATTTTTTGGTGTCAGGATCTCTTGCCGGACGCGCTTTTTGTTATCTACTTTTGGCTTTTGTATATAACATAATAAAGCCTTGGTGGCGCAAAGAATTTTGGGTCCAGTTTCCTTGACGAAGAGTTTTCAAAAGACTATCGTAGGGGACGCCTCTCAATATCTTGTGGCTAATAATAATTAACTCACCTATATATGGTGGGTTTAGCTTATTCTTCCTTTCTTCCGCGCTTACGCACTTTCAGATCGATTAAACTCAATTTTGAATGCGACGTATGAGGAAAGGAATGACTTTGTAACCCCAAAATGTTGTACGGTCGCTCCAATTTCCATAATCCATTTTATCTATGGTCGCACCTTACTTCCCCCATAAATCAGTTTCGACCTCGCTTAAAGATCGAACTGGTAAAGGTTTAAAAATTGAGCGTTATTTTACGGAAGAAGGTAAGGATCCTTTTGCTTATTTTGACTATGAACTTAGAACTTCACGTATTAGTAATCCGGATGGTTCGGTAGTTTTTGAGATGAAGGACATCGAAGTTCCAAAGTTTTGGTCACAAGTGGCGACTGATATTTTGGCTCAAAAATATTGCAGGAAAAAGGGTGTTCCGCAAAGGGACAAAAATGGAGATGCGATTTTGGATAAAGATGGAAATCCGGTTTTGGGAGCAGAAACTTCTATTAAAATGGTGGCTACAAGACTTGCCTCTACTTGGAGGTACTGGGGTGAAACTAATAATTATTTTGATAGCGCAAAGGACGCTCAGGCTTTTGAAGATGAATTAAAGTATATGGTTGTGGCTCAAATGTGCGCGCCAAACAGTCCGCAATGGTTTAATACTGGGTTGGCTCATGCTTATAACATTACCGGGGATGCGCAAGGGCATTACTATATAGACCCGGATACGGAAAAGTTGATGAAGTCAAAAGACGCTTATACAAGGCCTCAACCGCATGCGTGTTTTATTCAGAGTGTGAATGATGATTTGGTGAACGAAGGAGGTATTTTTGATTTGGTGCTGCGTGAAGCTAGACTTTTTAAATATGGTTCTGGTACAGGTACAAACTTTTCTAAACTGCGCGGGGCGAATGAAAATCTTTCCGGTGGCGGTAAATCTTCCGGACTTATGAGCTTTTTGGCGGTACTTGATCGTGCAGCTGGTGCAATCAAGTCTGGTGGAACAACAAGGCGCGCTGCCAAGATGGTGTGCCTTAACATGGATCATCCAGAAATAGAAGACTTCATTAACTGGAAGGTAATTGAAGAGCAAAAAGTGGCAGCGCTTAATGCAGGTTCTCATATTTGTTATGAAGAGCTTAAGAAGGTTGTGGACTCTGCTTGTGAAGGGGGACTTGATCCAGAAAAAAATCCACAGCTTAAACTTAAAATTTATGAAGCGCATCAAAGTCACGTTCCATTAAGTTATATAAAACGTGTTTTGATGCTGGTGGAAGATGGAATGAAGCCAGACGAATTCAGTTTCCGTCGTTATGATACAGATTTCCGCTCCGAAGCTTATTTAACTGTCGGTGGCCAAAACTCAAATAATTCCATTCGCGTGCCTAATGAATTTATTGATGCGGTTAAAACTGACGGCAACTGGGAACTAAAAAATCGCAAAGATGGCAAGGTGGCTAAAACTCTTAAGGCCCGCAAATTGTGGGATACAGTGGCTTACGCAGCGTGGTCTTGCGCGGATCCGGGAATTCAATATGACACCACTATTAATGAATGGCATACCTGTCCGGAAGATGGTCGTATTAATGCCAGCAATCCGTGCAGTGAATATATGTTTTTGGATGATACTGCCTGCAATTTGGCATCGCTAAATTTAATCAAGTTTTACGATCAAAAAACCAAGCAATTTAATATTGATGGTTTTCGCCATGGAGTTAGACTTTGGACTATGGTACTAGAGATTTCGGTTTTGATGGCGCAATTCCCATCTAAAGAAATCGCGGAATTAAGTTATGACTTCCGCACTTTGGGTCTTGGTTATGCCAACATTGGCACCATGTTAATGCAAATGGGCATTCCTTATACTTCTGAAGAAGCTTACGCCATTACCGGCGCGATCTCCGCAATTATGTGTGGTGAATCTTATGCAACTTCAGCAGAAATGGCCAAAGTTTTAAAGCCTTTCCGCAAATATGAAAAGAATAAAAAACATATGTTGCGCGTAATTCGCAATCATCGCCGAGCGGCTTATTTTGCAGATAAATCCGAATATGAAGGTTTAACTGTCACTCCACAGGGAATTAGTCCAGCATACTGCCCGGAAGATTTGCTGTTTGCCGCTCGTGAAGTTTGGGATCGCGCGCTAAAGTGGGGTGAAGAGTTTGGATACCGTAATGCACAGGTGACGGTGATTGCTCCAACAGGTACGATTGGCCTGGTTATGGACTGCGATACTACCGGTATTGAACCTGATTTTGCCTTGGTTAAATTTAAGAAACTGGTTGGCGGTGGTTACTTTAAGATCGTTAATCAATCACTTAAGCCAGCTTTGGAAACCTTGGGTTACACCAATGAACAAATTAACGACATTGTAAATTACGCCAAAGGACATGCTACGCTGCAGGGTTGCCCTCATATCAACGCGGAAAGTTTGCGCAAAAAAGGATTTACAGATAAAGAAATTTTGGCGATTGAAACACAATTAACCGGTGTGTTTGAACTTAAGTTCGCCTTTAATAAGTTTTCTTTGGGCGAAGAGTTCTGTCGTAAAGCTTTAGGACTTAGCGACGCTGAACTTAATGACTTTGAATTTGATATGTTGCTGGCTCTTGGCTTTAGCAAAGAGCAAATAGCTGAGGCAAATGAATATGTTTGTGGAACCATGACTATTGAAGGTGCTCCTCATCTTAAAAAAGAACACTACGCAGTTTTTGATTGCGCTAACAAATGTGGCAAGAAAGGCAAACGTTACATTCCATACACAGGGCACTTGCACATGATGGCGGCGGCTCAACCATTTATTTCTGGTTCGATTTCTAAAACTGTGAACATGCCAGAAGAATGTACAGTTGCGGATATTGAAAAAGCCTACATGGAAAGTTGGGCGCTGATGCTTAAATGTAACGCTTTATATAGGGATGGATCAAAATTGAGTCAACCATTAAATACTTCTGGCGGTGGTCATGGAAATTTTGCGGAACTGTTTAATTTTGAAGATCTTGAAAATGGCGATGAAGGTGTTGGTCCAAGGGAAGTGCATCAGGTGATTGAAAAAATCGTACAAAAGCCTTTCCGTAGAAAATTGGCATCTGAACGTCATAGTATTACTCACAAATTTTCAATTTCCGGGCATGAAGGTTACATTACAGTTGGTCTTTATGAGGACGGCCAGCCAGGTGAAATATTTATTAAGATGAGCAAAGAGGGATCGACACTTTCTGGAATTATGGACGCTTTGGCTCTTTCGATTTCACTTAACTTACAATATGGAGTGCCGCTGGAGGTTTTGGTTAGCAAATTTTGCCATTCCAGATTTGAACCTGCTGGTATGACTGGAAATCGTGATATTCCAATGGTTAAATCTTTGATTGATTATATTGGTAGATGGCTTGGACTTAAGTTTTTGCCACGTGAAGTTGCAAAGAAATATCATAACGCAGATTTGGTAGATCGCGCTTATAGCGAAGGTACAAATTTGTTACTTCCAAAGTTGCCTGTAGAGGCAGAAGAGGGAGTTTCTGAAGCGGCAAACGCGGATTTGCAATTAGAAAAGGCAAGCGAGGCGGCAAATCAAGATCGTGAGCATCGCTCACCAGCAACTTTAAAGGGAGCAGAAAAAAAAGCGGTAAAGGAAGAGGCTCTAGTTAGTAAGGCTGATTTGGCTGCGGTAAAAAGCAAAGAGGAATTTGCCAAAATGCAAAAAGATAAAGCTTTGCAATTAAATAATGAAGATGCGGCAATCTGTAGTGCTTGCGGCGCGGTGATGGTCAGAAACGGCAGTTGCTACAAGTGCGTGGATTGCGGCGAAACCAGCGGGTGCAGCTAGGATTTCAAAACCTCATTTGGGCGTCCTGGGACGCCCAAAATCCATAAAAGGTATTAGTATAAAAAAGAGCTCTCGGTTTTGAGAGCTCTTTAGTTTTGTTTTAATTGTGACTGTTCACAATTTTTAATTATGCCTTTTGGCAAGCACAATCCTTGCTTGTAACCATGAAATAGCCAGAAGCTAATCCTGCAACACCTACTAGAAGGTAAACGATTGCTTCAACTGTTGGCCATTGACCAAAAAGAAGGTTTACCAAGTTTAAGTTGTTACCAAGGAGCATACCAAGTCCAACTAGACCCCAGTTTAAAGCACCAACAAAAACGAGGATGCCAACAACCCAGCAAAGTGGTTTATGTTTGCACATAGAGTAAAGAAAATAAAAGAATAAAAATCACCGAGTGTTATTCTATACGATAATACGTTTGGGGGGAAGAAGACAAATGTGTAGTTTGTGTTTTGGATTAATATTGGCAATTATTCCAGTAAATGTTTCTCTAAAAGTGGCACGCTTGCTTTTTGCTGGTTAAATCTCTAAAATAGCTAAGCTATCCTGAAAAAGCTGGTTTGTATCATATAATACAGGATGATAGCTTTTATCAGTTTTATTTAGCTAAAGTTTTGTCATGAGTAAATTTGAATTGGTGTCACCATTTAAGCCTACCGGCGATCAACCGCAAGCAATCGATTTTTTGACGAACAATGTGGAAAAAGGGGATAAGCATCAGGTGCTTTTAGGCGTTACAGGTTCAGGTAAGACTTTTACCATGGCTAATGTAATCGCTCGCACGCAGCGTCCAACGCTGGTGCTCGCTCATAATAAAACTTTGGCTGCGCAGCTTTGCGCGGAATTTAAAGAGTTTTTCCCAAATAACGCGGTCAGCTACTTTGTTTCTTATTACGATTATTATCAGCCGGAAGCTTATTTGCCTTCTACAGATACTTATATAGAAAAAGACGCCTCCATTAACGAAGAAATCAGCAAGTTCAGGCATGCCGCAACGGTAAATTTGTTAACAAGGCGTGATGTGTTAATTGTGGCTTCTGTCTCTTGTATTTATGGCTTGGGTGATGTGGAGGACTACTCCAAGTTCGCGATGGAATTAAAAGTGGGGGAGGAACGCAAGCGTGACAAGCTACTGCGACAATTAACAGACATTCAATATACCCGTTCGCAAATGGATTTTAAGCAGGGTATGTTTCATGTTTTAGGCGATACTGTAGAGATTTTCCCACCGGATCGTGATACCATTTTCCGTTTGGAATTTTTTGGCGATGAAATCGAGCGCATTACAGAGGCGGATTCTTTTACTGGTGAAGAGTTAAGAGAACTTCAGTCAATAAAAATATTTCCGGCCAAACATGATGTTACAAGCCGTGAAAAAATTGAAGCGGCGGCAGGAAGAATTCGTGAAGATATGGCACTGCGCTGCAACGAACTTAGGGCTCAGGGCAAAATGCTGGAAGCGGAACGCATTAAAACCCGTACCGAATATGATTTGGAAATATTGCTTGAAACCGGTTACACCACGGGAATAGAAAATTATACCAGGTACTTTAGCAATCGCGCTCAGGGCCAACCACCGGCAACTTTGCTGGATTATTTTCCGGATGATTATTTGATGATTATTGATGAATCGCACATGACCATTCCGCAGGTTGGGGGAATGCATAATGGTAATTTTTCGCGCAAGCAGACATTGATTGATTATGGCTTTCGTTTGCCATCTGCGCACGATAATAGACCGCTTAAATTTGATGAGTTTGAAGAAGCGATCAATCAGGCAATTTATGTTTCGGCGACTCCGGCGGAATATGAACTTAAAAAGGCAGGGGCCAAAATGCTTACTTATGGGCTTGGTTCACAAAAAGTTGGCGGCAAGGTAGTAGAGCAGATTATTCGTCCAACCGGACTGATTGATCCGGAAGTGGTGATCCGTCCAAGTGAACATCAAATTGATGATCTGATGAATGAAATCCAAATCAGAATAAAGAAAAAAGAACGCGTGCTTGTGACAACTTTGACCAAACGTTCGGCTGAAGATCTTACGGAATATCTGACTGACGCGGGAATTAAGGTTAGATATTTGCATTCGGATATAGACACCATGGAACGCATAGAAATTTTACGTGATTTGCGTCTGGGCAAATTTGACGTTTTGGTTGGTATTAACTTGTTGCGTGAAGGTCTGGATTTACCGGAAGTTTCTTTTATTGCGATTTTGGATGCGGACAAAGAGGGCTTTTTGCGTTCTACTCCTGCGCTTATTCAAACCATTGGTCGTTGCGCCCGCAATGTAAATGGGTTTGTGGTTATGTATGCGCATAGAACGACTGACGCAATGCAAAAAGCAATGGACGAAACTAATCGTCGTCGCACAATTCAAATGGAATATAATAAAAAGCATGGAATTACGCCGCAGACAATTGTTAAGGCGATTAAGGATATTGCGATGGAGCACAGCAAGGCTAACGCTTCTAAGGGAGAACGTCATATTGATCCAAAGAAGGTTCCAAAAGAAGAAATGAAACGCTTTTTGGATGAGCTGGAAGCGCAAATGGATTTGGCTTCACAAAATCTGGAATTTGAAAAAGCGGCGGAATTGCGTGATGAGATTGAAGAAATTCGCACAAAATTCAAACTTTAGTGATTTGGAGTCGGGTTAATTTGGAGCAAGAGTGATTTTTTTGTCTTTTTAAATATGTTCTTTTGGTCTATTATGGGCGTTGATTTATTAAAAAAAAATATGATAAAAAAAATAAATAAAAAGACGCAAAAACTAAGAAATAAAAAATACTTAATAACAATTTTTATATTAATACTATTATCGCAAAGTGTTGGTAATATTATTAGATTGTCTAAAGCGGTTGATCCGGTTCCAAATAAAACCTGGGATGGTGATGGAGGAGATGGTCTATGGTCAACTGCTGCTAACTGGTCAGATGATGTTAAGCCTGTTTCGACTGATGATGTTTTAATAGATACGACTGTAACGGTAGAGGTTGATGAAAATATTGGTTTCGCTTCACTTAGATTGGGTAATGCCGGTGGTACAACCTCTCCGGTCTTAAATTTAACAAACAATATCACCGCAGGAACACGAGATATTATTATAGAAAATAGTGCGACTCTTAAGCAAAATAATGCTACTCAACAAACAGTTGGAGATCTTACTGTAAGGTCTGGTGGTCTATTAACACACTCTGCCAATTCAACAACAGGTGCTGGGGTACAGTACAAAATTGATTTCAGTGCGAGCAATATTGATGTCCAAGCTGGAGGTAGTGTTAATGTTGATGGCAAGGGGTACGCAGGTGGTGTTGTTAGTCCTGGTCAAGGAACCGCACCTGGTATTGGTGCAGGTGGTGGATATGGATCAAGTGGTGGTGCCCATGCGGGAAATGGAGGTGGCGCGGCAGGACAAGGTGAGGGCGGTCGCTACTTAGCTACCACGGGTTATTGTGATGTTGCAAATCCTGAAACAATAGGTTCAGGTGGTGGCAATATTTGGGATGGTGGTCCTGGTGGAGCTGGGGGCGGTTTAGTAAAACTTACTACTTCTGGTGCCTTTACGCTTAATGGTCCAGTTACGGCAAGGGGAAATGCTGGGACAGGTGATTTGAGTGGTGGTGGTGGCGGCGGCGCAATTAATATTTCTGCAAATACTATAGCTGGTTCTTCAACTTTTAATGTTTCCGGTGGAGCTGGTGGAAGTACAGATGGTGGTGGAGGTGGTGGATGCGCTTTGGTAAATTATACAACTTCAAGCTCACTTGATCCGGTCACTTCTTTTTCTGCCAGTGGTGGAGCTGGTGGCTGGCAAAAAGGTGGATTTGGACAAATTATGATTAAACAAGTTGGCAGTGATGGTAATCTTTATGTGAACGGTGATGGCAATGCAAATGCTGGTACAACTCAAGGAACCGCAAATTTCACTTTGAATTCAATAACTTTAACCGGTACAGCTGTAAATTATAATATTCCAAGTGGTAAAAACCTTACTTTAACAGCAGTATCTCCTTTTTTGGGTACTGGCATTTTGAGTGTTTATGGAGCCTTAATTACAAGTGCTACTGATACTTATAATAACTTAGATGTTGAGATCTTTTCCGGGGGCACGTTAACAAACCTTGCTGCTTCGCCGCTACATGTGGCTGGTGGTACTTTACAAATGCGCTCTGGTTCAACTCTCACTAATGATATAGATACAATTACGGTTGATAGTGGGGCAACTTTAACATTGGGGCCAAGCGCAACAATTGGAGGGACAATCTCTACAATCAACTCAAGTGGAACTTTAAATTTATATAGAAGCGCAATAAATTCAAATCTGGATGGGGCAACAACCGATGTAACAATTGGTGGAGGAACAACTTCTTTATATGAATATACTCCAGCTAATGCTTTTGAAGTAAATACGGTAACAATCAATAGCGGTGGCGTTTTGACTCATGGGGCTAATCCCGCTACTGATACTCCTGTAAATGTTTTGAACATTAGCGCCAATTCTTTTGACGTTCAATTGGGAGGTAGTATTAATGTTGATGGCAAGGGATATGTTGGAGGATCTGCTGCAGATGGAAGAGGTCCTGCTCCTGGACAGGGTGATTCAAGTGGGTATGGCGCAAGTGCCGGGGCTCACTGTGGAAATGGTGGCTCAGGAACTACATTTACATCACAGACAGTTGCTTATGATGATTCTTCTAATCCTGTTGATATGGGTTCTGGTGGTGGAAATATTTTTTCTGGAACAGGAGGTGCTGGAGGTGGTCTTATTAAATTAACTATAGTGGGTTCTTTAACTATCAATGGAGATATTTACGCAAGAGGTTATTCTAGTGGCGATGGTCATGTTATTCGTGATCAGAGTGCTGGTGGTGGCGGTGGTACAGTGAATATATCCGCAGCTTCTGTTTTAGGATCTCCAACTAATTTTTCTGCGGCTGGTGGACCTGGTGGCTCATATAGCGGCGGCGGTGGTGGTGGTTGTGTTCATATTACCTACGCTTCTCTCGCTCAAGCTGTTCAAGACGCGATAACCGTTGCTGGTGGAGCTGCTGGATCGTTGGATGGTGGTGCTGGTCTTATTGGTGCTACAAGTTTTGTTCAGACCAATGTTGCTCCAACAGTAACCGACGGAAATATTTCAATAGCTGGGGCAACCGGTACAGGTGGCGCATATAAAATAAATGATACAGTTACAGTTACATGGGATAACTCGGTGGCAACCGGTGACGGAAATACAGATATTGCTTCTGCAACTGCAGATTTTAGTCAATTTGGAGGAGGGGCGGCAGTGGCAATGACAGATACTACCGCCTGTAGCGGAACTAATGGTGATGATATTTATGAAGCCTGTTATACAATTGTGGCAGGAGCTATTGATGCTACTAATAGGAATGTATCCGTGACAGCAAATGATACTGGGCTTCTTTCAACTACAACAGCAGACGCTACTAACGCGACGGTGGATAATATTGCGCCGACTGTGACAGCAGCAAAAATTTCTGTAACTGGAGCAACCGGAACAGGTGGGGTGTTTAAAAGTGGAGATACTCCAGTATTAACCTGGAATAACACAGGAGCTGGAGATAACAACAGTGACACAATTTCTGCGGTAAGTTTTAATGCGGCAAACTTTAAAGCTGGTGATACTGCGCGTGCTGGATCTAATTCATCCGGAACTTGGACCGCATCTCTTTCGGGGGCAATGGATACGCAGGATGATGCAAATAATAATATTACAGTTTTAGTGACTGATAATGCTGGAAATCAAACAAGTAGGACAGGAACTAATAATTATTCAATCGATACAACTGCTCCAGTTTTAGCAGAGGTTACGCCAGTTTCTAATGGTACGGATACAACGCCGGATTATACATTCA
>CAZOQT010000043.1:0-404 GCA_964582265.1 uncultured Candidatus Peribacteria bacterium
AAAACTCAATCGGATTCATTCCTTGCGCTTGTTGAGGCCCAGCCTGTCCAGGACGATGAGCATCTTTAGCTTTTTCAAAGGTTTGAATAATTTGCTCTCTAATATCCTGAGGATTGATTTTCATGTTTTCCAAAATCACGGTTGCCGCTGTGTTTTCCTGAGAAACAAGAGCATATAACAAGTGCTCTGTTCCCACATAGCTATGGTTAAATTCATGAGCCGCTCGAACGGCATCTTCAATTACTTTCTTGGCAAAACCGCTTAATCCACCCCAACCACGTTGAGATGATGCCGGAGTAGGATTCATCCGCCCAACTGTTTTTAAAACCAGGTTCACATTTTCTAACGAAACTCCAAAGTTAAGCAGAATTGAACATCCAAGCGAGTTTTCCTGGCTTAAAATT
>CAZOQT010000043.1:414-8900 GCA_964582265.1 uncultured Candidatus Peribacteria bacterium
GTTCAGTTCCAACATAGTTAAGTTTCGCGTCGCGCGCCTTTTCTTGAGCCACAATCAGCGCCTGTTTTGCCTCCTTCGTAAACTTTTCAAATCTGTTATCACTCATATTATTTTTAGAGTTAATTATTTATTTTTTGTTTATCCATTATAACACAAGAAATGGCCAGAATTAAGCTTTATTAAGGCAAAAAACCAATCTTCCTCTTTACGAAAAAG
Organism: uncultured Candidatus Peribacteria bacterium; assembly: GCA_964582265.1. Lineage (GTDB taxonomy): Bacteria > Patescibacteriota > Gracilibacteria > UBA1369 > UBA1369 > JBAZYK01. The sequence goes on from CAZOQT010000043.1 coordinate 631, forward strand.
ACTTTTATTTTGTAGCCAAAATTCACCCTGAACTGTGATTCAATGAACATTAGCACTCAAAAGTATAGAGTGCTAACAGCGCGCAGTCAATATTTTTTTTACTTCTTCGAGCTGGCCTGACTATTAGTCCCTGCTTGTTCAGTAGACTTATTTTGTTGAGTAGTTCCGGCTTGTTGAGTTGGCTGGACAGGTAAAATACTTGCCTTAAACGAACCAAGCATCACATAAAATATGTTCTGAGAAGCAGTTAATTTGTCCTGGGGCAGCCCCTGGGCATCAAAAGATATATGAAAAAACTTAGGCGCATCATTAACATAAAAATCAATAATTTTACCGGTAGAGTCCGCCTTCTTAAGCGCATATAAGCCATCAGGACCAATTTTACTTTGAACATAGCCACCTGTTAAAAGGTCATTAGGGCTATCACTTTTTAGGCTTAATGATGCAAGTAAATCCTGCATGCTTTTAGCTGACATTAAAGTTACCTTTACTCCATAGCCAGTCACGCCTTGTTGTGTAGCCTGAAAAAGTGGCTGTTGAGTAGCGACCTGGGTTTGAGTGGAAGCATCCAGGGGTTCCGCGTTCCAAAATAGAACTCCACTTTCGCCATTAGGTACATCTTTTACCTCAAAATCATCTCTATATTTTATTGTAAAACCAAGTCCAGGACTTGTGTATTCTTTCCAGCTTGTTGGCGTGGCAATCTGATTAGGAACCACTTCTTCTAAGACATCAATATTTTCAACCATCATGGATTGTTTACCATCGTTACTGTAATTAGTTACACCTGCCACTTCAACGCGTTTATTTTTGTATTTTGGCTCATCCATGTTTATAGCTAAGCTTTTTAACAATATTGTACTGCCATCATCCAAGGTCAAAATATGTGTACCTTTTACGTTTGGGATATTCCCAAGCGCAGAAATCAAACCAATTCTACGATCAAGTGGCGCTTCATCAGAAATACCTTTTGTGGTCTGCCTTGAACAACCATTAAGCGCAAAAAGCATAAATAATCCAAGCGCAGCTGCACCCATTTTCATTTTTGTTTGATTTTTCATAGGTAAATTATGAAGTTAGATGTTGTTTTCCCTTTAAAGTAAGAACACGACCCTTTGGAGTTCTCTCCAAAAAGCCTAATTTAAGCAAATAAGGTTCATAAATATTCTCTACGGTCTCTTCTTCTTCTGATGTTGCCGCCGCTATGGTGTTAAGTCCTACCGGCCCACCCTGAAACTTATCCAAAATCGTTTTCATAATTTCCAAATCAGTTTTGTCCAGGCCAAGTGAATCTATATTTAACGCTTCTAGCGTTGCCTTTACCATTTCCATGTCAATTTTTTCCCTGTTAGAAATTTGCGCAAAATCACGCACACGTTTTAAAAGTCTATTTGCTATGCGTGGCGTTTGACGAGAACACTGGGCCAATTTTTCTGCTGCTAAATCATCAATTCCATAATTTAAAATTTTCGCGGACCGTTGGATGATTTGTTGAAGATGCCCATAGTTATAAAAATCGAGTCTGAAAAGTGCCCCAAAGCGGTCTCTTAACGGGGAAGAAATCATACTCATTTTTGTGGTTGCTCCAATCAGAGTGAATTTAGGCAATTTTAGTCGCATTGATCTGGCCGAAGGCCCTTTGCCAATTATAAGATCAAGTCCAAAATCTTCCATTGCCGTGTATAAGACCTCTTCAACTACAGGTTTAAGGCGATGAATTTCATCAATAAAAAGAATATCTCTATCTCTTAAATTAGTTATAATTGAAGCTAAATCACCCTGCTTTTCCAGCGCCGGCCCAGAGGTCACTTTAATATTAACACCCATTTCTTGTGCGATAATATTCGCCAAAGTTGTTTTGCCAAGTCCCGGAGGCCCATGCAGCAAAACATGCTCCAATGCTTCATCACGCTTTTTTGCTGCTTGAATAAAAACATTTAGCGTTTTTTTGATCTCATCCTGACCAATATAATCGCTCAAGGATTTAGGTCGCAGTGTAATTTCCTGTAATTCGTTTTCGTCTTTAACTTTGTTTGCTGACAACATGGTCTCCTTTGGCTGATTCTTGGAACTTGTTCGTTCGATCATAAAAAGCTGATTTTTCTAAAGATTCATTTTCTATTTTAGACTGTTTTCTTTGAAGGTGGTAGATAAAATCTTTAATACCATCTGGATTGTTGGCATCTTCAAAAATAATCGACACATTAGGCGAAGCAGTCTCAACTTTAAATAGTCCATAATTAAAAAGTCCAAACTTGGACAGGATGCCTCTTTCTTTAGTTTCTATATCTTGAATGTATTCAAATTCAGCTTCGGATTCTTCCCTTGCAAAAAGATTATGCCAATTAATATAAATTACTCTATGGCTGGTAACGATAATTTTATCCAAGTAATAAATTATCATTTCATGAGTTATTACCAAGCTCCAAAAAACGGTAATTCCACCAAATACCATCACCGCACCAGTGGTAGACATCATAGAATAAAAAAGGCTTGCTAAAAAGAAAAAGGGGAGACTTATTGTCGCGACCTTTAAACCTTTTACAAAAGCTGGCAGGGGATGACGCCTAAAAACCCTTATCATGCATTCTCCGTCTTTTAACCGCATAATTAATAATTACTGGTACGCCCGGGCCGATTCGAACGGCCGACCCACAGCTTAGAAGGCTGTTGCTCTATCCATCTGAGCTACGGGCGCATAAATAAGCAGAGGCATTTTAATATAATTGCCCCATCTCTGCAATAAAACTGATTAATTTCAACTTACTAGCCGTTGCTGCCTGCAAAATAACTTTGAACTTGCGAATCAGAAACGTAAATATTTGCATTATATTCTGTTTGTCCCGTTAGCTTTAAGACAATGAATCTATAAATTAATTCAGCAACTTCATCACGCTTCATACCTTGTTCAGGGTGAATATAGACCGCATTTTTGTCGATCAAATTAGATTTCTTGGCTGCCAAGAAGAGAGGAGCGTACCAGTCGTCCTTTTTTACATCGCTAAAAACATCTTCTGAAACTTCATTTGGCAATGGAATATCCATCGTGTTATACAGCATCTTTAAGAATTCAGCTCTGTTTACTGACTGGCTTGGCTTGAAGGTTTTATCGTCATAACCAGAAACTATATTTTGGCTATAGGCTGTACCAAGATAATCTGCGTACCATGCCTTGCTGCTTGTATCCTTAAATGGAAGCCTTGCAGTTTCTTGGATTTTTTGATTACCACCTTTTAGGATAAACTTTAGCGCTTCTACTCTGCTTACTACCATATCTGGTTTAAAGGTTTTATCCGGATATCCATCAACTACAGAGTGATTTTTTAAAAAGTTAATGGCTTTGTAATTGATGTCATCAACAGAAACATCACTAAAACTGGATGCCTTCATAATGTTGGTCGTTGCTGTAATGGTTCCGTCTGTGGCTTTAATGCGAAGTCCCAAATCAGCAGTTGGTGTAACTTTAATGCTAATAGTTCCATTTACTACCTGTTCTGCTGAAAAATATTGTTGATCAATTTTTGCGCCACCTAAGTCAACAGAAATATAAATACCGTCTTTTGGCTTATAGCTTGTAACCCATGCGCCATTTGCATCGACTGCTTTTACTGTGATTGTTTTGGGAGTTCCAACAACAAAAACATCACCTGCGTCCATTGTGAAAGTTGTAGCTGTGCTTTTAGCGCTTGTTGTGGTTGCAGGTGTAGATACAGCTGTAGCTACAGGAGTAGTCGTAATTTGAGTCGATGTTGCACTTTGTGTAGCTGCTGGGGTTGATGTAGCTGCTGGAGTTGTAGTAGTTGCTGGGGTAGATGTAGTCGTAACAGCTGGAACGGTTACTACCGGGGTTGTTGTAACTGTTGTAGGCGAGCTTGTGTTTACAGTTGATGTAGTTGTTACCGGCAGAGTGCCCATTGCCAGGTATTTTTGAACATATACCATTGGATTAATAGTTGTCGCCAAGCCTTTTTCTCGGCCAAGCCCATTATTAATTGCGCCAGTAAAATCAAGGCCGGCAGCAACTTGTTCCTGATAATTAAATGGCCAATATGGATGCCATGGTGCCTGATCGTTATCAATTTGGAAGTGAAGATGGCTAGTTGAAGCATTACCAGTACGTCCTACGTACCCAATAAGCTGTCCCTTAAGAACAACATCTCCTTCACTAATAGTTACGCTGCTCATGTGAGAGTAACTTGAATAATATGTAACTCGCAAACTTGCATTGTCCATGGCAGGGAAGTTTTCATGTTTAATTACAACATGATTTCCAAAGCCACTTGATTGAAAACCAACCTTTGTTGCCACACCATTTCCGATTGAGTAAATTGGAGTTCCTTCTGGAACTTTTATGTCCACTGCGCAGTGACTGCCTGCATTTTCATTACCATCCAATTTGTAATTACCCATGTAAGGAGTACTAAATGTGATTTTGGCATTACGAATGTTTAGATCGGCCGCTTTACTCCAGCTTAGTTGTTCTGTCGGGGTCCTAAGTACACTTGCATCATATTTTGGCAGTGGCAAGAGTTTATCCTGAGGCATTTGGCTATAAGAAAGTCTATATTGCTCAGATGTTAACTTTGACCAGTTTGGAGCATGGAGGATTGGCAAAGCCAGCCCGTCATACGCCGGAGCCTGCTTTGTTGGAATAACACTCGCCTGAAAATCAAGTGCGTTCATGTCTACCAATACTGTTGCTCCAGCCAAAAAAACCAGAACAAGTGCCCAATGAATTCCACCAATTTTCTTATGTGTTCTTTTTTTCATATTTGTTTTTGTTTTAGATATCTCTTTATTTTATCAAAAAAAAGCCATAAAATCAACGGAGTATATAGATTTTCTTTATGATTAGGTTTGAGTCAGATTCGCCGCAGCAAACAAAGCAGTTTGCCTATAAAATAGCCCAAGATGCCCAGAAGCCGCTTGTTCTGTGCCTATATGGCGATTTAGGGGCAGGAAAAACAGTCTTTAGTAAGGGTTTTGCCATGGGGTTGGGGATTCCGGAGCGCAACATAAAAAGTCCTACCTACACCTATGTAAGGTCTTATAATCTTAAAAATAAGACATTATATCATTATGACTTTTATAGAATCGAGGGTACGGATGAACTTATGGCTCAGGACTTGGAAGAAATCTTCGCCAATAAGAATAATTATATCATTATTGAATGGCCAGAACGGATTCAAAAGCTTTTACCCAAAAAACGCATCGATATTTATTTTGAACACACAGATCACAATACGCGCACTTTAACTATGCACAATCATTACTAAAATGTCTTGATCACATGATAGAAGCACAATTAGCAGCAATTATAGAAGAATATAAAGTCCCCACGCATATTATAAAGCACATGAAAAAGGTTTCGGCGGTTTGTCTTTTTCTTGGAAGAAAGTTGCAGGAAGCAGATGAAAAAATTGACCTGATTTTTTTGCGACAGGCCGCGTTGCTTCATGATTTTGTTAAACTGGCTGATTTTAGCGAGCTAGATTTGAAGTATTTTGAAGAAAACCCAACTCCCGAGCAAATTAAAATTTGGCAAAAGATAATTAAGGATTGGCATCATTTAAAGCACTGCTACGCGGCTTATGAAATTCTTACGCAAAAAAGAGAAGAACGTTTGGGGCTTATTATAAAAAAACACCGCTTTTCCAGCCTTATTGACACAGACATTAATGAAAGGCCAACCACCTGGGAAGAAAAAATACTATATTATGCCGACAAACGTGTGCGTCATGACCAGATTGTTAGCATTCAAGAGCGCTTATTGGACGGCAGAAATCGCTATTTTCCAAGCGGCGCTGTACCAGAAGAAGATACAGAAATTGAAAAAGTTTTATACAAATTGGAAGCAGAAATTTTAGATAAGGCCGGTTTAAAACCAGAAGATATTACCGAAAAATCCGTCGAACCATTTTTAGAGGCCTGAATCAAGCAACTCAACATATATCAAGGCACGAACCAAAGGGCCTAAGCGCAAATCCCAAATTAGCAATTAATTAGCTAATGCTATTTCATCATTAAGATTTTGTTTGCGCTTGTCAGCGATTAGCTTATCTTTGCGTTCACGTTCGCCAACTATAGAATTCAAGCGTGTTCTAGTTAACTTTCCAAAAACTCCTGCTCCTGTCGAAGATTTTGACGCAGCTAGTCCTTGAATTTGTTGAAATTTAAAGACAGCGTGCGCAGTTACTTCTCCGTAATAACCGGAAGGTGCTATACCAAGCAGATTGATTTTTTTAAGTTCTTGCTGCAGTTTAAGCACATCTTCTCCCTTTGAGCCTAACTGTAAGTCATTATCAAAAGCGTTAGACACAATCACAGTTTGATTTTCTATTCTTAGGCTAGCCAGAGCGTCATTTAACTTATCAGCCAGGATTTGCATAGTTTGTGGTCCAAAAAAACCAGCTCCTTGATCTTCTCTTGATTCAATAATTTGGTTGTCCTTTTGAAATTTAAAAATAGCTTCGACAGTTTTTTCATCGTAAACTCCGTTCAAATCAACATTATACCCTAGATGCTTTAAGGCTGTTTGAAGTTTCTTCACTTCTTCGCCCTGGTCATCTTTACCTAGACTGTTTTGTGGTACATTCTTTTTAATTTCAGCTTGCTGGTTATTAAATGTACTCTCCAATGCCTTTCTGGTTTGAGGCCCAAAGTACCCAGCGCCAAAATCCAATGGGCTGTCCACAATACCCACATCAATTTGGAATTGGGTAATGCCCCTTTGAGTTAGCTCATCAAAATTCCCATTAATTGATCCTGAATAATAGCCCAATGTCTTCAATGTACTTTGCATCGACTTTACTTCATCATTTTGTTTTCCAAAATTTAGATCATCAGGAAACATTGCTGGCTTGGTCTGTAGGGCATTCTGGATATACTTTTCTGCCTCTGAATATCCCTCAAGGTAAACATCTTCCTTAATTGATGGATCAATACCATAAACCGTCACATTTACTGTACGACGACCCCAATTTAGGGCCCTTGTTAACCCTGTGTCGCCATAACCCATCCATACATCAAGACGATCGAAAGCCTGGTTACGTTGCCCAGCTTTAACAATAGCGCCGCCTCTGTCATGCACTGCAACCACACCGATGCCCGGAATCTTCATTTTGGTGCCAAATGCGTAACTTGAAGGTGCTGCAATCATGCCAGGATAAACTTTTGAGCCATCCGCACTATGAACACCCTCTCCATTCAGGCGGACATCGCCGGCAAAAGAGCCAGTTACATACTTATTCTGATTAGCTAGAGGTGAATAGTAGGCCGAGACAATAAAAGTTTGTTGGTATGGATAATTTGAATTGCTCGCCCTGGTGGCATCTGAAGTTGTCTTTTCGCTATTAGTAGAATCTGTTGAGCTCGCCTGTGCTTGGCTTTGATTTTCCGCAAGACTTACGCCTGGGGCAGTAGCCATAAGCACTGTAATAGCTATTAACGCCCATACAGATAAAAGCCTGATTTTATTTGTGCGCTTTTTCATATTTATTTTTGTTTGAGTTTTTGTATTTTTTATTTAGACTTTTTTGAGTTTTTTTGAAGCCTTTATTTTTAGACTTCATTTCATTATATCACTTAAAATAGCCCTGCAACCCAGTTTATATTGCCAAATATTTACAATATTTTCTGATTCGAGGTTGCCGAAATCCACCCAATTCTCTAAAAAAGCAGTCTCAATCTGCCAAATATAAACCGACTCCCAATTCAATTACCAATTATTATGCCGCTCCAATTCTGCGAATAATTTCATGATCCACAAATTCGCGATCACGGCCATATTTAAGTCTAGAAAGCTGCTTGAATGCTTCCGCCGCTTCCATATCTCCTTTTTGCAAATACGGATTAACCGGCACAATACTAAATGGACGACTTGGCTGAGTATCAATGGAAAGCTTCATTACAGACTTAAATTTATCCAGGTTAATCAAATCCTGCTCAGAGAACACTGGCGCCATTTCTTTAGCCATGTATTCTGCATCCTGCGCACCAATCTTATAGGCCATCATTGTACCAACGTTACCAAAAACCGCATCCTTAACCTTGGATTTACCATCAGCACCCTCCAACTGCTTAATATACTGATGGGCCATGTTAAGACTTAGGCGGTACTTTCTGGCCTCGGACAAAATTGATTCAATACTATCTGTAATGTAGTTTTGGAATTCATCAATATACAAATAAAAGTCCTTACGCTGGTCCTTAGGGATTTTCTGACGTCTTAGCGCAGCCATTTGTAGCTTAGAAACAATAATAAGACCAAG
>CAZOQT010000044.1:0-3461 GCA_964582265.1 uncultured Candidatus Peribacteria bacterium
GTACAGTTTTCATACCACCGACGAGGATTTGGACAAATATTATGATCGTGTAAAAGAGGCTTATCTTAAAGTTTATGAGCGTTGCGGCTTGAAAGCATATGTAGTAGAAGCCAGCGGCGGGATTTTTAGCGATAAGATTTCGCATGAGTTTTCAGTGGAAACTGTGGCCGGCGAAGACAAAATCATGGTTTGTAAAAAGTGTAACATTGCGCAGAATTTAGAAGTTGCTGTAGGCAAGGTTCATAATCCTCATGCAGATGAGAAAGAATTGCCAATGAAAGAAGCTAAAGCTGAACGCGAATTCAGTATTGAGGCCAGCGCTAAGGCACATAATGTTCCTGAATCAAAAGTATTGAAAACGGTTATTTATAAAGTTCAGCCAATTGATACAAAGGGTTATAGCGGCTTTATTGGTGTTTGTATTAGAGGTGATTTGCAGATTAATGAAGACAAACTTTCCAGATTTTTGAGCGCTCAAATTAGAACGGCAAATCCTAAAGAACTGGAAGAACTTGGTTTAGTACAGGGGTTTATTTCTCCGGTTGGTCACGAAAAAGTTAAGGGTGGTCCAAAGCACAATCCTGGTGAAAAGAACGCACTCTATTTTGTGGCCGATAATTCGATTAAGGAGGTTAAAAATATGGTGACCGGCGCAAATAAAAAGCATATGGATTTAGTAAACGTTAATGTCGGCCGCGACTTTATCATCGAAGAATTCGCTGACTTTGTAACTGTAGAAGAAGGCTTCAAATGCGCAAATTGTGATTCTCCACTAGAAGAAATAAAAGCGGTGGAAGCTGGTAACATCTTCAAACTTGGCACAAAATATTCCAAAGATTTTGATCTTTATTTTACAGATGAAAAAGGCCAGAGAAAGCATGTAATCATGGGCTGTTATGGCATTGGAACTTCCCGCATGGTGGGCACCGTGGTGGAAGCCAGCCACGATGAAAAAGGCATTATCTGGCCAAAATCGGTTGCTCCTTACTTGGTTCATTTGATTTCCTTGGGTGCGGATGAAGAGGTCAGGAACGAAGCGGAAAAAATTTACGCAGACCTAAAGAAAGCCGGTGTGGAAGTTTTGTTTGATGATCGCGATGCTTCCGCTGGTAAAAAGTTCAATGATGCAGATTTGATCGGAATCCCACTACGCATAACTATAAGCAACAGAACGCTCAAAGAAAATTCTGCGGAGTGGAAATTACGTAAAGAAAAAGATGGGAAATTGGTTAAACTTTCCGATCTGCAAAAGGAAATAAAAGCTTTTGCTAGCTTGTAGTATTATTTGCAATTTAAGACATCTCTTGTGCGTATTCTTATTTTAGGAAAAGACGGCATGCTGGGAAAAGACTTGGTCCACGCTTTTGGCCGAGAGGATCTGATTGCCTTGGGGCATAAAGATCTTGATATCACCAATCGTGATGCTGTTTTTGAGAAATTCATGACCATTCAACCTGACACCGTTATTAACGCCACGGGTTATACCAATGTGGATTTGGCGGAAAATGAAGAAGAGAAAGCGAATCAAATCAACGGTTATGCCGTGGGGATTTTGGCTCAGGCTTGCCGAGAAGTTGGTGCAACCCTGGTGCACTTTAGCACCGATTATGTTTTCCATGGAGACAAAACTACAGGTTGTAATGAGGAAGACAAGACTCATCCTTTAAACGCTTACGGCCGCTCCAAAGAGCTTGGAGAAAAGCTTTTAATAGAAGAAATGGAGCTAATGCAGTCCGAACACGATCCAGAAGGTAAATACTTTATTATCAGGACTTCCTGGCTTTTTGGGAAGCATGGCAAGAATTTTGTTGATACTATGCTAAAACTGGGAGCGGAACAGTTAAAAGCGGAAGCTAAAGGAGAAAAAATTAAACCTTTAAAAGTCGTTAGTGACCAGCATGGAAAACCAACTTATACCGTTGATTTAGCCGAGCAGGTTAAATGGCTTTTACAAAGCCACGAATATCCATCTGGCATTTATCATATCACCAACGAAAAGGAGACAAGCTGGTATGATTTCGCCAGAAAAATTTTTGACTTGTCAAATATGCCGGTAAATGTGGTATCATGCTCATCCGTGCAGTACATACGGCCAGCGGCAAGACCGGCTTATTCAAGCCTAAATAACAATAAATTGCCACCACTAAGGCCGTGGACAGAAGCTTTAAAAGACTATTTAGCAAAACTATGAAAGGAATCATTTTGGCAGGAGGAAGAGCTACAAGACTTATGCCGCTCACTAAAATCACCTCTAAACAACTACTTCCGGTGTATGACCGTCCGATGATTTATTATCCGATCGAGACGCTGCGCCGCGCTGGGATTACAGACGTTTTGATTATTGTTGCTCCGGAATATTCTGGTCAATTTTTAAATCTGTTGGGATCAGGCCGTGAATTTGGCATGAAGTTTACTTACGAAATCCAGGAAGAAGCGCGTGGGCTTGCTGACGCCTTTTTGATTGCGGAAAAGTTTATAGGCAATGACAGTGTAACTATGATTTTGGGCGATAATATTTTCTTTGGACATGATTTTTCCCAGGAAATTCGCAATTTTAAGTCTGGTGCGATGGTTTTTGCCAAAAAAGTTCAGGACCCGCAGCGTTATGGTGTAGTTCAGTTTGATGAACAAAATCGGGCCATCAACATAGAAGAAAAGCCGCTTGAGCCAAAATCGCCTTATGCGGTGGTAGGGCTTTATGTTTATGATTCGCGTGTTATAGAATTCGCAAAGGGATTGCAGCCATCTGCCCGAAATGAACTGGAAATTGTGGATCTGCACAACGCTTATTTAAAGCGTGGTGAACTTAAAGTTAATGTGATCGATGGTTTTTGGGAGGATGCTGGAACTTTTGAAAGTTTTTATCGTGCCAACAGTTTAGCGCGTGATTTTGCGCTGGGGTTAAATGGCGAATCGCCGCTTTTTGCTGCTGCTAAAGGTGCTGCTACCACAAACCAATTTAGATCTTTAGAAAAACAAAATGCCAAAAATTCTAGTAGCCGGGTCTCTAGCTTATGATCACGTCATGGAATATGACGGATATTTTAAGGATATGCTACTGCAGCAAAAGCTGGATAGTTTGAGCGTGACTTTTACTTCTAACAGTAAAACGGTGCATTTTGGCGGTACAGGCGGAAATATTGCTTACACTTTAAAGTTACTTGGTTGTGCGCCGATACTTGTTGGCGTTGCCGGTAGGGACTTTCATGAATACAGAGAATGGCTTGAAAATAACGAAATTGACACTTCTTCTATTGTTGTAAATAAGGATTTTTATACGGCGAGTGCCTACATTTTGACCGATAAATCCTTGAATCAGATAACAATGTTTCAGATTGGGGCGATGGGCAGCGCGCCTTCTGCTACACGGGTTGCGGACTATTCTGATCAGGCGGTTTCCTGGGCGATTATTGCGCCGGATGATGCGGTACGGATGGTGCGATTGAGCCAAGAATGCCGTG
>CAZOQT010000044.1:3471-8810 GCA_964582265.1 uncultured Candidatus Peribacteria bacterium
ATTAAGTATATTTTTGATCCGGCCCAGCAGATTGGCAATTTAAATGCGGAACAGTTGATGACTGCTATTAGTGGCGCAGAAATTTTGATTGCGAATGATTACGAAGCGGAGCTGTTGGCGGGAAAATTAGGAGTCACGCGCGAAAAACTGGCGACGATGGTACCAAATTATATTGAGACTCATGGGGAAAGAGGCGCGGCGGTTAAGACTATTGGCGAAACAGGTGCGAGTGAATCTTTTTTTGTACATGCAGTAAAAGCTGGCAAAATCGTAGATCCAACAGGCTGCGGAGACGCGTTTAGAGCGGGCGTTTTAGCTGGAATGGAAATGAATTATGGGCTGGAGAAATCATGCAAAATTGGCGCATTAGCCGCGACTTACAATCTGGAAAATCATGGGACTCAAGGCCACAAATTCACTTGGAAAGAATTTTGCGCGCGCTACGCAGAAAATTATGGCGAGGAGTTGGTGTGAATTAATTATTAATTAGAAATTAGTAATTAGTGATTTTTTTTGCGTGGATTTTTGCGCTTGGTGGATGATATTCGGCGGTATCCGGCGCATCAAATTTGACGACTCGGCAAACCAATGATGGCACTCAAATTTCTGTACTAGTACGGGGAAGATGCAGTATTTTTGGCTTTAATTAGCCATTTCAATTTTAATATTACATTTGGCTTTCTGTTGCGATTTTTTACTTACAAAAGTCTGCACGTGCAGACATTTAGGTTGATTTTTTCGCATTTAAAAGCTGTTTTGTATAAAAAAACAGCACCTGCTTTTGGCTTAGTGCTGTTTTTGATTCAAAATATAAACTCCTTCAAAATTACTTATTGCAATGAACTATAGTTGCAATGCTTGTATATTGGCCTGGAAAGTCTGCAATATTTTGATCCAATTTCTTCATATTTCCTATTTTATTCATTCTAGTCTGAAGTCCGGCTTCCTCCCAATCGTTTGCTGAACCATCTAGCCATGGACTAGCGTCATAATTTTGAAGTGATCCCTGGCTATCAATTACAAATTTAACGCGATTTTGCAATGTAGTCACAAATGAAAGATCTCCAGTGAAATCGCCATCAATCCTTGTTGCTGCATCAATGAAATGTCCTTTATGTTCAACATTATTAGAATCCGTGTAAGGCTTGTTATCCAAGAATGCCATATCATCTGATTCGACTGTAAAATGGCAAGGCTCGCCAGATGAATTTGTGCTTGTAGATGTTGAATCAGTACTTGAGGTAGAATTTGTGGATGTTTCAGAACTTGTTGAAGTCGAACCAGAATCAGGCTGCTGCCCAAAATACCTTGGAACGTCCTTTCTCTCTACGCAAATTTCGTCATTATTTACGGCAGGATTTTGAACTAAAAAGCCATCACCACTAACTACTTTATTACATTTTTCCAAACATTGATTTGCTACCGCTACATATTCATATCCATCTTTACAATTGTTATCATCTCCGCAAGCTGGGGCACTGCTTAATGCAGCTGCAGTCAAAACCGGAGCAATAAACTTTTCTGCCTTTGGCGCAAATTTTTCAAACATATTTTTTAATAAAAAAATAATTTAGGGAGTGATATTATAGCTAATTTCTAAATTTGTCAACATCTATTTGTGGAATTTTTAAATTATGAGTTTTTTATGTGCATTCGTATATATACAATTGAAATATGGTTAGTACATTACAATCAAAATCCCCCAAAATTGTGATTTGCGGCAATTATGGTGCATCTAACCTTGGTGATGAGGCGATTTTGGATGGCATTTTGCGGCTTATTAGACAGGCGGCGCCTAACGCGCAAATTACGGTTATGAGTAACAATCCGGCAGAAACGGAGCAAATGCACGAAGTCTCTTCGGTTAAACTTTTTCCGGCAGGGATTCGTTCTTTTTGGCGTGCCTTAACGCAAAAGGGACTAATGCAAACGGTCAAGGCAGTAAAAAATTGTGATCTTTTTATTTTAGGTGGAGGCGGTCTTTTTACAGATGAACGACCACTCGCAATTTTGATATGGTCGATCCAGGCTGGCATGGCGCGATTTTTCCGCAGACCGATCTACTGTTTAGGACAAAGTGTTGGCCCGCTTATGACTTTTTTTGGTCGCATCATGACTCGCAGAATTTTCAAAATGGCAAGAGTTATTACGGTTAGAGACGCCTCATCGGCAATTATTTTGCAAAAACTGGACATTCACGAAGCGCATGTACTAGCCGATCCGGTGTTTTTTCTAGGGAACGCAAGTGAAGATTCGCAAGAGATCGCAGAAGCAAGTTCGCCTTCGGCGTTGCGCGAAAATTTTGTGGTGATTTCGGTGCGTCCATGGAGCCCTCATGATCAACTTAAACTAAAAAATCTCGCACAATTTATTGACTGGCTTTATCAGAAAAAAGGCTTAGAAACTGTGTTAATCCCCTTTCAAATTATTGCAGATAACGACATCAAACCAATGCAGGAAATTTGCAATAATGTGGTGTACAAAGATGCGGTGCAAATTTTTGAGTACTCTGCAGACTATCGTGACACTCTTAAATTAATGGCCAAAGCAAAGGCTGTAATTGGCATGCGGCTACATAGTTTGATTTTTGCGACTCTTACCGAAACCCCATTTTTGGCTTTGTCTTACAGTCAAAAGGTGGTCTCTTTTGTACATGCATTGGAACAAAGTGATTATTTGCTTAAATGGAGCCATTTCGAGGCCGAGGATCTGCGCAAGAATTTTGAACAAATGATGAATCAGCATGAAATCATTCAAGGCAACCTCGCAGAAAAAAAGCGCATGTCAAAAAATTTAGTAGGGCAAAACGTAAAATACATAAGGGATTTGCTTAGCAACAGCGACTTACACTCTTAGTCACCAAATGGCAAAGTGGTCTGCATGGTCATGTAAACCGGCTTATAGTGACGGCGGTGAATTGGCGTCACCCCAAATTGATTGAGAGCTTTTTGATGTTGCTCCGTGCCGTAACCTTTGTGCAATTCGAAGCCATAATTGGGGTATTTTAAAGCCAAATCGCGCATCATTTTATCGCGCGGTACTGTGGCAATAATAGAAGCGCAGGCAATAATTTTAATTTTTGCATCACCCTTGATCACTGTTTTATGCGGCAATGGCAGAATTAATTTATCTCGGCCATCAATCAATAAAAATGTTGGAGAGCCACCCATCTCCTCAATCGCCCTTACAAAAGCCAAATTATTGGCACGAATCACACCCATGTCATCAATTTCCGCGACCTGGCTAATTCCAACCCCAAAAGCGCATTTGCCCTCATCCCGCGCTTTACTCAAAATAGCAAAAACTTCTTCCCGCCTTTCTTTGGAAAGTTGCTTGGAATCTTTCAACGCAGTAATTTTTATGTCTTCAACTAGCCTAAATGCACAGGCCACCAGTGGGCCAGCCCAGCATCCTCGTCCGACTTCATCAATTCCAGCAATATCGCTTAAATCAGCCTTAATATTATCAGGCAGAAATTGAAGGGCAGTTGCAACAGCTTCTTCTTTCACATCTTCTACGGCTGGAGCTTCAACCTTTTCTTCAACAGCTTCACCTTTGCGGCCTTTAGCTGCGTGCTTTTCATCCTCTTCCATCAAACCAAGTTTTGCACGTAATCTTGCAGATTTACCAGCAAGTCCACGCATGTAATAAAGCTTAGCGCGGCGAACACCAGAAGTCTTAACAATTTCAATTTTAACAATATTTGGTGAGTGAATTGGGAAGATTTTCTCTACGCCGATTCCTTCTACAATTTTGCGAACTGTTACTGTTTTGCTGGCACCATGACCGCTATTTAAACCAATCACTAAGCCTTCAAAAATCTGTACACGTTCCTTTTCACCTTCTTTAATTTTCTGGTGAACTTTTACATTGTAACCAGGACGTAATACTGGAGTCTTTTTCTTGGTAAATTTCTTTTCTACTTCTTGTACTAAGATGTGTGTCATGGGATAAACTTTACAAAAATTGCTTTAGTAGTTTACGGATAGAGTGCCGAAAATGCAAGTGAAAAATACCCTATGGAAATTACTCCGCTTTTTCCAATCTATTCAGCGCCACAATGTTGTCCGGATCATCAACAATATCATGTAAGAATTTGTCCTTACACTTGCGACGATATACATAATCATCACGCGTCATAAGGCTAAAGCGGACAGGATGACTTGTCTGCATTTCATTATGCAGGTAATTATCCATACTTTCTCGATTTATAGTTCCTACTACGAGCAAATCCACGGGGGCCTCTTTATCTACAAATTGGCCAGCCAGTACAATCACATCCAAGTCACCAAATTGCAGCATCTTTTTGACCAAATTCTCTTTATCACTCATTGCCTTCATTATGATGTTTTTAAGTTCATGAAAGACAATGAAATTTTTGTTGACCACATAATATTTTTTGCGATTGCGTTCCTTGCTCTTAAGTAAGCCCATTTTCTTTAAATTATCCAGCTCGCGACGGATTGAATTTATCTGCTCGTCCAGCTTACGCGTAAGCTCACGTATAAAAAACTCCTCATCCGGATTCAGCAGGAAGAGCGAAAGAAGTTTTATGCGAGTTGAAGAGGTAAATAGCCTTTTAAGCATTGTGTGAAATTAGGCCTATAAGTTGGCCGTATGTGCCCGAACAGGTACAAACACTGAATACATATTTTATTCAGCTCGGCCCAACTGTATAAGTTTTTGATACACAATGCAAGAGAATTTACCATTCATTACCGCCGGTTTCCTCTGTTTCTTTATTTAAAAGTTTTAAAACAAGTCCGGTATAAAATACGCCGGTTATTACTCCAAGTAGTCCAAGACCGATCACTATAAAGAACGGACTAGTGTCCTGTGGCAGGGTTGTAAACAAAAACATGAACCCCTGGCAACTACCGCCAATGTTTTCAAAGGCGATTATCAGCATCAAAACCGATAAAACAATTGATCCAGTCAGGAAAAATCCTTTCATATATGAGCTTGTTAATGGCCTACTATACGTTCCCAGCGTATCACTTACCCAAAAATCTTTCAAATAGTTTGTCCATGCGGATCTTGTTTTCCAGGCGGCGAACCATATATGTGCCTTCGCCATATTCACTGCGAACCTTGGCCTGTTCCGCTTCCGGATACAAGCTTATAATGTGATCAACTTCTTTTTTAAGTTCCTCCGGCGTAACTTCGATCTTTTCCTGTTCGAACAGTTGTTGTAAGCCAAAGCGCAATGTTAGGCGGTTCATGGCTTCCTTTTTGCGATCCTCGCGCAAATCTTCGATCTTCTTTTTGGTTGATTCAAGAAATTTATCAAAAGGCACGCCACGTTCACTTAGTTCGTTTTTGAATTCTTCAATCATGCC
>CAZOQT010000045.1:0-8216 GCA_964582265.1 uncultured Candidatus Peribacteria bacterium
TTTGAATCAATATGATAAATTTGAAAAAGGTTTAGAAAAGCTGGGTATGATTTTGGATGGTGGAGAATTGATCTCCAAAAGCCAAGATGACGTGCTGTCGAAAAATCCCCCATCAACAGTAGTCGGATTTGATAACAAGGGAAATCCGGTTATTTTGCGAGAGGGCGCATTGTTGGATGTAGTTCGAAAATTTTTGGAAAAATCGGCTTAATTTAGGTTTGTTTTGCCAATTGCAGCAGTGTTAAAATGTGTACATGATTTATTCTCCTCAAGCCAAATATTTCGCTCATTCTGATTTCGATTTTGATAAAGCGCTTAAAACAACCGCTTCTTTTTTGGCGTTAGAATGCAATTATTATAGGGCTCAACTTCTTACTCCAAAGCGCGGAACGGTGGATACAAAAAAAGAAGGTGAGATGCCTCCAACCAGAAAAGGGGAGTTTATTTCACAGTTAGTGGATTGGAAAACAATGTATTCGCGTGATGTAAAAGTTTTTGCCATCTTTTTAGATGAAGCGGAAATTTCTGGGGAGAAAATCCCAAAGTTCGCATATTTTAAAGATATTTCATCCTGGTTTTTGAATTTGAGTGAATCAGAATTTGCTGAACTTCAAAAACAATTACAAGAAAATGGTTTGCCCAATGATCTTTTTGTCTTAGTTGATTTAGAGAGTGAAAAGTGATGTTAGTTTATAAACATCTTTGCTACTTCAACTGCAGAACCTACTCCCAAAGAAATTAAAATACCTGCTCCAAGGTTTCCAAGTAAGATCAGTAGAATGGCTCTCCAATAAGGAATGTTAAATAAAAATGCGAGTAAAGCGCCGGTCCATGCTCCTGTTCCGGGCAAAGGAATAGCAATGAATGTAACCAAAAATACTGCTCCCCATTCTTCAAATTTTTGGGAGTGTTTTTGACGAGTTAATGTAAAAAGTTTATGAAAAAATTTTTCAAAAAATTTAAAATGTTTGATTAAAAAATCGGAGACCGGGCCAAGTAATTTCAAAATAAAAAATATTGGAAATAAATTTCCCAGTTGTGCCCAAACAAATGCTGCTTCAATGGGTAAATTGAGCAGAAGTCCAAGAGGGATTCCTCCTCTTAGTTCAACAATTGGCAGCATGGAAGTTAAAAAAACCAGTGCCTCGGGTGGAAGAAAATTCATCATAAAAAAATATTTATTCTTGGAGCAGTTTACTCTTTTTTATAAATTGTTACAGGCTAATTATATAGCGCTCGGCTTCGCCTCGCGCAGCTGTACTATTTTTTTATGTTGGTGATGTTTTTTTGCTTTTATGAAGATGATAATTTGGTCGCAGTATAAAAATATTATGCAATATTGGCTAAGTCCGGCAATGAAAACTGAATGGATCTAAAAATAGCTTATTTTGTTTATTGGTAAATGAAATTTTAAATAAAGATTATTGTTGCGAATACAATTTTTGAACTATCTTTATGGAATTCATTGACTCTCAAGTTGGTTTCTCTTATAAATAAGTCATGTTGATCGTATAAAAAAGTTATACATCTACTGTATACAAGTTTTGTACATTTTCCTCATTATGATCAAGAAAAAATCAAAAGTAAGCACAAAAAAGAAAGTTAGTTCATCCAAAAAAAACACAAGTGCTCTCTCTAAATTGAAAGCACTGTTTTTTGCTAAGAAATCTAAAAAATCTGCAAAAGTTGTTAAGCCTGTAAAGAAATTGGTAAAGCCAGCAAAGGCCTTAAAAACAGCAAAAAAGACAAGGCCTGCAAAAGCTGTTAAGTCAGTTGTTAAAAAAGCAAATGCTAAAAAGGCAAAAGTAATAAAAAAAGTTGTTAAGCCTGTAAAGAAATCGGTGAAAAAATCTGCAAAGAAGGTTGTAAAGCCGGTAAAGAAAAATATTAAACCTGTTAATAAGCAGAAGCCTGCAAAAGCTTTGATTGCAGAAAAAATTGTACCTGCAGAAAAAGCGCAGCAAGTTGAACCGGTAGTGGTTACTGAAACTGTTCAGTTAATGCATGATCCTGTTTTGATAGAAGAAGTTATTGCTAGTCTTGAATTGCCAGGAAAAAAAGTGATTGTTGATGGAACATTGGGCCTTGGTGGTCATGCTCATGCGCTTTTGACTCAGGCTAACGGTGATTCAAAATTGGTAGCTTTTGAGCTTGATCAGCAAAACTTAAAACACGCGCAAGATCGTCTTAAGGAATTTGAAGGGAGAGTTCATTTTATTCAAAATAATTTCCGCCATTTAGCTGAAGAATTAAAAAAATTAAAGATCCGCAGTGTGGATGCTATTTTGCTGGATTTGGGACTTTCTTCTCCTCATGTGGATGTGCCAGAGCGCGGATTTTCATTTTTGCATGAAGGCCCACTAGATATGCGCTTTGATAAAAATCAAGAATTAACTGCCGCTGACGTCATCAACAAATATTCTGAAAAGGAATTGGCACGCATTTTCTTTGAATTGGGTGAAGAGATGCAGTCCAGAAAAATTGCGCGTGAAATTGTTCGTCGCAGACAAAGTCGATCATTTAAAACCACAACTGAACTTGCTCATTTTATTGAAAAATTAATTAAGCGTCAGGGGCATATTCATCCTGCTACTCGCGTTTTTCAGGCACTCCGCATTGAAGTGAATAAGGAACTGGAATCTTTACAAAGCGTTTTATTGCAAGCAATGGAAGTTCTAAAGAAAAAGGGCAGACTCGCGGTGATTGCATATCATTCTTTGGAAGATCGCATTGTTAAGAATTTCTTTAAAGATCAGGCGCGTGAATTTATTAATTTGCCGGATCAATTAACAACAACAAAGCTGGATCCTGCACTTAAAATTGTTACAAAAAAACCTTTAACACCAAATGAAACAGAACTCCAAAAAAATCCAAGAAGTCGCAGCGCAAAATTGCGTGTGGCGGAAAAGATCTAAATTTGTACGGAACATCTAAAAAAAATCCTTCACTAATCTCTAAAACCAATCTCCGTATGTCTCAACTCTCCCTTTCTCGCAGTCCATACAGATCAAGTTTAGCTCAAAGATCATTTTGGGGGAGACGTTCACGTTCAAGTTTCGGTTCTAATTATCGTGCCACATCAAGATCACCTTTCCGTGCGGATTTAAGTTCAAATCAACCTGCACCTAAGGCTTTAGCTTTACCAAAAATTAATTTTAAGTTTGGTCCAGCCGCTTTGATTATGGCTTTACTGGCGGTCATTATTTTTATTGGGATGGCTTATTTGGCTCACTTTAATCGCATTGCTACCAAAGGATATAATATTAAAAAGCTGGAGGCGGATCGTCAGCAACTTTTAAGTGAAAATCAAATTAAAGATGCAAGACTTGCTCAATCAAAATCGCTAACAAATATTATTGATGCAGGCAGGCTTACTGGCATGAGAAAGGCTCCAGAAATTATTTTTGTGCGTGGTGATAACGCAATTGCAAGCGCGAACACATATTAATTTAAAAGAATATTGTTGCTCTGGTTACGGTGCATGGGTTAAGCTTTGTTTGACCTTTAATTTTTTGTATGGAAGCAAATTTCCAAAATTATCTAAAAAAAGAAAATGTTTCAGAAGCATTGCAAAGTGTTTTGATGGATATAATTAGTGTGTTTCCGCAGGTGGCTAGGGCTTTGAAAGGTTCGCAACTGGGTTATGCAGAAACGCAAAATGTTTATGGTGAGCAGCAGTTAAAATTGGATGTGTTAAGTAACAATCTTTTTGTTAGTGTGCTGCAAAAAAATAAGTATGTTAGCATGCTGGCTTCAGAAGAATTGGAGTCAGAAATAACTGGGCTGGCTGCGCAGGGTTTGGCGGCTGATGGTTTGGCGACTGATGAAGCTGCAAATGAGGCTTACAGCGTGGCTTTTGATCCTTTGGATGGCTCTTCTTTAGTGGATGTTAATTTGGCGGTGGGTAGCATTTTTGGCATTTATAAAGGTGAGGGTTTTATCGGCAAAAAAGGAAGTGAACAAGTTGCTGCGGTAATTGCCGTTTATGGGCCGCGTCTAACTTTTATGATTTCGGTGGGAAGTGGTGTTGTGGAATTTATTTACCAAGAAGAACAAAATGAATTTGTGCAAAGTGGCGTGATGAAAGTGGCAGATGAAAAAAAGATGTTTGCACCGGGCAATTTGCGTGCTTGTAGCAGCGAGGCTTGGTATATTAGCTTGATGGAATATTGGCTTAAAAATGAGTATACCTTGCGTTATAGCGGGGGAATGGTGCCGGACATTAATCAAATTTTGCGCAAAGGTGGCGGAGTGTTTACTTATCCGGGCTATAAAGGTGGACCAGATGGCAAACTTCGGCTTTTATATGAATGCGCGCCGATGGCTTATTTGATGGAAAATGCTGGTGGGAGCGCGATGTGGGCGCGGGTTTCTGAAAAGGGGGAAAACGGTAAAGTGGCAGCCGGCACAGTGGAACAAGGCCGAATTTTGGATCTTGATTTAACTAAACTCGATCAAAGAACGCCAATCTTTTTGGGGTCTAAAAAAGAAGTGGAGACGGCGCTTGGTTTTATGAAGGCGTAATTATTCAGGGTTTACAGAAAACTTTTTCCATAGCTTAACCATGAGCTTTTGCTGAATTCCCATTTCTACGATTGTTTTTTCAATAAAATCTAATATTTCTGGCGCGAATCTTTTTTGGTCAGGTCTTTGTTTGATTATTGCATAAAGGCCAGCAACTTTTAGTTGGAATGTTTCAGAGTTTTGTAGTTTTTCCTTTGTTTGCTGTTGCCAGTTGGGCGATTTATTAATTGATTTTATAAATTCAAATATATTGCCTTCAGGATACAATTCTTTAATGAACTTTGTGTCATTGTCTTCTGCTTTTTTCCAGAATATTTTTTTTATGGCTTCGCTGACTTCGGGCTTGATAATTGAAGATGGCGAATTGTTCATGCCAACAACCTTTAAAAAGTTAGAGTCATTTGCATTCATATAAGCTCTAACTGCTTTTGGGATATCTTGGCTTTTTCCAATTGCTTGATTTAAGGCTTCGACGTCTTGAGGAGTATATTTAACACCTGGAGTACCATAAAGGCGTGCAAATCTATCTAATGTAATTTCTGGTGATTCTGGAGAAGAGTTTGTGTATCTTGGTGCTGTCACAATTTCTGGGGCTGAGCTTTCTTGTGCCGAGCCTGTTGTAGTTGAACCTGCTGGAGTGCTTCTTGCTGGTGTGTCGCTACCTGAGGTTGGATTTGTTTCCTTTGCTATAATCGCTCCAGCAAGTTCCGGGAACTCGTTTTCTAAGGAACTCATGACTTGATCAAAATCGAATGTGGCACGGTATTCTTGTTTGACCTGGTCAGCTAATTTTAGTTCATTAATAGTTTGTTCCAGCGCTTGAAAGACTGGATTGATTTTCTCATCTCCAATTACGAGGTTTTTCCACATAAGAAGTATAAATCCGCTTTTAATTCTGAATTCCTTCGATTGTTGAAGTTGTTCTTTAATGAAATTTGGCCAATCTGGCTGTTTTTTTATGTTTTCAGCAAATTGATAAAACCCGTTCATGCCATTGGCTTCCGGAAAAAGTGCAAGCAATTTTTGACCCATTGGTACGCATTTATCTTTAAATTTCTCAACAAATTTTTGTGTGTATTCGCGAATTTTTGGATTTAAATTTGATTTTGAATCAAGCGACATAGCAATCAGCTTGTTGAATTTGTCGTGATCCTGGTTTAGATATCTGCTCATGTTTTTTTTGATGCTTTCCGCGTCGTTTCCTAAGCTTTGATTTGCTTGATCAACGTCTTGGGCTGTGTATTTTACTTTTAAGGCGTTAATAGTGAGTCCTTCCATAAAGCTTTTGTCGTCCAGTTTAGGCATGCTACTTGCTGACGCTGGCGCTTGTTCGTCGGCTATTTCTTCGCCTGCTTTTTTCTCTGACAAGATCATTTCGCTGATTTCGGTTGGGGTTAATTGTTTGTTTGAATCTTGAAGTTGGGCCAATTCTGTTTTGTTGATATGTCCAGTTCCGGAATTGAATAAATATGTCTGCCAGCTTATGTTTTCTGGTTTATTTTTAAGAATTTTGCGCATTTCTTCGGGGTTTGCTAGCAATCCTTCAAAACTCTTATTAAGTCTAGGGGCGGCCTTTTTTATGGTTTCATAAAGGCCTTTGGCTTCTGCGGTTTCTTTTTCGGTTGGAGGAGGATTCCATTTTTTAAGCGCCTGGTCAAAATTTAAAGTTTCCAGTTGTTCAAAGGTGAGTCCCAATTTCTTGAGCCATTCGGCAAAAACCTGGAAGAATTTGGTTAAAAGAAGGCCAATGTTATCTGTGGCTTCCTGAATACCTTCTTTAACAGTTGGGTTGCCACTAAGTTGTGCGGCAGTTTCATTGGACTTTTGAGCGGCTTGTTCACTGTCTTTTTTTTGTTTATCTTCGTCGGCGGGTGTGATCAAAGTGATTTTGCCATCTTCAGTTACAGATAATTTGGCGCCAGGTTCTTTTAGGCTTTGGGCTTTGGTCTTAAGGTATTCAAGCGCTTTTTCGCGGATGGCAACAATCAGACCGGCATCAATGGTTTTAGTAAGTTCGGTGGTTAAGGCTTCGTCAATTTTGGTAGGATCGGTTGGGAGTACAAACGTTGCGGGTGTGAATTTTAATTCACCGGTTTTGATGATTTTTTCGATGTCAATTGGCTGATTTTGAGTAACTGCTCTTTGCATTTCCACATTTAATTTTTCTTTGTTTAAGACTTGATCCTCGTTGTCCAGTTCACGATGTTGTTTAAATAAATCAAGTAGTTTAGCCGGATCGGAAACCTGCAGCACATTTTGAATGCCTGGCAGGATGACTCCATCTTTGTTTATGAAATCACAACTTGAATCGACTTTGGCCAAAAAAGCACTGAATTCAATCATGACTTTGATTGGCTTATCTTTGCCGGCAAGCTTTTGAAAACCAGAAAGAAAATTTTCGAATCGGGGCAGAAGGACTTCTTTGCCGTATTTTTTGGCTGTATCAGCATCCGGATTTTCACGATGGAGATATGAATCCACCATGGCGGTAAGGATGTTGCGCAGAATGGTTTTATTATTTTCGGTCAACGGCATATCTTGCGGCATCAGGTCTTTAATGAGCGCTGCATAATTCGCGTCACTCATCTTGTTTTCAATTGCTTGAGCGATTCTTTCCTTGGTGGCGTCTAATTTAACATAACCACCTGCTATTTTGGCCTTATACGGCTGATTTTCAGGAAATGCCGGTTGCTTAGTTACCCATGGTTCTTTGGCGTCGACGGTTTTTTTGGTTTGCTCGGCAGTAGCTTCTTTCTTTTTTAGAAGTTCTGTTTGGCGGGTCGCGATTTGGTTCAGGCGGCTTTGAATAGCTTCCGGACTTAATTCAACTTTAATTCCTTGTAATTCGGTCCTGGTTTCGCCTTTGGTGGCAGCCTCGGCCAGGGCATGCTGCTCGGTTGGGGCAGGTGGCGGTGCATCTTTTTTATCCGGTCCTTTCGGCCCCGTTTCTTGTCTGGCTCCGCCTGCACCACCGGCACCATCAAAAACCATTCGCTTTAACAGATTCTCATCCGCAAAACATAGACAAAATTTATATTCTAAATGTTTATTTTTGAGGTCCATTTTTTAGTTTTATTTTATTATATTATTTTATCACAAATTTTTGTTTTAATAAAGCCCTCCTTACCCGGTTTGGACTTCCTTTTTTTAGCTAATTCGTTTATTTTGCTTCTGTTAATAAGAATGATATGGCAGAGAATGATTTGAAAGTACATGAACAGGAGATAGAGAAATTGGTTGTAGAAGCCCAGAATGGTCATACTGATGCTTTTGCTAAGTTGTATGATTTTTTTATTCAGCCGGTTTACAGGTACGTTTATTTTAAAGTGCCAAAAGAGGATGCTTTAGATATTACTGAAAGCATCTTTTTGAAAATTTGGGAGCGCTTAAAAGGATACAAAAAGAGTCCGGAAAGTTCTTTTTCGGCTTGGGTTTTTAGAATTGCGCACAACATGGTGGTCGACCATTATCGACTTCATAAAGATTCTTTGCAATTAGATGATAATTTGCGTGATGAAAATCGTGAGGCTGATCCGGTTTTTACGGTCGAACGAAAGATGAGTCGAGATCGTCTTAGATTTGCCATTTCAAAACTTAAAAAAAAGTATCAGCAAATTTTGTTGCTAAAATATGTGAGTGAATTGGAGAACGATGAAATCGCCAAAATTTTGAATAAAAGTGAGGGGAGTTTA
>CAZOQT010000046.1:0-6827 GCA_964582265.1 uncultured Candidatus Peribacteria bacterium
GTGGCCAAATTATTTGTAAATTAAAAGGTCCGGCTTTAGAAATTTTAAAGACAGAGCGAACAATTTTGAACTTTTTACAGCGAATGTCAGGGGTCGCCACACTTATGCACACGGCCTGCAAAATTGCTGGAAACAGTGTGTTAATAGTGCCAACACGTAAAACACTTTGGGGATTGCTCGATAAAAAGGCGTGTTTAGTTGGAGGCGGTGGTACACACAGGTTGAATTTAAGTGACGCTATTTTGGTCAAGGATAATCATTTGGAAATATTGAATCATGATTTCGGTTTTTTAATAAACAAAATCCTAAAGACAAATCCTCTTAAGCTTGGGCATTTTGTGGAGATTGAGGTTAATTCCAAAAGTGAAGCAGTTAAACTCGTTGAATGTTTTATAAGCAGGTCTTCCGTGCCTGTTAATCCCCTATATGTGATGCTTGATAATATGAGCGTAGCAGAGGTAAAGCAGACTATTAATATTATCAAGAAAAAGGGTTGGTCAAAAAATGTATTTTTTGAGGCTTCGGGTGGAATCGATTTAAAAAATATCAAGGCCTATGCCTTAGCAGGCGTAGATATAATTTCACTGGGCATGTTAACTCATTCGGCAAAAGCCCTGGATATATCCTTAGAAATCCACGCTTAAATACTGCAATGGAGAGACTAGTTCACACTTAATAGATGCAGGTGTACATGGAAAACTTCCTGTCCGGCGTTTTTGCCAACACTCATCATTAATTTGTAGTCTTCTAAATTGAACTTTTTAGCTAAATCTCTGGCAGTCATCATCATTCGACCAAATGCAGGCTCATCCAAATTTTGCATATCTTTTAAAGTAGAGATGTGCTTTTTGGGAATCACCAAAAGATGCACACGCGCTCTGGGATTAATATCATGAAAAGCTATGCAAAGATCATCCTCATATTCCAGCTTAGAAGGAATTTCTTTGGCTACAATCTTGCAGAAAATGCACATGATAATTAGACTTAGGCCTTTTGTGATTCATCGAGCTTATAAACCGCGCGACCAACACGAACAAATTGAGCGTTCTTTTGAAGGTTAAGAGAAATTGTGCCCTTCTTAACTTGGCGTTGCTTAAGAACACCTTGAATAATTTCTTGTTTGGTCATTGGGCTCTTTTTGCGGAGCAGGTTTTCAATTACATCGGCAACTGTACCCTTCTTGTAACCCCATTCCTTAAGAGCGTAAAGTCCACGTCCAACTAAAACGAATTGTTCATAACGAATTAACTCATTGTGAACAGCCTGAGTTGTCACAACTTTTTTGTCAAAGCCAGACTCAGCAATCTTATTGGCGATATCAACAAAGTGAAGTGGTTGACCTGACTTCTTAAGTACAATGTAAGCTTTATCACGAATACTGCGTGGGTTAATGTGTCTCCACATAACCAAGCCGAATCCTTCCTTAACTCTCTTAACACGCTTATCAACTTCTAAAGCAGAGGTAATCATTGGACTTACAAATTTTTTGCCACGCTCATCACATGCGCTCATTACTTCCGCGGCGATCTTTTCATCTGGGGCTACATCACCCTTCTTATTAAGGATAGTAATACCTGTTTCAATAATCAGCTTAATATCGTCCATGCTGATTGAAGTCATGTGCCAGAATGGCTTATAGGTATTGGTCTTCTCCATCTTAGTAATGTCCTGATTGATGTTAAGCGCAAGCTTAATTATGTTTGCGTCAACTTCTTGTGAACTTAAGATGTTGTTCAAAATTTCAGCAACCAATTTATTTTCCAGCAAAATGCCACCGTGTGCGGCTAAAATTTCTTTTGCCAACTTGTTGATGATACTGAGTTTAGTATTATCAACGGTGCGGCGAAGTTTATTGAGGGCAATTTTCTCAATTTGACGAATTCTTTCTCTTGTTACTGAAAAAGCCTGGCCAATCTTTTCCAGGGTCAATTTTGGCTTGTTATCTAGGCTAAACCTTTTAACGATTACGTCTTTTTCTTTATTAGTAAGAACAAGAAACATATCTTCAATAATCTCGCTCAAATCTAGTTTGCCAATTGGCTTTTGAGGAGCAGATGTAGACCCTGTGCCAGATGCAAATGAGCTTTGAGAGAATTGATCCATAAATTCGGGATTTAAAAATTTGAGAGAATTTTGATGTGAAATTTCTATTAAACGACACTTTTAGATAATAAGAGATTAGGCGTAAACGCTGGTAGTGTCAAGAAAGAAATTTGATATTCACGCAAGCTTGTAGCTTTACACTTTTGCTTTTGAGAATGGGTGCTATATTACATAATTATTGCATATGTGTCAAGGGCTTTGGTCTTTCTTGATGTTTTAGCAAAATTTTAGATTTTTTTAGTTAACAATTTTGAGCTCTGGTGGTAGCATTCCAAGGATGAGAAATAGATCAAAAATTAGGACCGACTGGAGCACAGATTTTGCTTATGCGATAGGGCTAATTGCCACTGATGGGAATCTATCGCCGGATGGGCGGCATATTAGCTTTACGTCGAAGGATTTTGAAATGATCGAGCATTATAAGAGTGCATTAAAATTGACGAATAAAGTTGGCATGAAGGCGCGCGGCTATGACACTGTCAAGCGATATTACGTAATTCAGTTTGGCGATGTTAATTTTTATAGATTTTTGCTAGATATTGGTTTAACACCGCGGAAATCTAGGACGATCGGTCGTTTAAATATCCCGGATGAATTTTTTTATGATTTTTTACGAGGTTGTTTTGATGGAGATGGAACGATTGGGACAAATTGTCATCCAGAAAGCAAATACTTGCAGTTAAAAATTCGCTTTTATTCAGGTAGTTTTGAATTCTTAACATGGTTACGAGAGATGACCAGTAAAGATGGAATAAAAGGCTATTTACTAAAAGGTAAAAGTATCTACGCTTTGAGCTTCGCTAAAAAAGACTCTATTAAATTATTAAAATTAATGTATTATAATGGCTGCAATTTGTATTTGACTAGGAAAAGAATAAAAGCTAAATATTGCATGGTGAAATGAGCCGGGGTGATGAAATGGCAGACATGTATGCCTTAGGAGCATATGCCCAAAAGGCGTGGAGGTTCGAGTCCTCTCCCCGGCACCAAGAAAATAGGGAAAGTTGTGTTCTAGATTGAAGATTTAAAGTCCATCTACTCCTGCTTTTTCTACATTACTTCTGGTAGAACTTTGAATTTCGCGTTGTTTTGCCTCTTCTGCTGATCTAGACGGCTTTTTTGTAGCACTAAAGACAAAGGTTCTTACTAGATTTTTTATTTCGTTATTTCGTAATTTGGAATTTCCAAGCCATGAGGATAAAGTCTGTCCATCTACCAAAGGACATTCTACTGGTGGCGCATCACCATGGTTTTGAAAGTGCGGCTGGTACCATTCCATATAGTCTTCATATGTTGGTACGTAGAAATCTGCAATTCCTATAAATCCTTCTTCCCCGGCAGCCTGTTCCATTTGCTGGCAAAGTGATTTTCTTCCTAAAAAATTCATATGATGATGTGTGTAAGCTGATAAGACGATATCAGCATTTTGTACCCCTTTCGGGAGGATTTCACCATCGCCACGGTAATAATGAACTTTGGCCCTTTCTCCTAAACTTGTCTCATTTTGCTCGCTAAGTGAAAGGGCGTTGGCGGTGAATTCGCTAGGTTTATTCTCTGGATGCGATTCATACCATTCCTTAACACCATGCAGCACACCGCCTTTTAAAATCTCTTTATAATTAGCACCTTTCTCCCCCAAAAATTCCATTCCATATTCTTTCAGCATTTCATCGGGGACATTGAACCTGCCGGCGAGTGTGGCTTCCAGCACGTTAGGAACTATGTCCAAAAGCGCAACTTCAACTTTATCCAGCAATCCATGTTTATGCAGACCACGGAGCGCAAAAAGAGTTGTAATTGCTCCACCGCAAGGGCCTATATCCACCAGCCTGATTTTATCTTTCTTTTTTAATCGATCCAGATTTTCTTCTACCCAACTTTCAAGCTGTTTAGATAATTCATTATTTCCTTCGGAAACCCATTTATCTTCTAAATATTTTTCAGAAATATATTTTTCGTTAATGCCAGCTGGAAATCTTCTAACGTTCCCCTGTTCCAGCACTGCTGGATCCATCAAAGGATGAAGATAAAAAAGTTCTTCATCCAATTCCACAGGGGTATTGTAAACATAATCTTTTTTACTTTTTTCTTCGCGAAAAGGATTTACTCCACCCTCAAAAAACCGGGGATCAATCAGATGAGCAACCTTGCGCTGCTTTTCTGTTAAGTTTTCCGGCTTTAGCTTTAATGTCTCAAAATCAACTAAGGTCGCTAGTGGATTTTCTGATTTTTCTGGAGTCATATAGTTTAAATAAATCAATAAGTTATACCACGCTTTCATCCAGTGCGTAAGCCACATGGTCTGTATCAAATGTCGCGTCATGCTCTCCAAATAGACACTCTAAAGCCGAAAAATCCGCACGTGATAATCCCACCTTTATTGGCGCTTCTGGATTTGCAATGTTATGGTCACCGACAAGCCTCAAAGCATATCTACTTCTAACTCCCCCGAGCTGCACTTGAGCCAAAAAATTTCTGCGCATCAATTCAGCCACAGTTTTTTTCACAAAATTAGGGTTTGCAACAACACCATTCTTCCTCATACTTGAAAAAACTTCATATAATTCCCGAACCCACTCAGAAGCATTAAAGTAATCATCACTTTTATAACGCTCTTCTGGAGACAACCTCGCTAAACCCTTTTCCTGAAAGCTTTTCAAAGCATTATCATCACTGCGTAGTTTTATCCATATATCAGCCAATGCATCCATAAGTTGAGGATGCGATTTAGGCGAAATCATTCGTGTAAAATGGCCTAATCGATCCACATCAGAGACCTTCACTTTTCCTTTAGCTTCTTCACGAACAAGTTGATAATAAGATCCACAATGCTTTTCATATGTTTTAAATTCCCGGCCATAAAGTTTTTCAACATAAGACATTTCATACATTTCATCCGGATTCCAAATGTTTAAATTATCATGCACCTTAATGGCCTCCAGTCCGAATCTTTTAATCCCAACAACAAGGATCGCATTGGCATATTTCTGATCCATTAAAGTGCCGTCCTCCATCTGCAATTTTTCACCTTGAGCCCACATATCATTATGCGACGCTGCACATTTAAATAAATTCCATAACTCCCCATCCGGCAATTGCTCCAAAGCCAATGTAACCCTAACTTCTTCAGAAATTCCACTTACGACGCAAGACGCTGTTTCGCCTGATTCAGTGTAGTCCGGAGGTTGAGACTCGGTTGATTTATGACAATTTGGCCCTGTAAGTTTAGGTAATTCATGGCAAAGCTTATCATTTGCCTGTACTGATTTCCCAAATGGTCCTTTTGATATATCCAAAGTGTTCATAGAAATTAATTTAAATAATGAAATAATTAAAAAGTTGCTGACTTGGTCCACAAAGGCCGTCCCGGCAAAGCTAAAAACATTTTTAGTTCGACCTGACTCTTCACTCCCAAAAATTCTTTTGCGAATTCTATTCCGGCAGAAAGTACTCCAGGCTTTGCGCGCACTGGATCAAACTCCCAACAAGTTGTAATTTGGTCGTTAGCATCCATCAATTTAGCAAGATAACTAATTGTAGCTGCAGCAATACCAGTACAATTAACTTTTAAATCAGGTTTTTCATCATCATTGACGTCCTCATCCAACACGCAACTTCTTCTCTTACAGGTCATACTTGGAGACATAAATCTGTGTTGCGCCTCTAATGAAAGTTCACGCCCCAAAATATCAAGCCTGCAAAGATCCTCGGTTAAGACAGAAATGTCTTGGAGCTTTACTCCATATTCTGCAGCTTTCACTTTATAAACTTCACGAATTTCAGGAACTAGATCAGCCAACTTTAAATGGTCTCTTTTTCTTCTACTGACCGAAGGATCAACAAACTGCTTCTTAAAAATTCCCGCATGATCAAAAAGAACAACAATTTTAGATGCCTTTTCTCGACACGATTTCGCGATTTTTAATGCCTCTTCAAAGGCAACCATTTGTGGTTCGATTTGGATCGAACCATCTTCCAAGCGGTTCACCCTAGGATTTCCTGCCAAGATTGAAATGCGTGAGTTCATAGTTGACTTCAATTAAGGTTTATTGCGGATTAACATCTTATCATTCATAACAAAACAGTCAATAAAGCTAGACACTTTTTATAGATTAACTTTGCATATAAACTCAACATTATGGCTTGATAATAAGCTATATAAATGCTAGAATAATATTAAATATGTGTTGTCAAATTTATTAACAATACCCAACGAATTTAATAACTTCCCCCATGGATTTAATATCAGTTCTAAAGCAAAACGGGTTATCATCAAAAGAAGCTCAAATTTACCTGGCTATGCTGGAGCTAAAAGAGGCTTTGCCAAGCACTATTGCCCGTCGCTCCGGCATAAAAAGGCCAACTACCTACGTTTTACTAGAAGAAATGCAGAAAAAAGGATTGGTCGGCCACATCAAAAAAGGTAAGCTTTTATATTACAGCGTGATCGATCCGCGCATGTTTGTTGAGTCGCAGCATCACAAATATCGAGAACTGGAAAAGTCTTTGCCTGAACTTTTAAAGCTCCATTCACATTTTGAAGCAGTCCCACAAATGACGGTTTTTGAAGGCAAAGAGGGTCTAATTAAAATCATGGAAGATACCTTAAAAACCAGGAGTGAAATTATGGTTTGGGCAAATGCAGACTTGGCGGCAACCACAATCCTTAATGATTATTATCCTAACTATATAGCCAAAAAAGTTAAAAAAGGCATCTGGGCCCG
>CAZOQT010000047.1:0-6059 GCA_964582265.1 uncultured Candidatus Peribacteria bacterium
CACTTACCACAACAAGACCGAGAGGATGAGGGCGAGCAGGTCTTCAAATGGCTTACAAACATTGGAGTAGAAGATAAAGAACAACAACGAAGGTTCTATGAAGCGCAGGGAAAAGAAGTAAGATTTTCTGAAGCTAGAACTAAATCTGGCGAAATTATAACAGGGATGGTTGCCTTAGAAGTGAGAGACAAAATATTTGGTGCTATAAAACCTGAAATTAAGTCCCTGCTTGATTCAATGCAAGATATAGACCCAAATTCAGAAGTTGGTGTAGAGCCATTTGAAGACCAAGAAGCAGTTTATTACAGGGGAACAATTTTGGGTTTTCTGTTAGTCGCTTTACATAAAGAAGGAGGCGACCTTAGATCATTTGATCCAGATAGAGAGGGATTTAAAGCAATGGAAACAACGGTCGTGACTGACAGACGAGAAACAGCCGAAAATTATGCAAAAATTCATGGTCCAAACAAACCCGTTACAGAGCATGACATTCAAGGAATATCATCACAGTTGGGAATTGATTCAAGTATAATACAAAGAGACTATTCAGCTTTACTCACTCCCGTTGTTCTAAATTTTAAAAGTGTTCCAGCGACAGAAAACCCAAAATTTATGCATGAATATCATACTGCTCGCCCTCTCAATTTATTTTCAGACTTAACAGAAGCCAGCAAACAGAAACTACAGGAAATTACTGGATTATCTTTAGAACAAATGAAGTCATTATTAGAGAAAAAATAAAAATCACTGATTTTGCTCCATTTCATTTCGCAAAAAAAGAATTTTCTCAACTTCATATAACAGAGCCCATGAGGGCTCGCTCCTTCGTCGCGCACACAAATTTTTTGCGCTGGTCGCCCTTCGGGCATATTATACCATCGCAAACAACTTCCCATACTGCGCCGAAACGTTAGGCAAAATTGTATTTTTTAACGCTCATGCATGAAAAAAATGACTTTAGAACGCTCATTCTCGGCCCCAATAGAAAAAGTTTGGGAAGCATTAACTAACGCAGATAAACTGAAAAAATGGTGGTCTCCACCTGGTTTCAAAGCATCAGGTATCTCTGTTGATTTAAAAAAGGGTGGAATATTTGGATATTGTTTTAAAGGTTCAGAAGATCAAGAGTTTTGGGGCCGAGGAGTTTATCAAACAATTGAGCAACCCAAATTCCTATCCTGGCTAGATACATTCACTGATTCAAAAGGCAATCCCGTTCCATCCTCACACTATGGAATGCCTGGTGAAGAAATAATTGAGTCATTAGTAGAATTCAGATTAACAGCAGAAAATGACATTACTACAATGAATATGGTCGGTGAAAATCCCTATGATGATTCAATGCTAGAGGATATGATAAAAGGATGGAACGGGATGTTTGATAAACTCGAAGTACTTTTAAAGAACGAGTGATTTTTCACATCCGAAAACAGCGCATATCTGGTCCGCTGCATTCACCCATATTGTACGGCGATCCGCTTTCAGAGGATTTTATCACCGGTCAACATCAGATACACGCGAACGTCAGCTGAAATGAAAAATTTCTTTCATGCTGCAAGAATTTAATTTTTTACCATGAAAAAAACAAAAAGACTCATCGTTTGGACGACTTTTTTGGTTCTTGCGCTAACTATTATCTTAGCTATGCAATTCACTAGCAAAGGGCAATGGGATGAAACTATTGCCTACATAAGCATACTGCTGCTTGTTGGTGGGATTTACGAATTGTGGCAATGGCTGAAGACTCGCGACAAAATATATCGTGCCGCTTTCGGTGTTGGGCTTGCGGGAATATTTCTTCTTGGCTGGGTTAGTGGCGCTGTTGGTATTATTGGAAGTGAAAACAACTCTGTAAACTTGATGTATTGGGCAGTACCTGCCATCGGGCTTATCGGCTCTCTTATTTCACGCTTCAATCCCCGAGGAATGGCACTTACATTGTTTGCGGTCTCGCTTGTTCAATTCTCGATTCCAATAATTGCACTGATTATTTCGCCAGAAGTTAGTTGGGGAAATGCGGGAGTTATGGGTGTATTCGCAATCAATTCTATTTTCGCCACACTGTTTGCCGGTTCTGGCTTACTATTTCAACGTGCAGCTCTCCCAAATTGAGATAATTCGTGCTAAACTTTAACAAGTCAAAAAACACTCACTGATTACAAATATGAAAATTTTCATCACCGCGTTTGTTACTATTTTTTTAGCTGAGCTTGGCGATAAAACACAAATTGCCACTTTGCTTTTTGCTTCAAACAAAGATAATTCTAAATTAATTGTGTTTCTTGGCGCAGCCTTTGCGTTGGTTTTAACCAGTGCGATTGGCGTTTTATTCGGCAGCGTCTTATCCAATTATTTAGATGAAAAAACACTTAAAATAATTGGAGGCACCGGATTTTTAATTGTTGGTGCCTGGACACTTTTGTCGAAATAAATTTTTTATGGATAAGAAAAAAGTTGTTAAACAAATGCCAATTAAATTCCTGTTACTGGGCGGATATGGTGAAGTTGGCAAAACACTCGCTCGCCTACTTTTAAAAGAAACCTCTGTGGATATTATCATCGCAGGGAGAAACAAAGAAAAAGCAGCCGAATTTGCTGCGACTTTAAACCAAGAACATAACATTCAACGTGTTACTTCTCGCTATGCAGATGCTGCCCAAGAAGAAAGTTTGCTGTCCGCATTTAATGGCGTAAATCTTGTGATTGCATTAACCACAACACCGGGCCTTATTAAACAAATCGGAAAAGCAGCCCTTGTTTCTGGTTGTGATTATTTAGACATTTTAGTAAGCGAAACAACAATTCATGACTTAAGTGAAATCGCCCCTGATATAAAAAAAGAGAATCGCACTTTTATAACCCAAGCCGGGTTTCATCCTGGACTGCCTGCCGTATTCGCACGTTTTGGAGCGCAATATTTTGATACATACAATAAAGCAATCATCGCGATGGCGATGAATGCCAAATTCAAAAGAGCTGACCAGGCTAAAGAAATTTTAGATTTAATTTCCGAATTTAGCGCTGAAATATATAAAAATAATTCCTGGAAAAATGCCACTTATAAAGATTCCATAAAAATCGATCTTGGCAGCCCATTCGGTAAAATGCCACTTTTTCCATTGCAGATGGAAGAAATGAAAGATGTACAAAGAAGATTCAACCTTAAAGAAACAGGTGTTTATGTCGCAGGTTTTAATTGGCTTGTTGACTGGTTTATAATCCCAATCATTTTCATAATACAAAAAATCAAAAAGGGATTTTTAACCGGTTTTTTGTGTAAACTTTTTACCTGGGGCGTAAACAATTTTTCCGGCGAGCAGAAAGGAGTTGTATTTTTAAACCAAGCAGAAGGAATAAAGGATGGGAAAAAACTTGAAGTTCGCATTATAGCTAAACATGAGGACGCTTATTTGTTTACGGCAATCCCAGTTGTGGCTTGTTTAAAACAATATTTAAATAAAACAATCTCTCCGGGACTCTGGATGATGGGACACGCGGTTGATGAAAAAATTTTAATGGATGACCTAAAACAAATGGGCGTAAAAATAAAAATTGAATTTGCCAAAACCACTTAAATCAGAATAAAATTCCGTATAAGGTCATAAATTGCCGCACTCCTATTTGAATAGTACTCTCATATGAACAGTCCTGGATCTAATGGCGCAGAGCAAATAGGCAAATCTGAAACCTTAGGAACTTTAGAAACTTTTGAAATAGAAAAAGCAAAAGCAATTCACTCTACTGGCATTAAATTAGCAGAGCAAATCTCTGAGGAAGAAGCCACCGAATTAGGCTGGTTTAAAGAACTAAAAGAAGATGAGCCAGAAGATCTGAATGATGTAAAAACTGTAATAGGCACAGCCCGAGTTTTATTTATGCAACTTTTAGTTTTCCTTTTTGGCACAAATAAAAGTGCTCTTCCCTCTCATATGGCCGGCCTGCGCATCCCCGGAGTTACAACCAACACTGCCTTCGTCCCACAAAACGACCCAAAAATAAAAGTTCATTCACAGGAACCAGACAATCAAACTGACTGCAAAGTCATCCCTCTTCCATTGCCGCCAAAAGACGAAATTACGCCGCAATTAACTTATATTGCAGAAACACTTTACCCAGCAAATGATACCTTGGAGGATTAATAATAATCTCCCTACGCCCTCATGTCCTTCAGCATTTTCACATCGCTAATTACTTCCAGCGCGTGCTCAGCCGGCTTAACATTTTCGTAGTGTTTAACGATAACCCCTTTTGGATCGATCAAAAAAGATTCGCGGGAAATTCCCATAAACTTTTTGCCCATAAAAGATTTTTCTTTCCAAACGCCATAAGCCTCTATGACCTTGCGCTCAACATCAGAAAGAAGTGGAAAATTCAGACGCTCTTTTTCCTTGAACTTCTTATGAGATTCCTCCGAATCAGCACTCACGCCCAAAACTTGAATGCTTAAAGACTTCAACTCGTTCATTTTATTGCGCAACTCGCAAGCTTCCGTTGTACAACCCGGAGTCATATCCTTAGGATAAAAATACAGCAAAATGTACTGCCCTTTAAAATCGGCGAGTGAAAGTTCCGCCCCGTTTTCGTCCGGCAATTTAACCTCCGGCGCTTTTTTGTTCAGAAGATTCGACATAAAAAATTTGTTAAAAAATTTGATGTGGTAAGTAATACAATCTACCATTAATTTCTAAAATCTTACTATAATAAAATTGTTTCACAAAATTACTTAAACTCTATTCTTGACTTCCAAACAACAATAAATATAATACTAAAGCCCACAAACGGGGCAATTTTTCTCTTGTGATTCAATTACTAATTCCTAATTATTAATTCTTAATTAAACCGTATGGCAGAAGACCTTAGTAAACTACGCAATTTCGGTATTATTGCGCATATCGACGCTGGTAAAACCACTACCACCGAACGTATTCTTTTTTATACCGGTAAAAACTACAAGATCGGTGAAGTGCATGAAGGTGCTGCCACAATGGACTGGATGGAACAGGAACGTGAACGCGGTATTACAATTACTTCAGCCGCTACAACCTGTTCATGGAAAGAATGCCGCTACAACATTATTGATACTCCAGGGCACGTAGACTTTACTGCGGAAGTAGAACGCTCTCTACGCGTACTTGATGGAGGTGTTGTAGTTTTCGACGGCTCTCAGGGTGTTGAGCCACAATCAGAAACTGTATGGCGCCAAGCGGATAAATACGAAGTTCCCCGCATGGCTTTTGTAAATAAAATGGATAAATTGGGTGCAGACTTCTACATGTCTCTTAACTCAATTTTTGATCGTCTAAGTAAAGAAGCTGTTGCTGTTCAACTTCCAATCGGTCAGGAAAACACTTTCAGTGGCGTAATTGACCTGGTCGAAATGAAAGCTTTCACTTTTGAAGGCAAACACGGTGAAATCATCAAAGAAATCCCAATTCCAGAAGACATGCAAGCTCAGGTTGAAGAGTATCGCCATCGTTTGGAAGAAAAGGTTTCTGAGCATTCTGATGACCTGATGAATAAATATTTGAATGGTGAAAAACTTACTAAAGAAGAAATCGTTAGAGGTATGCGCCACGCCGTAGTCAAAAACAAGCTTTACCCGGTATTCTGCGGATCTGCTCTTGCCAACAAAGGTGTTCAGTTAGTTCTTGATGGTGTAAACGCTTATCTTCCTTCTCCTCTTGATATCGGCGCTGTAAAAGGCACAAATCCAGATACAGGCGTAGAAGAAGAGCGCTCCATGAAAGAAGACTCCCCTTTCTCTGCTTTGATTTTTAAGATCATGACAGATCCATTCGTAGGAAAACTGGCTTACTTCCGTGTTTATTCAGGTAAACTAACTTCCGGAAGCTACGTTTTAAACACTTCAACCGGCAACAAAGAACGCATTAGCCGTTTGATTCAAATGCATGCTAACCAGCGTGAAGAAATCAAAGAAGTACACGCAGGTGATATTGCCGCAACTGTAGGTTTAAAAGGCACTTTTACCGGCCACACTCTTTGTGATGAAGACAAACCAATTATTCTTGAATCAATCACCTTCCCAGAACCAGTTATCC
>CAZOQT010000048.1:0-3841 GCA_964582265.1 uncultured Candidatus Peribacteria bacterium
TTTATTTATTATGTTGCAAATATTGAATAAATTCATAGTATTGATTATTAAGGGCACAACATTTCGTACAACTACTGTCTTGCTGTCCTTTTCGCCTGGATAATAGCAAGCATTGGTGTGTTTTGGGAAGTGTTGTTCGGTAAGGCAATTTGAGTGCAGTGTGCGTTCGCACAGATTTTAAGTTTTTTTCAGGTTTGGTTTAGAAAAATTTAATTTTTTTTTGTTATTTTGGGTTTATTGATTTGGATTATTTTAGCTTATGGAACACCTTTTATTGCGTTTAGTGGAGGAGTTGAGGTTGAAGGGCAACAGTTTAAGGACTGTGCGGGCTTATCGTTCGTGTGTGGCTGGTTTTATGGCTTATTTTATTGATAAATATGGCTATGGTATTGAGTCGGGCGAGGCTTTGGACATAGAAAAAATCCGCTCTTTTCTTTTGCATAAGCAGGACATGGGCGCCGCTCCTCAAACTGTTAATCTTTATCTTAATGCGATTAAGTTTTTTTATCGTCAGGTGCTTAAAGATCAAACGCCAATTCCCTTAAAATTTGCCAAAAGGTCCCGGCGGTTGCCGACTGTTTTTTCTAAGGCAGAAATCTTGAAAATTTTGGCAGTTCATCAAAATAAAAAGCATCGACTCATGCTTTGTGTGGCTTATGGATCGGGTTTGCGCGTTAGCGAAATTGTTAATTTGCGGGTAGGGGATTTGGATTTTGGACGGAATCTGGTTTGTGTAAAGCACGGAAAAGGGGATAAGGATCGCGTTTCAGTGCTATCGACCAAAATAAAAGATGAACTAAAAGCCTTTGTTTTTGGCAAGAATATTCGTGATTTTGTATTTGAAAGTCAAAGAGGAAGTGCAGGGGATTGC
This sequence comes from uncultured Candidatus Peribacteria bacterium, assembly GCA_964582265.1. Classification (GTDB taxonomy): domain Bacteria; phylum Patescibacteriota; class Gracilibacteria; order UBA1369; family UBA1369; genus JBAZYK01. Next base: position 872 of record CAZOQT010000048.1, read on the forward strand.
AAGAATGGCGGCAAAAAACTGCATCAGCGGACGGCTCAAAAAGTTTTTCTAAATGCGCTTAATAAAGCTGGAATTAACAAAATTGCCGGGTTTCATTCGCTGCGGCACAGTTTTGCGACTCATTTGTTGGAGGACGGAGTCGATATCCGCTATATTCAGCAAATTTTGGGGCACAGCAGCATTAAAACTACGCAAATTTATACCAAAGTAACAGATGTGGCGCTCGCCAAAATAAAAAGTCCGCTCTAAAACGGCATGGAACACAAACTGATTACTATTTTTTGATTTCGGCTGCGAGCAGGGCGTTTCTTTGATTTTCCAGACATAAGTAAAGCACTTCCGCAGAAAAATAATCACACAGATCTATGGTTCTGTTGACTGCGTCCAGAATTATCCTTGTTGCTTCTGGTGTATCTGGTTGTATGGGCATGTTTAGGACCTGTTTAACTGCAGAAATGATTTCTTCTATTCTAGGATCTTTCGCCTGTATGATACTGGAGAGATCGTGAGCTTGTGTTAATAAATCCAGGTCGTCACAAAATTTAGTTAGGCTTTCTGGAAGGTCCCTTAAAAATTCTAAGTCTTTTGGATTTTCGGGGTGCTTGTTAATTCCGGACATGACGTTTGACTTAAATGTAGGCTGTTAAGTTAACATCTTAGTGAGCTTGATTTCAACTTGATTTACAAAAAAGCCCCGGGTTGGAGGGGCTTTTTATAATTGTGTGAATGTTCGGTTCTGAATGCGTTCGTCTTAGTACTTAGCGTAATGCGCAAAAGCTTTGTTAGCTTGAGCCATCTTCATGGTGTCATCCTTCTTCTTGATTGCGGAACCTTCACCATTAGAAGCCGCAAGGAGTTCATCAGCCAATTTTTGAGCCATTGGGCTGCCTTTTTTGCCACGAGCGCCTTCCAAAATCCAGCGGAATGCAAGCATTAATTGGCGACCTGGTTTTACTTCGATTGGAATTTGGTAAACAGCACCACCAATACGTTTTGCCTTGATTTCTAGAGTTGGTTTAACGGATTCAATTGCTTTTTCAAATACTTTTTCCGGAACTTTGTTGCCCTTTTCAACTAAAATCGCGAGCATATCTTTAAAGATTTTGCGGGCAATGTTCTTTTTACCTTCTTGCATGAGGTAGTTGATAAACTTCTCTTGAAGAGGATTTGAGCCTTCCGGAATGTAGAGTGATCTTTTTTGTGCCATTTCCTTTTAATTAGTAATTAGAAATTTGTAATTAGTAGTTAAGCTCGGCCTGCGGCCTCGCATTGCTCGCGCGGCTTATTTCTTTGGCTTCTTAGCGCCATAACGAGAGCGGCTTTGTTTGCGATTTTGAACACCTTGTGTATCCAACTTGCCACGAACAATATGGTAACGTACACCTGGTAGATCTTTAACTCTTCCGCCACGAATAAGTACTACACTATGTTCCTGTAAATTGTGGCCTTCTCCTGGAATATAAGCGTTTACTTCAACTCCATTTGTTAAACGAACACGGGCAAATTTGCGGAGCGCTGAGTTAGGTTTCTTTGGTGTCATTGTGCCAACTTTAATGCAAACTCCACGTTTTTGAGGACATGGAAGGTCAAGACTCGCGTTCTTTAAAGTATTGAAAGTCTTTTGAAGAGCTGGAGACTTTGATTTACGATTTTTGTTGTGACGTGGTCTGCGCACGAGTTGGTTAATTGTTGGCATTTTCCTTTATGAGTAATGAATAATTAGATTCTTTTCTGACAAGGCTTGCCTACTTTACACTGCAATTTTTATAAATGCAAGGGAAGTTGGCAGGCAAGCCATTAAACCTATAAAAAGCTACACTACAGCTAGTTTGCGAGTGTCCGCAACCTCTGTCTTCTGCGCTGCGGCCTGTTTTTGTTCGGCAGGAATCAGTTCTGGATGCAGTTTTCTGAAGGTTTCACCGGCAGGAATCAACTTACCAATGATTACGTTTTCTTTTAGACCTTCAAGACGGTCAATGCGGTTTGTGGTAGCGGCTTCTACTAATACACGGATTGTTTCCTGGAAGGAAGCGGCAGAAAGCCAGCTTTCTGTATGGAGGGCAATACGGGTAAGTCCAAGCAGCAATCTTTCTGACTTAGCCTTCTTTCCACCTTTCTTTTCTGCTTCACGGTTAGCCATTTCGTACTGAATGATATCAACAATTTCACCAGCCAGGAATGGAGTGTCGCCTGCGTCAAGAATTCTGATCTTAGATAGCATTTGGCGGGCAATGATTTCGATGTGTTTATCGTTAATTGTTTGACCTTGAGAAGCATAAATACTTTGTACTTCGGTCATGATGTACTTTTCAACAGTGTAAATGTCTGTTAAGCGCATCAGTTCGCGTAAGTTTAGGTGGCCTGTAGTCAAAGCGTCACCTTTCTTAACAAGTGAATTATTAGCTACCTTGATTGTTTTGCCGAATGGAATCTTGTAGTTCTTTTCAATGTTGGCATCGCAAAGGACTCTGATGTATTCAGGAGTAACTTCTGTTACTTTACCTGTTTCTTCTGCGCGAACTACTTCTTTGGTTGTTTCTGATTTAGCAATTACGTCTTTTGCTTTTACTTTGTCACCCTTTTTGACTGTCGCAACAAGGTCAGCACCAAGTTGATGATCCAGTTCTACTGGTTCTTCTGAAGTAATGGTGATTTCTGCCAAATGACCTTTGTGGCTGATTTTTACACGACCAGCAATTTCCGCAAGGAAAGCAGGGGATTTTGGTATGCGTGCTTCAAAAAGTTCTTCAACACGTGTAAGACCTTGAGTAATATCACCTTCACCGGCAACACCACCCATGTGGAAGGTACGCATTGTAAGCTGTGTACCTGGTTCACCAATGGATTGAGCGGCAATAATACCTACGGCTGTACCAATTTGTACGGTGTGGTTTGTACCAAGATCTTTACCATAACACTTAATACAAATACCACCTTCAGTTTGACAAGTCATAACAGAGCGAACTTCAA
>CAZOQT010000048.1:3941-5878 GCA_964582265.1 uncultured Candidatus Peribacteria bacterium
ATTTCTTTAACTTTTTCTGAGGCTTTGTCTATGATTTCGTGCTTTTTCTTTGGCACAATCATGTCTGAAGCAGAAATGGAAATTCCAGAAACGGTTGCGAACATAAATCCGATTCTCTTTAGATCATCTGCAAATACGGCAGTTACGTCTTGACCACAGCGATTGAAACAATCAGCAATAATTTCACCCAATTGTTTTTTGCCGATAGTTTCGTTGATGTATCCGAGAGCTTTTGGCACAAAACTGTTGAAGATCATGCGTCCAAGTGTTGTGTCTTGAATTACTCCGTCTACACGACCTTTGATTTTTGCTTGTAAATGTAAGTATCCCAAACGATGAGCCATCATCGCTTCGTCAATGTCGGTAAAGACCATACCTTCACCTTTTTTACCAGCAGTTTCTTTTGTTAAATAATAACAACCAAGTACCATATCTTGTGCAGGAGCAACGATTGGGTCACCTGCGGAAGGTTTTAGCAGATTATGTCTGGAAACGATCAGTTCTTTAGCTTCTTCCTGAGCTTGGCGTGAAAGGGGAACGTGAACGGCCATCTGATCACCATCAAAGTCCGCATTGAAAGCCGAACAGACCAGTGGATGAATTTGAATAGCTTTACCTTCTACCAATACTGGTTGGAATGCCTGAATACCAAGACGGTGAAGTGTTGGAGCACGATTTAAAAGTACATAATGATCATGAGTTACTTCTTCCAAAATATCCCAAACTTCTTTTTTGCCGTTTTGGATAAGTTTTTCTGCGCTCTTAATGTTGTGCGCATAACCATCACGAATCAGTCTTCCAATTACAAAAGGCTTAAATAGTTCAAGCGCCATGGATTTTGGCAGACCGCATTGATGAAGTTTGAGTTTTGGACCTACCACAATTACGGAACGACCGGAGTAATCCACACGTTTACCAAGCAAGTTCTGACGGAAGCGGCCTTGTTTACCTTTAAGCATGTCAGAAAGAGAGCGGAGTTTGCGTTTATCGCCAGAATTGAAAACAGTCTTTCCAGCGCGCGCGGAGTTATTTAAAAGTGTATCAACTGCTTCCTGAAGCATGCGTTTTTCATTGCGGCAAATTACTTCCGGAGCACCAATCGCCATAAGTCTCTTAAGACGGTTGTTGCGGTTAATAACACGACGATACAAATCATTAAGATCAGAAGCGGCAAAACGGCCACCATCCAATTGAACCATTGGACGTAAATCTGGTGGAATTACAGGCAAAACAGTCATAATCATCCATTCTGCTTTGATGCCGGCTTTCTTTAGTGAGCCAGCCAATTTAATGCGTTTGATGATCTTCTTTTGCTTTTGACCAGAAGCCTTCTTAAGGTCTTTTTCCAGTTGTTGAGTAAGTTTATCTAAATCAAGATTTTGAATAATTGTACGCATTGCTTCAGCACCGATTCCAGCTTTAAAAATGTGGCCGAACTTCATGGAAAGATCACGATATTCCAGTTCTGAATAGATCTTGCCAACTTTGATGCCTTCCAATTCTTCTTTGGCAATTCTGTGTTGTTCATCCAGTTCTTCCAGCTTTTGAGCAATTTCTTTATCTACGTTTGCTTTTTGGTCTCCTTTACTTGCCTTGGAAGCTTTAGAATCATCTTCATCCATGTCGTCTGAACTTTTTTTGCTGCCTGCTTCGTCCTGTAATTTCTTACGGAAATTCTTATATTCAGCCATTAATTGCTCTTTAGCCTCTGTTTTGGCTTTGTCATCAACTGAAGTGATGATATAAGCAGCAAAATAAACTACCTGTTCAATTGCTTTGATTGGCAAATCAATTAAAAGGCCAATGCGGCTTGGAGTTGAGCGAAGGAACCAGATATGTGTAACTGGAACCGCCAACTTGATATGCCCCATGCGATTACGGCGTACTGATGAACGTGTTACTTCAACTCCACATTTTTCACAAATAACACCCTTGTA
>CAZOQT010000049.1:0-5780 GCA_964582265.1 uncultured Candidatus Peribacteria bacterium
TTAAACCGTGTTTTGTTTCTACGGTTACACTGGAGGGGATTTCGCAGTTAAAGGATGAGATTAGGGAGATGATTTAAGGTGTGAAATTTACGATGCTCGCTCTGGGGGGGCGGCCCTTTACATATTTAATTTTGTTGTAAGCCCCAGCGCGGCCTTGAGTAATACATTAGCAGTAAGCCAAAAAGTGCGGTGGTGATGGTGTTTAGACGTTTATCTTTAGTGCATTTTGTGCACTCTAAATTTATGCAGCAAAAAGACAGCAAAATTTTGAGTGTTTTTTAAATTGTTTCTGGATTGCGATTCGAATTTGAATTCAAGATGGTTCCTTTGTCCGGATTGTGTTTTGTGGTATAATTATACAATGTAATTAGCAAAACAATATGGGTGAATTTTCTCATTTAGATGATTCTAAAGCTCAAATTGAACTTAAACATAAAGAAGTTTATGATTCTCCGGAATGGAAGTCATTAAATGAACTAGATCGTGCCCAGCTTTTGTTGGTGGCTGAAGGTGTAAAGTCAGGGACAATTATTCAAGGTGATAATAAATATTTTTTGAATGTTGTTGAAGGTTTGGGTTTGCATGCTGTAAAAACTTCAGATCCATATAACGTGCATCCCATATTCGAAGTCTCTTCTCCAGCGGTAATGTCTCAATATTATAGGGAGAATTTGGTTGCGCCTGAAAAGGAAAAAATGAGTTATTTCCATGAAATTAATGGCAAATTTTTGGGTTATCCTGAGTGTTGCACAAAAGAATATAATAATCCTCAAAAAAATCTAAAAGCCAGAAAGGCTTTCTCACCTAAAAAATTTATTTCTAATCTTAATTTTGAATTAATTCAACTATTTAATTCTGGAAAGCCATATCCTGGGCAATTGGATTTTCGTCCGCCATCTTTTACTCCTTGCAGTGCGTATTGTGGAAATGCACTTAAGGTCCTTGGGATTTGGGAAAGTGTTTTGCAAGCAGGCGATCCAGAAGCAGCAAAAGTGCTTCAACATTTTAATCGGAGTAATTCTCCAACATTTAATTGGCATAAAGAAGAAGTTCGTTCAGAAATGAGAAAAAAGGAAGTTACGTCTGTTGTAGGAAGAGTAAAGAAAGCGTTTACTGATTTCTGGAATAAAACCTAATTTTTAATATATGTTTTCTTTAGAACACATTCACGAATTGCCACCAATGAAGGACGTAATCGCTCAGTATGAAGGCCGTGGTGCGGAGTTGAATCCGCCTTCTACAAAAAAAGAAAAATTTCCTGTTACTCCAGAATTAGAATCTAAAATTAATGATTTTGGAAAAGAGATGGCGGCACGATTTTACGATGAAAATTTTCCAATTCATGGCTTAAAGGTTAAGCAATATCCATCTATGACCAGAAGTGAATTGAGATTAGATGAACTGGTGATTGATAAAAAAAATATGATAACACTGGTTGCAGATAGACTTAAAATTATTGAAGGCGGGCAGGTTAGGACATCAATAGTCTTTGCCGTAAAAGGTGGCGCTAACATGCAACCTGTTTCTGCTTTATATTTTGAGGATATGGGAAATGGTGTTTTTGAATTGAATGATCGTTATACTGAGCCAAAATATAGAGGTTATGGTTTTGCTGATTTGGCTTTGAAGGCTAGCGAAGGTTTTTTAAAACAAATTGCAACTCAGCATCAGCCAGTGGGTGAGGGTGATGGTGATGCTGATGGTGAGAAATTTCACGCAATATCCGCAGCTGAAACGGGTCAACTGGACGTAATTTATTGGCTTTGGAAGAATGGTTATCGCCCAAAAACGTCTGAAGATTGGGAAAAATTAGACAAGGTTTTAAGTGCTGATCCGGATTTAAAACTTTGTGAAAATATGTATGTTTTTGAGAAGGATAAAGATGAATATTCTAGGGAAAAAGATGGGCAAATCGAAAAGGATAAATTTGGAAATATGGTGATTGATTTTCATAAATCTGTCAGAATCAATTTTGTTAAAACTTTTGATGCTGGGGCGGGTAAGGCAGTGAGTGAGATTGCGCAAGCAATACGTGTTGCGATTGATGGGGCCAAGACTTGATTGCATGCGAAAATTTTTGACTTTAATTTTGGTCGCGTTAAAATTAAGGATTAAACCTTAATCATCAACATATGGAAAAGCATTCAATTGCCGCGGCTTTGGCGTTTTCTGTATCCGCTGGTTGTGCGGTGGAAGGTCAAAATAAGCCGGCACGCGCGCCGGATTATTTTCAGGTGGAGGTACAAAAAACGGATGAAGCTCTGCACGAACGTGATGCGGCTCAGGCAAAAATCATGGCGGCCTTGAAAAAATCTTGTGCTGCCTTTAATGGAAGATCCAGTGCGCTAATTTTCGCAATAAAAAATCTGCAGTTTTTTGTGTTTTTTTAGGATGAGGGCGGGGAATTGCACGGAATTAAGTCGTTTTTTTTGTTTGGCTCTTGTGTCTTTTAAAGTTGTGATGATTGGTTTTTTATCTTTGCCTTTTAAAAGAATCAAAATGTTTTTGCTTTTTAGGATAGGTTTTATTCCAAGCGATAGGCGCTCTTTAACTGCAAATTGTTCGGTTTGCGTGTTGCCGGTGAGTTTGTTTTTGCCTTTAGTAGTGATTAGCGATGAATGTGGGAAGATTGAGGCAAAATGGCCGTCAGGGCCGATGCCTAAAATTACTAAATCAAAGCTTTGGTTGGGCAATTTTTTAATTATTTTTTCATAATTCGTTAAGGAATTTTTAATGTCAATTGTGGTATCAAAAGGATGAAAATCCTTAACCCTATTTTTTATGTGATTAATTAAATTTTCCTGAATCATTTTTTGATTCGAATCAGGATGAAATGGGCTTATATAGCGTTCGTCTACCTGATAAAACTCGATATTTTCAAAAGGGAATTTTGACTCGTTTGAAAGCGCTCTTAAAATGGGGCCAGGCGTGGCGCCGCCGCTTAAAGCAATCGAAATTGTACTCTTTTTTGCTGTACAGACTTTTTTTATAAAACGGACACTTTCTTCAATAAATTTTTGTTCGTTTTTAAAGGTTCGGATTTTCATAACCTCAAAGGTTGAATAAGGTTTAATGTGGATCGCACCAATGGAAATGATCTGGGGCGTTGATTTTGTGCTGGCTTTGTGGACCAGGGGAATTGTCTTTATAAATTTCAACAGGTACTTTTTCCTCTTTAATGTACTTTAAAATTGATTCAGTTACGCGCCAGCCAGCGATGATTTCCGGAAAACTTAAAAACTGCATTTTGTTTCCGCGAATTATGTCCATAAGTAAAAAGGCGTGTTCTGGCAGGCAGTCATCACCGGTGCAGGCAATAGATTCGGAGGTGGTAATTACTTTATAGTTTTTTTCTCCGTAACCGTTTTGGTTCAACAACTTTAGATTAATTTTTTCTTCCGGATACAGCTCTATAATCAGCACATTTGGTTGTTCATTTTTGTCCTGAAACTTGAATTTTTTAAATTCAATAGTTATGTATGTATGTTTCTCGTGCAGTTTTTTGCCAGTGCGAAAGTAAATTGGAATTTTGTACCAGCTTTCCCGGTCGATGAATAATCTTAAAGCAGCAAAAGTTTCTGTGTTGGAATTTTTTGGGACACCTGGTTCTTGTTTATAGCTTTGATATTGCCCTAAAACAACGCTGTTTTTGGATTGTGGTAAAACGAGTGAAGACAAAATGTTGTATTTTTCGCGATGTAAACTTTCGTCGTTCATGGTGAGGGGAATCGACATGGTTACCAGAGCAAGTACCTGAAGCAGATGCGATTGAACCATATCTTTAATGATGCCTACCTGTTCAAAATAGCCAATACGGTTGCTGACTCCTGCGCTTTCAAAAGCGCTAATCTGAATGTTGGCAATTTCTGAACTTTGGAGCATATGGTTTAAAACCCTATTGCTGTGTCTTAGGTAAAGAATGCTTTGCACTGCGGATTTACCAAGATAATGATCCAGTAAATAAACCTGATCTTCGTTAAAATAACGCGCTAAAAAGTGGAATAAATCTGTGGCTGATTCAAGGTCTTGGCCAAATGGTTTTTCTATAACCAGGCGAATATTTTCGTTAGCGTCCGTTTTGGTTTCTCCAAGATTTTGAATTATCGGCTTAAATGCCTGTGGAGGAACTGAACAATAGGCAATGTGAAGCAGGTCCTTTTTTTTGGCGAGTTTTTTTAGAAATGAGCGGTAATCTTGGAAGGATTTTTTTTTATCGTATTGTCCCTGAAAATAAAATACATGTTCTACAAGTTTTTGGAGCAACTTTTTATTAAGGACTGAACTCATTTTTTTGTTTTCTGTGGCGATTCTTTCAGAGACAGCATCGTAAAATTCTTTTCTGAATTCTTCCTGGGTTTTGGGTGAGCGGGCAAATCCAACAATATAAAAATTTTCTGGGAATCTTTTTTGCTCCATTAAACGATAAATTGCCGGAAAGATTTTGATCTTAGCCAGATCGCCACTCGCTCCAAAAAGGGTGAGGATAAATGGTTCTTTAATTTGGTAAAGATTCATTTTTTTAATGTTAAATTTATGCACTCCAGTCTGTGTGAAAATGGCCTTTTTGGTCTATGCGTTCATAGGTGTGCGCGCCAAAATAGTCACGTAGTCCCTGAATGAAATTGGCTGGACTTTGTGCGGTTGTAATCGATCTAAAGTAGAATAGGGAACTGCTTAAACCTAAAACGCTAATGCCGTTCTGGGCCGATAAACTCACTATGTTTTCCAAATCCGGTAAATGCTTTTTGAGTGATTTTGTGACCTGCGGGATTGCGAGTAAATGTTTATTGGCGTTCTTTTTGTAAGCTTCATGTAAGAAGTTCAGAATTTGGGCGCGAATAATGCAGCCTCCTTCCCAAATGCGGGATATTTCTGCAAAGTTCAGGTTCCAGCCGTTTTGTTTGGAGGCCTCTTGCAATAGTTGATATCCCTGGGCGTAACTTAATAATATCGCTGAATATAAAGCATTTTCTAGGTTTTTAGTGAACTTTGATTTTAAAGGCCGCTTCAGTTTTTTGAGCAAAGGATAAAGTTTGCTTAAATCGGTTCTGGTCTGTTTTAAGCTCGATAAGTTGCGGGCAAAAACTGCTTCTGTAATGGTAGAAAGTGGAACTCCTTTACTTAGGGCTTCGTGACTTACCCATGATCCGGTGCCTTTTTGAGCGGCAGTATCCAAAATGTAGTCTATTAATTGGCCTTTTTTAAATTCATCTTTTTTTTCTAGTACTTTGGATGCAATTTCAAAAAGATAAGAATTTAATTTTCCTTTATTCCATTGGTCAAAAATTTGTGCAATTTGTTTGGGAGTGAGTTTGTACATTTTCCTAAGTAGATCATAAGCTTCGGCCATGATTTGCATAACTGCATATTCAATTCCGTTATGGACCATTTTTACATAATGGCCAGCACTGCCTTCCCCTAAATAAGTAACGCATGGCTTTTCGTTAAAGTCACGCGCGGCAATCGCTTTTAAAATTGGCTCAAGATCTTTCCAAACTTTTTTGCTGCCACCTGGCATTAAACTGGGGCCATTAAGCGCACCTTCTTCTCCGCCAGAAACTCCACATCCAAAAAAATTCAAATCTGCTTTCTGCATTTCTAAAAACCTTCTTTCTGTATCTTTAAAATATGAATTCCCGCAATCAATAATAATATCGCCTTGGTCAAGTAACGGTTTTAATTTTGCTATTAAATCGTCTACGGCTTCTCCGGCTTTTACCATTACAAAAATTTTTCGTGGTTTTTCCAGGCTTTGTACAAATTTTTCCAGAGTTGTTTCT
>CAZOQT010000050.1:0-5759 GCA_964582265.1 uncultured Candidatus Peribacteria bacterium
GTGGCTGATCGTCCTCTCAGACCAGCTACCCGTCATAGCCTTGGTAAGCCGTTACCTCACCAACTAGCTGATAGGCCGCAGGTACCTCTTGAAGCGCATTGCTGCTTTACCCTTTCGGGACCATCCGGTATTAGACCCTATTTCTAAGGCTTATCCCTGACTTCAAGGTAGTTACCAACGTGTTACTCACCCGTCCGCCGCTCCCTGGACTCTACCTTCAACTTATATATTCGCAAACTTTGTTTGCGTGTTGAAAACAGGGTCCAGGGCGCTCGACTTGCATGTATTATACACACCGCCAGCGTTAATCCTGAGCTAGGATCAAACTCTTCGGATAAAACTCGCCGAAGCGAGAGTTCCAAGAAATTTGATTTCTTGCTTGCTTTGATTCTGGCGAATCAAAGACTTAATTTTTAGTTTAGTACGCCATTTGCCTTCCGGGGAGGAAGACAAACGCATTACGCACGACTTCTCTATTACATCCTGAATGTTAAAGAACAAACCAAAATGCAAGTGAGTATATAAAACATACTCAAAGCAGGACAATTTTAGTGAATGGAGGAAACGAAGTCAAGATTATTTTTATTATTTCTTCACATTTACTGAAAAGAGCCACTTTTGATTAATTAGAAAGCCATTTTTATACATGCAAAGAACTCAAAACGCGACCAAAAATAGATTGTTTTACTCTTCAATATTAAAATCTGTCAACTGCGTTCCTGATCAATACACCTCAAAATATGCTATAATAATTAGGTAAAATAAATCTTTATAAAATTACATATGAATTTTACTCAAGATCAAAACCAATCACTACAAGGACAAGGAAAATTTCAGCAAATCAGAAACGACATCCTTGTACCTACAGTTATAGAAAAGACCAGCATGGGAGAACGAGCCTTTGATATTTATTCCAGACTATTAAAAGATCGCATTATTTTTTTAGGAACTGGCATTAATGACGCAGTAGCTAATACTATTATTGCCCAGCTTCTTTTTTTGGAGAGTGAAAATCCTAAAAAAGACATTACTATATATATTCAAAGTCCTGGTGGTCACGTAACAGCCGGCCTTGCAATTTATGACACTATGCAACACATTCAGCCGGATGTTTCTACAGTTTGCGTAGGGATGGCAGCATCCATGGGAGCTGTATTACTTGCCGGAGGAACAAAGGGCAAGCGCTTCTGTTTACCAAACGCAGAAGTAATGATCCATCAACCTCTTGGTGGAACAGAAGGCCAGGCAAGCGATATCTTTATTCATGCTACACATATTATTAAGACAAAAGATCGCCTTAACAACATTTTGGCACAACACACCGGCCAACCATTAAAAGTAATTGAAAAAGACACAGACCGAGACAATTTCATGTCAGCCGATGAAGCCATGAAATACGGCCTAGTTGATAAAGTAATTACCAAAAGAGAACTCGGCAAATAATACGGATTACTCCAATAAAGTACTACATAAAAGGCTTAACTAAAGTGTTAGGCCTTTTTTCGTGCGAATTCTATAGCGTATTCAACATACTTTTTTCCTACATCTATGCCAGTGGCTTCGGATAGTCCCATAAAGCCCGGATTAGAGTTAACCTCCATCACCAGTGGTCCCTTTTTGGAACGCAACAAATCAACACCAGCTACCTGCAACCCCAAAGCTTTGGCAGATTTTAAGGCTAAAGACTTTTCCTCATCTGTTAATTCAAACTTTTCAGCATGCCCACCCAAATGCAAATTGGAACGAAAATCTCCGGTTTTAGCTTGACGCTGCATAGCTGCCACCACTTCATTATTTATTACAAATGCCCTATAATCCGCGCCTTTTGCTTCTTCAATAAATTCCTGCATTAAATAAAGGGGCGTCCCAGTGCTTTCTCCCAATAAATCCAAAGATGAATATAAAGAACGGGAACTTTCCACAATAACAACTCCACACCCAAAAGATCCAAAAGCCGATTTCAAAATTACAGGATAGCCACCAAGAACTTTAACTGCATCATCAACATATTCAAATTGACGAACCACGACAGTATTTGGGACGGGAATCCCCTTTTCTGTCAAAAGCTGAATGGTTCTTAATTTATTTTTAGCCCTAAGAGTTGGCAAATAACCATTTACAACCGGCATATCCATTAATTGAAATTGTTTCAAAATGGATAACTCAATATCTAGTCTTCCCGCCAAGTCAACCCTAGGGATTAACACGTCGCAAGGGTCAATCGGCAAATTCTTTTCTAATAACACGGTTTTATCGCCATCAAAAAAAATCTGGCATTCATCCACTTTATATAACTTTGGAACATGACCTAACTCTGATATTTTTTCGAATAAAATATCAACCTCATTTCTAGGTCTATTAGCACTCTTAGCCATTACGCCAGAAAAGTCCAAAATGCCGATTGTCAGCTTCTTTTTCATGATGATTTAACTAGTGATAATGCGTATTTAATAAGTTCAGTTGGAACATCTACGCCACTCGCCTTCCCTATTCCCACAAGGCCCGCACAAGGATTAAGCTCCATAATAACCGGACCATTTTTTGTTCGTAAAATATCAACACCACAACTATCAAGCCCCATTGCCTTTGTAGCAGCTACTGCTAAAGCCTCTTCTTCTTTGGTTAATCGCGCCGCAACTGCACTTCCACCCAAATTCAAATTAGAGCGAAAATCACCCAATGCAGCCACACGCTTCATTGAAGCCACCACTTTGTCCCCTATAACAAATGCCCGATAATCCGTATTGTCCGCATCTTCTATATACTCCTGAATCAACATTAAACTGCTACTGCGATGCTTCCAAAGTATATCTAAAGCAGAATGAAGTGAACGACGACTTTCTATAATTGCAACTCTTTTGCCATGAGTACCAAAAACTGTTTTTAAAATCACCGGATACCCACCCAACATCTTAAGAGAATCATCCAGATACTCAAACCGGCGCACAATAATTGTTTTGGGAACTCTAATACTGGCCTTATTTAAGATTTGCAAAACTCTCAGCTTATTCATGGCTTGTGATATTGCAAAATAGCTATTCACCACTGGAATTCCCTTTAACTCAAACTGCTTGATTACAGAAATTTCCAAATCAACATTGCTAACTACGTTGATTCTTGGAATAACTACATCGCAACCCTTTACGCGTTTTCCTTTATAAAATATTTCAGGACGATTGTTTTCGAATAAAAGCTGACAATGCTCTGGATAGTAAATTATTGGCTTATGTCCAAGCTTTTTAATAGCATTAGAAAGCAATGCGTATCCTTTTAATGATGGCTTATAAATTTGACTTTTAGCTCTACTAAGATTAATTTGGCTCCTTTCCGAGTTCTGGATATTACAAAAGTCCAAAATTCCGACACGAACTTTCCTCATTTATACATATTAAAAGAACGCAGAAATAATAATCAAATCCATCAGAAAAGCAATGCTTTATTTTGTTTTTTTAAAAGAAAACATTCTGCTAGAATAAAGAAAATCATTAAACGCAATCATGAAAATAGTTGTTGATAAAATCGCTTCAGTTACAAAAAATGTACCACTTACAAATAAAGTGGAAATTACCTCCAAAATAGTGTGCGAAGAAGGTGCTGTAATTGCTGTAGAAGTTTTGAAAGACAAAAAAATTTACAACCAATTAGAGCTTACAACAGGCCGTTTATCCACAATCCACAAGGGAGATATTTTAGTTGTAGCTTTAGGCAACAGGCGCGCTTTAAAAGGATTCGTAGGCGAAGTACCAAAAAAACTTAAAGTAAATGATATTTTAAATATGGGTGGAGTTGCCGGCATTTGTACCAGCGCCAACATCCACGAAGTCGGGTTACCACTTAAAGCTAAAGTTTTAGGAGCAGTATGCGATAAAAACAAAAAGCCAATTAATATAAAAGCTTATAAGTTGTTTGCCAAGGCAGACAAAATAAAATCAAAAATTCCACTAATAGTAATAAGCGGAACATGCATGAGCGTTGGCAAGACCACAGTCGCTTGCGAAATCGTAAAAGGAGCAAGCAAGGAAGGTTACAAAATCTTTTGCGCAAAACTTGCCGGAATTGCGGCACTAAGAGACACGGCAAACATGCAAGATTATGGCGCGCATCAAACAGTTTCCATGATTGATGCCGGATACACCTCTACTGCAATTGATCCGGAACAATCAGTAGAAATCACCAAAGGCGCCATAAATTATTTATCTAAAGAAAAACCAGACTACATAGTAATTGAACTGGGTGACGGAATTATTGGAGAATACGGCGTTATGGAAATTTTACGAGACAGCGAGTTTAGAAAAAATATCACCTTCCACGTAGGATGTGCGCATGATCCCGTTGGAGCATTAAAACTTTACGAAATCTGCAAAGAACTTAAAGTTCCATTACACCTTATTTCTGGGCCAGTAACAGATAATAGCATTGGTACACAGTTTATAGCCAAGCACCTTTCAATTCCTGCCATTAACGGGTTGACAAACGGCAAAAAGTTATTTCCTAAACTGTTTGAAAACAAGATCAGGTAGCCAAAATCTTGACTTGAGCTTTAACAAACTTTATTATTAGATATCTAACCTGGGAGTTTCCTAACAACTATCATTATGAAACTTCTACTTTGTCAAAACTGCCACTTAAAGCCAGTAGAAGTGAGCTACACTCACATTCAAAATGGCCAACGGGAAGATTATGTTCTATGTAACGAATGTGCAAAGAAACTTCATATGAATGAAAAATTTAATTTGGGCAAAAATCCAATCTTGCTACATGACTTTTTGCTCATAAAACCTTCTACGGAAAAAAACAACTTCCACAAACAACAAAAGCATGAAACCGCAAAAAAAGAACAAAAGAATCGACTTAACCCAAACGAAATCAACATACTAAACACCAAAATTTTAGCCTTAACATTGGAAAAAGAAAGAGCCGTAGCCAAAGAAGATTATTCAGAAGCGGCAAGGCTTAAAAAATTAATTGACCAGTTTAATCAAAAAAAATCAGAATAAACATTTGATAATTTTTTTGCATATTGGAAGGAGCTTTTTACAAAAAATAAAAGTTCTAGTACAATGTCCGGGAAAATATCTTTTTTTTTATGAAAACAAAAAAAACCGCATTTATTATAGGCCTAAGCACGCTTACGGTCCTTGTTCTCTCTGCATGTAGTTTTGGTGGAAACACGAACCCTAAAGTTACTGTTGACGAAAAAAGCCGTCGCATTGACGATTCAGCTTACGCTTTTAACGTGATTATTCCCCGCGAATGGGACATCATTGAAAAGAAAGATTTTACAAAAGAAGTCCCAGCAAACACGGAAATTGCTTTTAGAAACAATATAAAAAACGAAGATTTCACTGCAAATGTAAGTATTTTAAAAAACCCTTTACAAAAAACCCGAGAAACGCTTGAATATGCAAAGCAGGTAATTGCAGCAGAAAAAACTGGACTATACAATTACAAAGAGATCAAAAGGGATACATATCAAATCTCTATTGCAAACAACAAAGCGGATACGTACATAACTTATTTTGAAGGAGCACAGAACCCCACAGACGATGTAGTAAAATACGTCCAAACCTATGCAGTTCAAGGCAATAATGCATACGTTGTAACTGGTTCCTACTCCACCAAAGAAAGTGATACAAACGCAAAAGTAGTAGAAGCAATAATCAAATCGTTTTCTTTAAAATAGAACCTTAAGTGGTTCAATGGCATGCCGAGGTGGTGGAATTGGTAGACACGCGGGACTTAAAATCCCGTGGTAGCAA
>CAZOQT010000051.1:0-5451 GCA_964582265.1 uncultured Candidatus Peribacteria bacterium
GTCAAAAATCTTGGCAAAACTGAGCGAATTAAAACATCTTTGCTAACTACAAATTCTGTCTTTTTGCTCCCCACTAGAGTATTTGGAGTAGTGCCAATAGTAAGTATCTGCCAAGTTGTTAAATTGTCTGGCAATTTGAATTTGGCGGTGCCTTCACCTTTTTCGTTAGTATTTATAACGGCTTGCCAGAAGGCAGTATCTTTAAAGTCACCACGCTTCTTAACGGCACCGCCTCCACCGCCTTTTAATCCGGATTCAACCTGCACGTTAATTCTGGATAATGCCTTGGTTAAAGTTTCTGATGTATACACGCCCAACCCACGTTTTCTATAAAAATCATTTAAAAGATCAGCCGTAAAATTTTCTACCAAACTCAACACACTTTTATCTACCACGCTCATACTCAGTTCGGCCTTTACAGGCTTACCACTTATATCTGTTGTTTTAACTTTAATTGTTACCTCATCACCTGGGTGATATTTTTGCTGATTTGGCTCAACTTCAATCAGCAATTTGCGGTTAGAAGTATCAACTTGCAAGGTTGTATAACCAATCTTAAATGCTGCTACGCTGCGTTCATCAATCGCGTCTTTACCTGTTGGAGTAGCCAGGCCAGCTTTGTTATTATTTCCCTTAATCAATACCAAAGAAACGAATTCATTTGGAACAGATTTGTCTGTAATTGGCACATCAATAGTGTCCGAATTTGATTTAATCTTTATTATTTTTTTATCTAAAATGTCACCGCGTTCAATTGTCAGTAAAGCGTTTACATTTTGATATGGAGATTTAACCATAATATGAGCGGTATCTCCTATCTTGTATTCAGGCTTATCCGCAACAAGTTCAATACGATCATTGTTTGCCACTCCCCAGTTTACAAAGCTGCTGCTTGCAACATAAACAGTAGTAGAAGAAGTAATTTTATTTCCACGGCTATCTTTGCTTTCTGTGCCGACTTTAAATACGCCGCCTTCTTTTGGACTAAAACTAACTTCAGCTTTTCCTTCACCATTTGTTTTTACTGACTTCTTCTCTACAAAGACATCGTCATAACTGTTCTCAAAGTAGTAATCACTATCTACATTCTTCTTTTTGACTGTATTCCAGTTGCGCTTATACAAGCTTATATCAACTGATTTACCGCCAACAGCCTCACCCTTCTCGTTAACGCTAATAACGCTAAATTTAGCCTCTTTACCTGCTTGAACGACTCCGCCATCACTCATTATGCCAACATAATATTCCCCTTCATGTACAGGCACAGTCACCCTGTTTGACACACTTTGATTATTCAAATCAAAAGCCGTAACTTCTACAGTATAAAATTGGCTCATTTTTTTATCCGCAATATTAAGCGGAACAGTAATTACAAATTCACCATTGGCATCTAATTTAGCCTTTCCTGCTGTAACTGTTCCGGTTTCTCCTTGGCAGCCAAAGTAACAATAATAACCTTCATCAGAAAAGCTAAAGAACGGGCTAAATTTGCTATCCTGATTTAAATAAAAGAAGTAATCCTGGCTTTTAACTCTCCAGGTAATTTCTGCGTTTGGTAGCGGCGCGCCAAAAAAGTAGCTCGCCTTAACTTTTAATTTAATAGTATCACCATTTACATAACTGTTTTTATCGGTTTCCAAATTAAGTTGATAATCCGGTTTTCTGTAATCAGCAACATGGAAACTTTGATAAGAACCAGAAATATCTGCGCCTGTTTTAGTGCTTTCCTGTCCAACTAAATTCAAATTAACATAGTAATCTCCCCCAACGGCTTTTTCACTTAATTGCATCTGATCATTGAAACTGCCATTTTCATTTAAGTTTAAATTTTTATCAAAAACCGTGTTTCCCATTGGGTCTGTTATTTTTACATTCGCTTGCTTGACCTCAGGGGCTTTTGGCAATGCAAAATTAGCATCATTATCTCTGCGGACAATACCTTTAAAATAAACCGTGTGGCCTGCTCTATAAATTGGCCTATCCATGTAAACATAGGCATAATATTTTGTATTGAATGGATTATACTCAATATTAAAGCTGCCAGGATCAATGCCTTCTGACCATGTATTATGCGCGATATTTAGGTCATTTCCCTTAGTACCTTTAATTAGATACTGTTGACCAATGTAAGCCGCATCACTAGGCAAATTGAATTCTACCAAACCACTTTGATTTGTTTTGCCGTTAAATAATGGCTTAGCACTTGGGTTGTTACTTTCAATTACAGTAATATCCATGTCTGCCACTGGCGCGCCATTTGCAAAATCTGTTGCCCAAACCAAAAGTTTTGATGGACTCATCTTAACGGTTAAGCCGCTATAGCTAGAAACAAAAAGATGACGTTCAATGTACATTCCCTCACTATCTCTGTTTTTTACCTGCGGACTTGAAGTCTCAAAATAATAATAGCCAGGCTCCAAGGTAGTATTACTTTCTTTTGTAATATCAATCTTGGTAGTAACAGTTTGGTTGAACTGTTTTTGCACATTTTTTGACCAGCTCACAAATGGGCCAGCTGGAACATTATTCCTCCAGTCCACAAATCCATACTGATAAACTTTTTTAAATTCTTCTTCAGAAAGTTTTTTAAAATTAAAATTCAAGGTATCAACATTGGTTGATTTTACATAGAAAATAGTTGGCTTATTGGCATCGGTAACAGTTATGTCGGTTGGGCTCATCACCTCAAAAGTTGGTGGAATTGCTGCTGTTTTAAAGCTTAAAACCTGATCTTTATCCGTGGTTTTGCCAAATTTATCTTTAATTCCTTTTTGGATGGTGAGTTTATAACTTGTGGACGGTTTTATTGGATAAGTTACATATAAAATTGTTTCATTTTGTCCCAAACTTAAGGTCGGCTTAATTTCTTCTTTTGTATCTTTATCAAAAGCTTTTGGCTCTAAAACAAATTTCTCTTGAATGCTTTCAAGATCCATTGGCTGACTAAAATTAAATGCAATCGAGCCACTTAAAGGATAATCTTTTGCGTTGTTTTCTGGAGTTGTAGAAGTTAACTTTATATCTCCGACGGTTTTAAATAAGATCCCTTTATCTTCAGAAAGTGTATAGGTGCCTTCTGCACCTTTAAAATCGCTATCAATTTTAACAAAAAATTCTTTATCATAATCCAATGACCTTGTCGGGGTGATTAAAAGGATTTTTTTCAATTCCGTCTCTTCTGGCAAAGTTACATCGTTTTCTCCTTCTTTGAAATTATTATCAATTTTATATTGATTCTGAGTGTAATAAGTAACTTTAAAAGGCACTTCAGCCCATTCATTTTGGTTAAATTTCTTTAAGAGTTCATCTGCAGAAATATTCAACTTGTTTTTATCTCCATTAAAACTCCAAAAATGGATTTTAGAATAAGCCTGTTCTAAATTCATGACCTGATTAAAATGCAATTTCACTTTTGTATTTGGCCCATTAAAATCTTCCACGCTGGAGGGTTCCGATAATTGTAATTGTGGTTTCAATGTATCAAAACTTGTCACGTAGTCTTTATCTGTATATCCGCCTTCCGCAGAAACAGTACCCTTAGGAATAGTTAAAGTGTAATGAGTCGCGTTAGATAATTTATCTGGTATAAAACGAATAGAATCAGTGCCCAGCCACTTCATTTTTCCCTGTACTGCTGGTTCCATTTTAACCGCAATCGCATTTTGCACGCCTTGATCCAGCGTCGTTAATGACGTCATTGGACGATCAAAGTGAATGGTTATTTGCGCATCTGTAGGCACATCAACAGAATTGTCCGCAGGGGAAGATAAAAGTACCTGTGGCGAACCGATAATCAAAAACTTCTCTTCATAATCATATTTTAAAGATTTCTGGAAAATGCTTTTTGCTGTTCTTTCAACTCTTACAGTAAACTCATCACCAACTTTAAATTGTTCTTTTGGATAAAACTTCAAAGTATTGCCTGACCATTCATAGCGCCCTTCAATTTGTGGATTTATGCTAAATGCTTTTTCGGCCGACCTTTGGTCCATTAATTGTGAAAACACAACTTTAATCGGAGCGTTATAAGAAATCTTTCTTACATTTGCCTTTAAACTATACCCTTGGACTTCCGGAGCGGGAATAAGTGGATAACTTGCCAGGCCAACCGTTACAATAAGTAAAACTGCTACAACCATTGACCAGCCTTTATTTAAGGAACCAAAGTTTTTTCCAATTGCCCCAAAGTCAAACCCTGACAAGGTGAACCTTGCCTTACGTTCTTTGTCTTTTTTCATAGAATCTCCTGCGGTGGCAGTCTTGTTACCTGATTCTTCATAGCCGGCGTTTCGTGCCAGAGCTTTATGCTTCATCATTAATTGACTACGCAAATTTTTCTGAAACTGCGCGCGTGGAACTTCGGGCGCACTGCTTTCTATTGCATCCACCAGCTTCTGAAGATCCTGTGGCCGTTTTTTGGCCTCGAGCATCTTCACGAATTCCCTAATTTTTTTGGTGAGAAAAAACATATTAGGCAAAATATTGTAAATCAGGTTTGATCTTTCTTAATGTTCTATAAAGGATAATAGCCACATTACTTTCAGATAGGCCGGTTATTTGAACAATTTCACGATTAGTCATTTCACTAAAAAATTTAAGTTGAATTACTAGTAATTCTCTTTCCGGTAAAGTCTTTATGGCCTTTTTTACCGCTTCAGAAAGCTCTTCTCTGGCTGCGTTTAAATGTGGAGAAACTTTTTCTTCCGGTTCAGAAACGGAATATGCTTCCTCTATGTCAGAAGTCTTTGTCTTATTATGCTGATGATAATAATCATTCAAAACATTTCTTGCGATTCTAAAAATCCAGGCTCCAAAAGGCACTCCTCGCCATTCAAATTTATGGATATTTTCCAAAACTTTCATAAAAATATCACTCACCAAATCTTCCGCATCATCTCTTTCATTTACTTTTGTTGCTACAAACGCATAAACTTTTGGAAAATAAAAATCGTAAAGTTTCCCAAAACTTTCAGTGTTTGATTTAGCATCTGTTACGAGTTGTTTCTCTTCACTTAGATCCATCGTTTTGGGGGAAGATAAGAGTGGGGGAATAGGTTGCGCAACTTGTGAACGGGTTGCGGAATCCGTATCGACCACCATTAAACCTACATTATAAGAAAGCATTATCATAATCAAGGTGATCGAGAGAAATCAGTACTAATAACTGGCCACAAAAAAATGTATTACAAAAAATTTATTTAATCGCGAAGATTATCTTTTTACTTTCTAATGTCCCCCCATCTTTCAAATCAACTTCAACTTTTAGTTCATGTGTTCCTGCAACCGGCAGCCAGAGAGCGCTAAATGGTAATGCCTTAACTTCTTCAACCAATTTACCATCTACATAATAACGGACTTTTAGGGTGTCTAGCGGAACAGTTACACGCATTGGAATGCGTTGATC
This sequence comes from uncultured Candidatus Peribacteria bacterium, assembly GCA_964582265.1. Classification (GTDB taxonomy): domain Bacteria; phylum Patescibacteriota; class Gracilibacteria; order UBA1369; family UBA1369; genus JBAZYK01. The sequence goes on from CAZOQT010000051.1 coordinate 5,405, forward strand.
TTTTAAAGGTAATGTAGAAACCATCATATATTCATCACCATTTTGTG
>CAZOQT010000052.1:0-5352 GCA_964582265.1 uncultured Candidatus Peribacteria bacterium
GATCTTTAGCTTTTTGATCCTTTGGGAAAGCCATTACTTCACGTATATTCGCTTCGTCCTGAAACAGCATAACCAGGCGATCAATACCCCAAGCAATACCGCCATGCGGAGGAGCCCCGAATTCAAAAGCGTGCAGCAAGTGGCCAAAACGTCCCTCAGCATCCTCTTTGCTAATTCCCAAAATATCAAAAATTTTACTTTGCAGCTCTTGAGTATGGATTCTAATGCTTCCGCCGCCAATTTCATTTCCATCCAAAGCCAAATCATAAGCTTTTGCTCTAACTTTAGCAGGCTCCGTATCCAGCATTGCAACGTCCTCGTCCTTTGGACATGTAAAGGGATGATGTGCCGAATTAAGGCGATTATCTTCAGCGCTCCACTCAAAAAGAGGGAAGTCATAAATCCAACAAAACGCAAAAAGATCTTTATCTCTCAAATTCATTTTGTCGCCGCAAGCCAAACGTATTTTTCCTAAAACTTCGCAAACCTTCAAAAATTCTCCTGCACCAAACAGGATGATATCTCCACTTTGGGCTTTAGTACGATCAATAATTGCCTTAACCTCTTCCTCTTTAAAGAACTTCAGCAGAGAAGATTTTGGTCCATCTGGAGCGATTTGAATGTAGGCCAGTCCCTTTGCCCCAAAAGATTGTGCCAATTCCGTAAGTTCATCAATTTCCTTGCGTGTGAATTTATTGCCACCCTCAACCTTTAATGCGCGAACCACTCCGCCAGCCTTAACCGCATCTGCAAAAACCTTGAAACCGCTTTCTTTAACCAAATCACTAACCTCAACAATTTCCATCTCAAAACGAATATCTGGCTTATCTGAGCCGTATTTGTCCATAGCCTGCTGCCAGGTAATTCTTGGGAAAGGCTTTTGTTGAATTTTCTTGTGCGGCACTAACTCTTCCACCAGTTTTATCATTAGTTCCTCATTCAGTTGCATAATGTCCTCTTGCTCAATAAAAGACATTTCCACATCAAACTGTGTGAATTCCGGTTGGCGATCTCCACGTTGATCTTCATCACGGAAGCATCTTGCAATTTGGAAGTAGCGGTCCATGGAAGCCACCATTAAAAGCTGTTTAAGCTGCTGCGGTGATTGAGGAAGTACAAAAAATTTGCCTGGATAAAGGCGAGAAGGAACTAAATATTCGCGACTTCCTTCCGGCGTACCTTTGATCAAAATTGGCGTTTCAACCTCAACAAAATCTTTGCTGTCCATGTAGTCACGCATTTTTTTGATTACTCGATGGCGCCTTAACAAATTATTCTTCATTCTCTCACGGCGTATGTCCAAATAACGGTACTTTAAGCGAAGTTCCTCATTGATTTCTTTATCCTGGTCGATTTCAAAGGGAGGAGTTTTGGCTCTGTTTAAAATTTCAGCTGAATTTACAACAACCTCAATTCCACCACTCAGCATTTTTGGATTTTTCATACCTTCAGGCCTATTCCTAACACTACCTTCAATCTTAAGAACAAATTCGCTGCGGGCTTCATCCAGAATTTTATATCCCTCCGGAGATATCGTTGGATCAGCCACAATTTGGGTAAGTCCGTATCTATCCCTTAAATCGATAAAAATCATTCCCCCATGATCGCGACGACGATGGACCCAACCGCAAAGTGTTACTTTTTTATCTCTATGGCTTTCATTTAATTCATTACAAGTATGAGATCTAAGCATAAAATTTATTATCAAACGTTCTACATACTACAAAAAAAACGCCAAAATTCAAATTACAAAATAAATTAAACCTTCTAAACTCCCTTTGCAATAATGATTTGGCACGCAAGGTTATGAAATCAAACTCCTGATTTCATGTTGTAAGTCTTGGCTGACGGTAATGCCAAAAGCCGTCTTAAGCTTTTTTTGACCCAAATGAATTTCAACTTTTCTTTCTCCACTATGACGCAGCAACACCTTTTTCAATTCCTCCATTTTTTTTGCGTCGAATCCAGCTGGAATTTGGATAACATAAGGATCCTCTTGCCATGGCTCCAATCCCGGGGCAGCCTCAGATGCATTATGCGCAGGTTCAACCATTAGTGGATCTTCGCTGACCACTGCCGCTGGATCCGGAGCAAAAGTTTTTTGCTTACGACTCATTTTTTCCTTTGGATCATACATATTCAACTCTTGCGCATTTTTAATCATGCTATCAAGTGAGACATTCTTGGCGGTATTAACAGAAAATTGCAGACTATCGCGACGCAAATCAAGCCTACCTTCCATAATAAGTAGCTGGTCCTCTTTGATCAATTCACCGTATTGATGAAATGTTTTAGGGAAAACCACGAATTCAATTCTACCGGTCGGATCCTCCAATTCTCCGTAGACCATATATGAACCGCTCTTGGTGAAAACTTTTTTCGCCTTAGTCACGATTCCGCCAAGTTTAACCAACTTCCCTACGTTTTTTTTGGTCAAAGCATCTATCAAATTAACCTTTTTACTTAAATATTTCCTTAAACCCCGCAAAGGGTGACCAGAGACAAAGAGTCCCATGTACTTCTTTTCCCAAGAAAGCTTCTCCATTAATGATGTCGGAGCTGCTTTTTTGACGTGAAACGTTTGAGCGGAAGAATCCTGTTCCTCTTCCATGATGCCAAAAATATCGGTTTGCCCCTCAGCGCTTTTTTGATGCGCATATTTTGCAAATTGCGTCATTTCTTCACAACTTTGAGCCAATGCTTTTCTATCTCCCAGCTCATCGAAAGCTCCACAATACGCCAGAGCTTCCATCGTTTTTTTATTGACCACTTTTTCCGGCACGCGCTTTAAAAAATCTTCAATCGACTTGAATTTGCCATCTTTTCGCGCATTGATTATATCATCGATTACGGCCTCCCCAAGCCCCTTGATGGCGGTCAAACCAAAGCGAATCGTCTTATCGTCAACTACGGTAAAATTGGCAAAAGATTCGTTTACAGAAGGGGGCAAGACGGCAATCCCCATATCGCTGCATTCATTCATTTCAATTACTACACGATCGGTATTGTCGTGGTCTGAAGAAAGCAGAGCCGCCATGAAGTCTGTTGGATAATGCGCCTTCAAATATGCAGTTTGATAAGAAATCATGGCATAACAAGCCGCATGTGCCTTATTAAAACCATATCCGGCAAAAGGCTCTACCACTTTTTCAAAAACATCTTTGGCAAAATTTTCCTTATGGCCTTGGGTAATGGCGCCTTTTACAAATTTTTCCTTTTGCTCATTTAACAAGGCAGGAATTTTTTTACCCACCGCCTTACGCAGCAAGTCTGCTTCACCCAAAGAAAATCCCGCAAAATCCCGCGCAATCTGCAAAATCTGCTCCTGGTAAATCGCAACGCCATTAGTTTCCTTTAGAATTTTCTCAAAAGAAGGATGAAAATAACGGATGCTTGTAGGATCATGCTTTCCTTTAATATACTGAGGAATCCACTCCATTGGGCCGGGGCGATAAAGCGAAATCATCGCAATAATATCCTGAAAGCGCGTCGGTTTTAGTTCGCGAATGTATCTTCTCATGCCGGCCGATTCCAGCTGAAAAACACCGGTCGTATCACCCTTTTGAAAAAGCTCATAGCTGGCCGGATCATCAATTGGAATTGTATCCAGCTTCAGATCAAGCTCATGCCGATATTTAATTAATTGAAGCGTTCTTTGGATGATGCTCAGGTTTTTTAGACCCAAAAAGTCCATTTTAAGAAGGCCAATTTCCTCAATTGGCTTCATTGAATATTGAGTGATAACTTCTTCGCCCCCACCGGTGGAACGCTGAACCGGACAATAATTCACCAGTGGCTTTTCTGACATCACCACGGCCGAAGCATGTGTCCCGGCATGACGAACGGTTCCCTCTAATTTAATGGCGTTATCGAGCAAAGCTTTAGTTCTTGGCTCAGTTTGATAAACCGCAGAAAGTTCAGGGTTTTCTTCCACGGACACTTTTAAGGGTGAATGTTTGCCTAAAATCGGTTGTGGAACCAATTTTGCTATACGATCCACTTCTGCATAAGGATAGCCCATGGCTCTACCAACATCTCTAACCGCAGCTTTGGCGGCCATCGTTCCAAAAGTTATAATTTGCGCAACACAATCCTTGCCGTATTTTTGCGTAACATAAGCCAAAACTTCATCACGGCGCGTATCCGCAAAGTCAATATCAATATCCGGCATACTCACACGTTCCGGATTCAAAAAGCGCTCAAAAATAAGTCCATACTGGATCGGGTCCAGCTGGGTAATATCCAAAGTATAAGTAATAATTGAACCGGCAGCTGATCCGCGTCCAGGCCCTACTGTAATACCAGCATCTTTTGCAAACTTCACAAAATCCCAAACAATCAAAAAATAATCGTCAAAGCCCATCTTATGGACAATTCCAAGTTCGTAATTTAGCTGTTCAACCGCTCTTTCCGGCGGTGGATTGCCATATTTTTTATGTAGACCCTCCTCGCACAATTTTCTAAGATATGATTCCGATGTCTCGTTACCCGGTGTTTTAAATACAGGAATCAGATTTTCTCCGAATTCAATTTTAAGATCACAGCGTTCAGCAATTTTGGCTGTGTTATCTATCGCTTCCGGAGCGTACGCAAAAACCTTGCGCATTTCTTCTTCGCTCTGCATTGAGAAATCACCAGTAAACTTCATTCTGTTTTCAGCCTCCAAATTTGTTTGAGTTTGAATGCACAGCAAAATGTCCTGGGCAAGCGCATCTTCCTTCTTAACATAGTGCGAATCCTGCGTTGCAACTAGAGGAGCCCCGGTTAGCTTGGAAAGCTCTAGTAGACGTGCATTTAAAACCTTTTGTTCATCAATTTCAGGATGGTCCTGCAATTCCAGATAAAAATTTTCCACACCAAAAATATCCTGGTATTTTCTTATGACTTCAATTTGCTTTGCTTCATCTGAGTTTAAAACCGCTTGCGCCACTTCACCAGCTAAACATGAACTTAAGGCGATTAGCCCTTTACTGTGAGCCTTCATCAGTCCATGATCCATTCTGGGTTTATAGTAAAAGCCCTCCAAATGTGCTTTAGAAACAAGCTCCATCAAATTTTTGTAACCCTCGAAATTTTGGGCCAATAAAATAAGGTGATAAGGTTTGTTTTCTGTTCCTGGGGTGCGATCAAAACGTGATCCGGGAGCCACATAAACCTCACAACCAATAATCGGTTTGATGCCCTCTGCCTTAGCAGCTTTATAAAACTCAATCGCGCCATATAGCACGCCGTGATCAGTCATCGCCACTGCCGGAAAACCCAACTCCTTAGCCCTCTGCACAATTTTTTTAGGAGTGCCCAGGCCATCTAGCAGGCTATAATGAGAATGAACGTGAAGGGGAACGTATGCCA
>CAZOQT010000053.1:0-5190 GCA_964582265.1 uncultured Candidatus Peribacteria bacterium
TAGGACGCTACCCTCTCACGGTGGAAACACGGGTTCGACTCCCGTTAGGACTACCAACCTTTGAGGTCGACCTCAAAGGTTATATATTATCCAGGTCATATGGCAAAAGACTATTACAATTTGCTAGGCGTCCAAAAAGGCGCTTCGGATCAGGACATTAAAAAGGCTTATAGAAAGCTTGCTTTAAAGTTTCATCCGGATCGCAATAAAGGAGATAAAGAGGCTGAACAGAAATTTAAAGAAATCAACGAAGCCTACGAAGTCCTTTCTGATAAGCAAAAACGCAGCAATTATGATCAGTTTGGGTCTGCCGAAGGGTTTGGGCAAGGCTTTGGCGGTGGTGGCGCGGGTTTTGGCGGAGGACAAGGATTTGGACAGGGCTTTAATGGAGCGGGGTTTGATTTCTCTCAGTTTGAAGGTGGTGGATTTGCGGATATTTTTGAAACTTTTTTTGGATCACAAGGTGGAAGGTCACGAGGCAAAAAGCGTGGGCCAAGACAAGGTGAAGACATCGAGTTCCAATTACAAATTACTTTTGACGAGGCAGTATTTGGTACAGAAAAAGAGCTTTTAGTAACCAAAACTTTTAGTTGTGATAATTGTCACGGAAGCGGGGCAGAACCGGGCAGCAAGACAATTATTTGTCCTACTTGCAGAGGCAGCGGCGAAATCCGCAGCGTAAGGCAAACTTTATTTGGGCAAATGGCAACCACACAGGTCTGTAATGAATGCTATGGTGAAGGAAGCATTCAAGAAAAAAAATGTACGGTTTGCCACGGAACAACTCGAGTGCGCAAAAGTGAAAAATTACGTGTTAAAATTCCGGCAGGTGTTGATAATGATTCAACTATTCGGCTTGCGGGAAAAGGTGAAGCGGGGGCTTTTAGCGGCCCTGCCGGTGATTTATATGTGCATTTAAGAGTAGCTCCAAGCAAGCTGTTTACAAGAGAAGGATCAGATATTCATAGTGAAATACACATCCATTTATTGCAGGCAGTTTTGGGTGACGAAATAGAAATTGACTCCTTGCAGGGAAAACTCAGCTTAAAAATTCCCGCTGGCACTCAAAGTGGCAAAATTTTTAAAATGAAAGGTTACGGCATAAAAAAATTAAAACTTGAAGAAAAGGGAGATCATTTTATAAAAGTAATTGTGGATATTCCAGGCAAGTTATCACGCAAGGAAAAGGAGCTTTATCAGCAAATCGCCAAAGAAACTGGAATGAATATTAAAGGAATTAAAGACGGTTTTTTTAGTAAATTTTAGATAGCAAATCAGATTTTCTTTTCTTATATTTGGATTTCTATTATAATAACTTCCAGCGTTTGAATTGTTAGCTTCATTTCATGAACTTACATCTTTCCTGGGACCTGTTTATTTTAGTTTTTTTTGCGGTAGTAATAGCTTATAGCTTTATTATAGGGCGTAATCAGACTTTAAAAGTAATTCTGGGAACTTATGTGGCAATTTTGTGCGCCGATGGTACAGGCAATGTAATTGCCAAATACTTCTTGGCATCTAAGCCATTTTTAAAGGTATTATCTTTGTTTGCGATTAGCGGTGAAGCCCAAGCGATCGCGTTTTTTAAGGTTTTGATATTACTTGTATTAATTGTTTTTATTGCAGTGAAAGGGCTTTTTCAAGTGGAAGCAGCAGAAGATGGTCCGCCTTCCACAAAATTTGTAGAATTAATTATTTTGGGAATTTTGAGTGGGGGGCTCATGATCAGCGCGGTATTGGTTTTTATTTCCGGCACATCTTTAATTGGCCCAGCAGTGAGCGGTGGTGCGTCTTTGGCTAGTGGCGTGGCGGGTGATGCTACAGCAGTGGCAAACGCGGCGACGGGGGCTCTTAGCGCGGGTGGCTTGAGTGATGTTTACAACAATTCCAGACTAATTAGAATCATGCTGGATTATGCCAATTTTTGGTTCTTTTTGCCTGGACTCTTTTTTATTGTGATGGGGATGATTCACAAAAGAAATTAAGCAAAATACCAGGGAGTTTTACTGATGTTTTAAGATAATACTTAAAATCGGCTTGAAAAAACCTGCTATCATCCGTAAAATGTGGTAGCTTTTTGCGGGTAAAAGTAAATTTCGCTTTAAGGCAAGATGCGGATTGCTGGTAATGCAAACAATTAGGGCTAGTAGCTCAGTCGGTAGAGCAGCTCCCTTTTAAGGAGATGGTCCTCGGTTCGATTCCGAGCTAGCCCACCAGGAAATTAAATAAGAGTCCACCAATAGGTAGGACTTTTTTTTATTTCACTCTTGATTAACCAAATGACTATTCACTATAATGCGCTCAGTATTTTTTTTAGAAATTTTTAATAAAATTTTCATGCCTGAAACTCTGCTCACGATCCAAGAAGCCTCTAAAATAAGTGGCAAATCGATTCAGACAATTAGACGTGCGCTAAAAGGAAAAAAACTTCAGGCTAAAAAAAAGAAGACTCCTCAAGGGTTCAACTATTTAATTGTTCAAGACAGTTTACTTAAATTTTACAACCTGACTCAAAGTTCAATTTTTGATCGCGAACAGCGTTCAGTAAAAGAGTCTAAAGCAGTTGCGCCTGAAATCGCCACGCTTCACGATTTGCAAAAATTGCAGGCGCATGTTGAGTCCCTACTTGATGATAATAAAAAGGATAAAGAAAGTTTCATGAGATTCATGAAGGCTTTCCAGGATAGATTTTTGGCTTTGGAGAACCAATTTAAGCTTCTGGAGGCTCCAAAGAAAAAGTGGTATCAGATCTGGAAATAGTTCTGCTGTTAGGCCATTTTGTAATAGGAAATAAACGAAAAAGGTTTATAATTTTGTGTGAACCTTTTTGGCTTTTATGAAAAATTTTTTAGAAAAAATTAAAAGCGTAAAGCACAATAGTCCGCTTAAGTTTTGGGCAGTCGGAGTTATTTTGAGCATTTTAATTTTGGGATTTGGCTTTTATTTTTATGTGGCGTATTTATTGCCACTTCCTAATCTTTTGGCCAATGAAAGCCAAAATCCAAGTACCAAGATTTATGATCGGAATGGCCAATTACTATATGAAATTTTACAGCCGGATTCGGGCAAAAAAACATTTGTGCCACTGTCGCAAATTCCCCAAAATTTTATTAATGCCACTTTATCCGCCGAAGATATTCATTTTTATGAACACGGAGGGGTAGATTTTGGCGCAATCTTGCGTTCACTTTTTTTTAATGTGCGTGAACAAAGAATTGTGAGCGGAGCAAGCACGATTCCTCAACAATTGGTAAGAAACTTGATGGGATTCGCACGTAGTAGAGGTTTTACAGACAAACTAATGGAGGCATTTTACGCGGTTAGAATGAGCCACGCCTACAGCAAAGATCAAATTTTGGAACTTTATTTGAACAAAATTTATTACGGCAATTTAGCTTATGGATCGGATTCCGCGGCGCTAAATTATTTTGGTAAACATATTTATGATTTGGATTTGGCGCAGAGTTCTTTTATAGCGGGACTACCTCAGGCCCCGTCGGCTTATAATCCATTCTTATATTTTGATAAGGCAAAAAGACGGCAACAGTATGTACTGGAGCAAATGGTAAAATATGGATTTATTTCTGAAGCTGAAAGTAAAGGCGCGGCAGAAGAGCCACTACATTTGAGGCACAACAAGACAGAAATAAGGGCACCTCATTTTGTTCAATATGTAATTAATAAATTAAATGAAGAATACGGCGATCAATTAATTACAAAAGGTGGCTTATCTATTTACACAACGCTAGATTACAATCTGCAACAAAAAGCAGAAAAAATTATTAGCAGGCAGATTGATTTTTTGCGCGATAAAAACGTAACAAACGGAGCCCTGCTTGCGCTTGACCCAAAAACTGGACAAATTTTAACCTGGGTTGGTAGCGAAGATTATTTTAATGAGGATATTGATGGCGCGGTGGATATTGTGACTTCTCTTAGACAACCTGGATCTTCCATTAAACCCTTCAACTATCTGCTGGCTTTAGAAAAGGGTTACACTCCGGCCACAATTCTGGATGATATACCTAGTACATTTAGTACCGGCACTGGGGCATATGAGCCAAAAAATTATGATTTGCGTTATCATGGGCCGATAAGACTGCGAAATGCACTGGCCAGCTCTTTTAATATTCCTGCAGTAAGAACTCTGGAATATGTTGGGGTGGAAGCCTTTATTTCGTTCTTAAAAAAAATAGGGATAGACTCTATGGACCAATCGCCAGAATATTATGGACTGGCTTTGACTTTGGGAGGAGCAGAATTGCGCATGCTTGATTTTGCCAAAGCATATAACATGTTGGCAAATTATGGAGATGAGCGTGAGTTAAGTAGTATTTTGAAAATCGAAAATGGAAATAAGGAGGTTATATATAATTGGAGTTTGCCACCAAAAGAATTTGTCTTGGGGCAAAATGGCAAGGCGCATGCCTATCAGATTATTGACATTTTAAAAGATCCGGATGCCAGACTGGGCGGATTTGGAGAAGGAAGCGTATTGGAACTTTCCCGCCCTGCTGCGGTAAAAACCGGCACAACCAGAAATTTTAGAGATAACTGGACGATGGGCTTTACGCCTCAGCTTTTGACGGCGGTTTGGGTAGGAAACGCAGATGCATCGCCTATGAAAAATATTAGCGGTGTGGATGGTGCCGGTCCGATTTGGCATGACTTTATGGAAGCTGCGTTGGCTGGCAAGGGCGAAGAAAATTTTGTGAAGCCGGAAAATTTAAAGCAGGTGGAAATTTGTAGTTTATCTGGCAAATTGCCAACAGAATTATGCACAGAAAGAGCTTATGAATGGTTTGTACGCGGAACTGAACCAAAGGAAAAAGATGATTATTTTCAAAAATTTTGGGTTGATGGGAAGTCAGGTCATATTATTAAGGATGCGTGTTTAGATGACTATAAAAAGAAATTGGGAATTGTGGGTGGAAGCGGCGCGGACAGAATCCAACAAAAAACTCTGATTGTTTATCCGCCGAAATTTCAAAAGTGGGCGTTAGGAGAAGGTTTTGTTTTGCCATACATGGAGCCGTGCAATAAAACTGGAAACGGAATTAAGCAAGTAGGAGATGAAAGTAATTCGCCCGCCACCGAAGCCATAAACAATTTCGATGAAGTAGAAATTGACTCTCCACAAAATGGTGATGAATATATGATGGTTTCTACATTACCTTTAAAAGATCAACG
>CAZOQT010000054.1:0-4995 GCA_964582265.1 uncultured Candidatus Peribacteria bacterium
GCTTTATCCATGGCTTTAACATTGATAATTCCGTTTGCATCAATATCAAAAGTTACTTCAATTTGAGGTACGCCGCGTGGTGATGGTGGAATTCCATCCAAAATAAAGCGGCCTAAATCTTTGTTGTCTGCAGCCATTGGGCGATCACCTTGTACCACGTGAATTTCTACAGAAGTCTGATTATCTGCAGCGGTAGAGAATACTTGCGATTTTGAAGTTGGGATAGTTGTATTGCGATCAATTAATTTGGTTGCAACTCCACCCAAAGTCTCAATTCCAAGTGAAAGGGGAGTAACATCAAGCAAAATAATGTCCTTAACATTTCCTTGTAGCACGCCACCTTGAATTGCAGCACCAATCGCTACAACTTCATCCGGATTAATACCGCGATGTGGTTCCTTTCCAAAGATTTCCTTGGCTTTCTTTTGAAGCGCCGGCATGCGGGTCATACCTCCAACCAAAATTACTTCATCAATGTCGCTAACGTAAACTTTGGCATCTTCGATTGCTTTTTTACATGGCATTACGGTTCTTTCAATCAGTTCGGAAACCAAATCTTCCAATTTTGCGCGAGTCAATTTTAAGTTGAAGTGTTTTGGAGAGCCGCTCTTGTCCATGCTTATAAACGGCAAATTAATTTCCGTTTCATTAAGTGTAGAAAGTTCAATTTTGGCTTTTTCCGCAGCGTCACGTAAACGTTGTAAGGCAACGCGATCGCCAGAAAGGTCTTGTCCATGCTCTTTTTTAAACTCGCCAAGTAACCAGGTTACGATTACCTGATCCATATCATCACCACCAAGTTGTGTATCACCATTGGTTGAAAGCACTTCAAACACGCCTTCACCAAGTTCCAAAATGGAAATATCAAAAGTACCTCCACCAAAGTCGAATACGGCAACTTTCTTGTCTTTGGATTTGTTTTTGTCCAGTCCATAAGCCAGTGCGGCAGCGGTAGGTTCGTTAATAATTCTTTTAACATCAAGACCGGCAATGCGGCCGGCGTCTTTTGTAGCCTGACGTTGCGCGTCATTAAAGTATGCTGGAACTGTAATAACGGCTTCGGTAACAGTTTCGCCCAAGTACGCTTCTGCATCCGCTTTTAATTTTGCGAGTACCATAGAAGAAATTTCGGCAGGGCGATGTTCTTTGCCATCAAGCACGATTTCGGCTTCTCCGCCACGACCGCTTACTACTTTAAATGGCATGCGTTTTGCGTCTTTTTCAACTTCGCTATACATGCGTCCAATAAAGCGTTTTGCGGAAAAAATGGTGTTTTCCGGATTGGTAACAGATTGGCTTTTTGCGGTTACGCCCACTAAACGTTCGCCGTTTTTAATGGCAACGATTGATGGAGTAGTGCGATGGCCTTCCACATTAGGAATTACTTCCGGTTCTGTACCGGTCATAACTGCCACGCAGGAGTTAGTAGTTCCAAGATCAATTCCAATGATTTTAGACATAGTGGTTTAATTAGTAATTAATAATTAGTGTAGTTGAGTGCTGTGAATTGATATGGCTTATTTAATAAGTTTAAAGTCGTGTATATCAAAACTAGCACTCCAAATTATAGAGTGCTAAAAATGTACAGTCAAGATTTTCTTTATAGAAGTAATTATTAATCAGCCTGTTCTCCGTTGCCCACCTTTACTCTAGCTCTTTTAATCACACGGTCGCCAAGCAGGTAACCCTTTTCTAATTCTGCGGTGACGATATCTTTTTCGCCGGGGCCGACTAACAAAGCTTCATGCATATTTGGGTCGAATTTTTGGCCTGCTGTTGGGATAACTTTAACATTCTTTTTTTCAATAATTTGAGTGAGTTGGCGCAAAATTTGCTCAACGCCTTTTGCCCAATCAGCATCTTTTGGCTCATGGCTTAAAGCGCGATATGAATTGTCGATTATAGGTAATAAATCCAAAATTAGTTCAGCATTGGCATATTGCACAAAATTGGCTTTATCTTCTTCAGCTCGGCGGCGGAAATTTTGCAAATCAGCAAGAGCGCGTTGGCTTATTACTACCATGTCTTGTAGTTTTGCCTGAGTCTCCTCTAATTCGGTTTTTAGCTTTTGATAATCGGCATCACCGTTTGTGCCTTTGGAAGTGCCGTTTTGTGCTTGTTCATTTTGGTCTTGTTGGTCGGACATTTTTAATTTTTAATTAATAATTAGGAATGATGTTAATTAGCTCAATCAACTACGCAGCAGCTTTTTGATTTCTTCCAGCACTACCTGATTAAAGGCGTAATTCATGCGTGTTGGGCCAAGTATTCCCATAAAACCATCGTACCCCTGAAAGCGGTATTTGGTAACAACTAAACTGCAACTCTGGATTTGCTCCAGGATGTTTTCTTTACCAATAAAAGTTCTTACTTCATCATTAATCTCCAGCTCACTCAACAAATTTACAAAATTATCAGTCTTTTCCAGAACTTCAATTACCTGGCTGGCGCGAATACTGTCACTTAAAAATTCTGGCTGACGTAAAACGTTGGAAAGGCCTAAATAAAAGGTGCGGCGATTGTCTGGTACGGTAGCAAAACTGATGTTTTCGGTTGCGCGCGCAAGTAGTGATACTGCGTCATAAATTTTTTCTTTGGCTTTTTCCAAGTGATAATTTTTTTCAATATCGTGCAAAACGCGAATGGCTTTTGCGCGCTCTGCCTCTAAATCGGCTAATTCATCAACAAAAAGACGATAACCTAAATCAGTAGGAATGCGTCCGGCAGAAGTATGTGGCTGATAAATAAAACCTTCTTTTTCCAGCTGGGCCATGTCATTACGAATGGTCGCTGGGCTTACCGCAAATTTATAGCTAATAAGGATGGTTTGTGATCCAACCGGTTCGGCAGTATTGATGAAATGTTTAATGATGGCCTTTAATACTTCTTGTTTGCGATCCATGGTCTTCTTTACAAAACTAAATTAGCAGTTGTAATTATACAGTGCTAAGGCGGGTTTGGCAATTTTTGCTTGTCTTAGATTAGATGCAACGTGAGATTTATAATTTTGCACCCATCATCGCAGCCAAATCAATTACGCGGCAAGAATAGCCCCATTCGTTGTCGTACCAGGAAACAACTTTAATCATAGTGCCTTCGGTAACCATTGTTGAAAGGCCATCAATAATGGAAGAATTGGTGTTGCCTTTAAAGTCAACGGAAACGAGTGGAAGATCACTGTAGGCAAGGATGCCTTTGAGTGGGCCTTCTGCGGCGTTCTTTAAAAGTGTGTTAACTTCTTCTACTGTGGTGGACTTTTCAACTTCAAACACGCAATCAAGAAGTGACACGGTTGGGGTTGGAACACGCACAGAAAACCCGTTAAGTTTGCCTTTAAGTTCTGGAATTACAAGAGCGACTGCAGTTGCTGCGCCGGTAGTGGTTGGAATCATAGAAAGGGCAGCGGCGCGGGCTCTGCGAGGATCTTTATGTGGTAAATCAAGGATATTTTGGTCGTTGGTGTAAGCGTGGATTGTGGTCATGAGCCCGCGCTTAATCTTCAAATTATCATTAATAATTTTGGTCATCGGTGCCATGCAGTTTGTGGTGCAGGACGCGTTGGAAATTACGTGGTGTTTGGTTGTATCGTAATCTTTCTCATTCACACCAATCACAAAAGTTCCATCCACATTTTTACCAGGAGCAGTAATAATTACTTTCTTAACTCCATCATGCATATGTTTTTTTGCGGCTTCACCATCTGTAAAAACGCCAGTTGATTCCAGTACAATATCAACATTCGCCTGTCCCCATGGTATTTTTGCCGGATCTTTTTCCTGGAAGAAAGCGATTTTTTTGCCATTCACAATAATGCTGTTTGGTTCTTCCACTTTTACATCAGCGTCTAAAGTGCCGTAGTTAGAATCATATTTAAGTAGATGTGCCATGGTTTTGTTGTCACTGATGTTGTTTATGGCAACTACCTCAACGTCTTTACGTGTTAAAGCAATGCGAAACATTTCGCGTCCAATACGACCGAAACCATTAATAGCCAGACGTGTCATATAATTAGTAATTAAGAATTAATAATTAGTAATTGTGTTTCCGGTCTTGCCCGGAATTTTGTTCGCCGCTAGTATAGCGAAGCTATAAAAGTTATCAAATGAAGATTAAAAAAATCAATTTATTAAATCCGGAAACTGAAATTATTGCCCAGGCAGTTAAGGTTTTGCATGAGGGAAAATTGGTGGTTCATCCAACCGAAACTTGTTATGGATTTGCGGCTGATGTCTTAAATCAGAATGCCTTGGAAGATTTGTATGCCGCAAAAGGGCGTGATTTTAATAAGCCGGTTAGTATGATGGTGCGGAGTATTGAAGAAGCCCAAAAGTATGTAGAATTTAATGAAGTTGCTTTACGCTTGGCAGAGCGATTTTGGCCGGGACCGGTGACGCTGGTTTTGCCGCGGAAAGCCGCATTGCCCGTTTTTTTCAATCGGGCGCAATCGACTCTTGGCGTGCGCTGTCCGGATTCGGCAATTGCACGTGCCTTGATTGATGGCTTTGGCGGACCACTTACGACCACCAGTGCCAATTTGTCTGGTGAACCAGAAGCATATAATGTTGCTGATTTTTTGCATCAATATGAAAATTTTAGTGAAGGTTTAAAAAATGTAGAAATAATTTTGGATGGCGGAGAATTACTGTTTAAAAGCCAAGACGGCGCATTGTCGAAAAATCCTCCGTCAACAGTGATCGGGTTTGAAGAGGAGAATGAAAATGCGGGTCCCGTGATTTTGCGCGAAGGTGCCTTGGTAGATGAGGTTAAACATTTTTTGAGTTTGGCTTAATTTAGGTTTGTGTTACCTCAATCGCGGTTGCCCGTTTTTGCTGATATTTTTGGTTGAGCGAGTGGGCGATTTTATGATGCTCTATGCGTGTAAGTGCGGCGCAGCGCGTGTTTATTTTACGTTTATTTTAAGCCAAAAGCGACCATTGTGTAATGCGCCATGCATGTTCTTGTTTTGCCAATTGCTTCAGTGCTAAAATGTGTACA
>CAZOQT010000055.1:0-4878 GCA_964582265.1 uncultured Candidatus Peribacteria bacterium
GATTTGTTTAATGCCTTATTGCCTGTAATGAGGGCTTTACGTAAACTTCTTTGGCCTTTTCTTATTTTGATTGGCAATTTGTTGCAGGGCGATTTGATTTTTGGTGGACCAATGGAAAGCACACTTTTAAAAGTATGGGTTAATGTGCGCAACATTGTGAATATTTTGTTTGCTTTACTGTTGGTTGGAATTGCCCTTTATAACGTTGTGGGTGGATTTAAACAGGATTTCCATTTAAAAGAAGTCATGCCCAAATTTATTATTGGGTTGATTCTGGTTAACTTTACTTTTTTAGGAATAAAAGCGGCTCTAGATGGTATTAATGTGATTGCTACCGGTATTTTTGCCTTACCCAGAGCTATTGGTTATACACTTAATCGCGAAACCATAGAGGATCGTTTTTGTAGGGCATTATATACAAATGATAACAAAGTTTACGCACCGCCTGCCGGAAAAGATGGGCTTTGTACAACTGCAGGGTCCGGCGAAAAAGCCCATTTAAAAGGTAGCGTTGATAGTAATGGGAAGCCAATTGATAATGGAATGGATAACATTAATAATTATTTTGATAACATCAACGCCAGAAATGTGGCAGTTGTACTAGCAATCAATTTTCAAAATATTGATCTGATCAATGATGTTTCTTCAGGCCTAAGTGGGCAAGAAGCCAGCATAAAAAACCTGGTTGTGAATGTGATTCTTTCTGTTTTGCTTTACGTGGTTTATGGGTCAGCCTTCATTGCCCTTTTTATAGTCTTATTAGTTAGAGTGATAGTTTTGTGGGTTCTAGTAGTCCTTTCGCCTTTAGTCGCCTTTATGTGGGTATTACCTGGAGAACTTAAAAGCATGATGAGTGGTGGTGAAGATATTAAACAGCAATTTGTAAAACACGCGATTGTACCTATTCCGGTTGCAATATCCTTAGCCATTGGCACTATTTTGCTGGATGCCTTAAAAAACACCAAGTTTCCAGATTGGTCTCTTAACCAAACTACTAGCGGGGTGCAGTTTTTTACTTCCGGAATTAGCAGTTTTCAGGAGCTGATTGCCGCTGTTGCCTGTGTTGCCTTTATCTGGACCGCAGTATTCGATGCTATGAAAGATACTAGAGCTGCAGGCATTACTAACGGAATTAAGGACTGGGTTGGTGGAATGGGTAAGAGTATTGCCAAGTTGCCACTTATGACGCCAATGTTCCCGCTTGATGCAGGCAAGGATAAACGTGCTTCAATATTAGATGTATATTTGGCAGCAAAAAATGTTCCACTTTTAATGGGGCAGAAAGAGCATAAAAGCGCTAGCGAGGCTTTTCCTCAAGCCTTTTCTGTTGCCGATAATGCACTTTCCAAAATAGCTACTGCCAAAGATTTCCCATCATTCATGGCAGAAGTTAAAAAACTTGACCCTGCTACATTCCGTTCAGAGGCAGCGCAAAAACAAATGGCAGCATATTTTGCAAAAAATCCTTTGGATAAAGCAAAAGCTAAAATGCCCGATGGCTTCTTTAAGACCTTGGCAGAAGGAAAAGTTCAAGCACCGCAAATGGATCAATTCGGAAAATATATCGACTATAAATATGAAGAGCCAACTTCTGGCGCTGCAGCAACTGCTGATGCAGATAAACTAACCGCCGCACTAAATAGAAAGGGCGAAAAGGGTGACATTGCTGGATTGGTAAATGCATATAAGAACAGAGGTCAGGTTACCGACAAAGCTGAAAAAGCAAAATTGGATGCCTTGGAAAAGGCCCTTAAGTCTAACGATGATAAAGCCATCGACACAGCATTAAATGGTGCACAACCTGTGTTAGAAACAATTGCCAAAAAAGCCAAAACAGACGAAACAAGATCCGCAGAAGTTAGAGATAAGGTTGCACCAATATTAAATAAAATTGATGGTCTAAGTGCTAAAAAACCTGAAGAAAAAAGCGATGCGCTAAAATCCATCGAAGCTGAAATTAGTAAGCTTAAGTTGGACCCAAAAACCGAAGGCGATCGTGAGCAGATGGAAACGGTTCAGAAATACCTTCGTGCCGCCAATGTTACAGCAGATGACGTAAAGGGCAGCCCGTCGCTCGAGGCTTGTTTAACATATACACCGCCAAAACCACCAGAACCGCCAAAGGCGGCAACCACAACAGCTCCAAAAGCAGCTGGAACAGGTGGCGGTCCAGAAATAACAACAGCTGATGGTAAAAAACACTAGGCCCATTGACAAACTAAAAACACATGATAAAATTAGAAATGGTTAAGGGTACGCATATGCAAGCCCAAAACCAACAATCCATAACCCAAGCAAACCATGATTAAACATGCTCTTTGCCAAAGGGAAAACAAAATGCTCGCATCAAGTGGGATTTTTTGGTGCAATTTACAAAGTACGTGTGGTGCGTTCGCGGTGGTAAACAATACATCCCGCTTTGTTTTTGCAGATGCCAAACATGGTGCGACTGGCTCAGAAGATGACGAAAAAAAAGAAAAAGAAGAGGAAAAGAAGGAGAAAGTGACTGTGTCACAGGCCAACGCCCGCGAGGTAATCAAAAGTCTTACCAGTGAGAAAAAAATCGATACCGCTGCAGAAAGCAAAGCTCTAAAAATTCTGGAAAAAGGCAGCGAAGAAGAAAAGAAAAATCTGCTTCCACATTTGCAGCGTGCGGTAGACGGCACCTTAAATGCAAGCGAATTCAACAAGTTTTTATCTGAAGCCGAAAAGAAAATTCCCGCTAAAACCGAAGGCGAAAAAGAAAGCTCCAAAAAGCCAAAAGACGACGAAGAAGAGCTGACGTTTGATGTTAAAAGTAAAATTAAATTACAGACCGAAGAAGCCGTTGCCGAAACTGGTAAAGCTGCTTCTGCAATGATGAATCAAGGAGTCGAAAAACATGAAGCTACTATCAAAATTAAAAATATAAATCAGGAGTTAAAAAGTTTAAGCGCTGGTATTAACAAATACGGAGATCAAATAAAAAAGTCCTTAAGAGAAATGGTGGATAATAAACAAATCACACCAGCTCTAGCTAATGAATTAGCTAAGATTGATTTTAATGAAACTGATGCTCAAAAAAAATGGGAACAATTAACCAAGGATATATCTGATCCAAAAGCCAAAACGACACTTGAATCTTTGACAAAACTAAAAGAAAAAAATGCAGAAAACGATGTGAAAATTTTGCAGGAATACGATAAAAAACTAGCAGAATTCCGCGAATTAATGAACAAAGAAGGCGAAAAAATTCATGAGATTCTAGATAAAAAAAGAAACCTGGAAGCACTTAGTGGATCTGCAGGATTTCCTCTTAATGTAGGGCAAACATTGGTTTATAAGCGTGTAGCAGAAAATCCAGAAACCAAGTTATTGGAAGAGACCCAGCAGAAGGTAAAAATTAAAGATATCGTTTATGACGATATGGAGATTAAAGATGACAAAGGGAATATCACCAAAAAAATTAAAAGTGTTACTCCTGCCATAATTATTGAGTCGCTTGATCAAGAAGACAAAGTTTTCCGTCAGGATAAAATGTCCATGGCAGATTTTTTAGATTGGGTTGATGCGATGGATGTAGCAGAGGATCTGCAAACAAAAAAAGACCTCGAAAAAAGCATAGATACCACACTTAATGAAGGCGATCAGTTTGAATATAGACAGCTTTTAAGCGCTGTAACAAGGCAGTTTTCACCGGAAGACATAACCGTCAAAGTTGAAAAAATTGATCAAAGCAAACAAGAAATAACGCTTGATCAGGAAATTCGTTTAAGCTCTACTGCTCCCAAAACAAGGAGATTGAATTATGGTCAATTTGCAAAATGGTTCAAGCGCAACGAAGTCATGCGCCCTATAGAAAACCTATCAAAACTAAGGGATGCGCTTATTCTTCATAATAACATTCAAAATCAGGTTTTTAAGCGGGATCCTTCCATGTATCCACATATAGAGGCTACTGAAGGCGAAATTTTAAAATACGATAACGAAGATGAGACTAAATTTGTTATTAAAGAAATCAACGATAAAAAAATTGTTTTGGATAATGGTGCAAAATATACTCCGGCAGCATTCCTACGCTGGATTAAAAAGAATCATGTCCAAAAGTTTAGTCCAGAAGCAGAAGCTATAAAATCGGCTGGAATGGAACAGGACGATGGCGAAAAGAAAAAGACTTTTGAAGAAGTTAAGCAGAAAGCCGAAAAGGAACAGCTTAAAATCATGGAAGAAGCGGACAAATTGCCTCCTAACCTGGTAATTCAAAAACCAGAAATTGCTACACATCATCCAACCGGTTATATACGCCAGCTTTGGAATGATACGAGCATTGCATCGCTATATGATCTGTGGGAAGTTGGTAAAACCAGCGTGGAATTGATTGAGCGCAAATTAAAGCGCTGGTCACATGGTAAGGTGGGTGTGATTGGTCAATCAATGTTTGCTGGATTTGGAGGGAATAGCGTTGTAGGAAGCTTCTTTACTGAACTTGGAGCTGAATTTAAAGGAGTTGCACAGCACGCCGAAAATGAAGAAGTTAACCATCATGTGGAACACTATCGCACCATGGGTATTGAAACTGTGAAACATGAACTTCATGAAGCGCCAAATAAAGATATTTTAAAGGCTGCCATTACAGTTTTAAGCGAAAAGGGAGAATTGCGCTGGGACGATCATGGCTTATGGGATTCCATGAATAAATTCGCGCAAGGGATTCCGTGTTGGGTCGAAAAAAAGAGTTATTTGGAAAATATTGAAAATATCATGGATGCTTGGTGGGGACAGGGTACATTTAAAGAATTTAGAACCAAGCAAGATAGTGCTTATAATGGAACAAAAAGCAGCTTTAAAGATAACGCCAAGCGTCTAGAAAATGATCCATTGCAGAATGGTGGATTGCGC
>CAZOQT010000056.1:0-4807 GCA_964582265.1 uncultured Candidatus Peribacteria bacterium
ATTACCCGAGCCCCCAATCCTTTTGCGCGTAAAGCCACGCCTTTACCACAATCGCCATAACCGGCCACTACAACCACTTTCGCCGCTATTAGCACGTTTGTAGCACGAATAATGCCATCCAAAGTCGATTGTCCTGTTCCGTAATAATTGTCCATCAAGTGTTTGGTGTTGTTGTCATTCACGGCCATAACTGGGTAGCGCAGCACTCCATCCTTTTCCATCGCCTTTAAACGCAAAACCCCCGTGGTCGTTTCTTCACACCCACCAATGATATTTTTAATCAGTTCCGGATGACGCAGATGAATTTCATTCACCAAATCGCAACCATCATCAATAGTGATATTTGGCTTAAAATCAATAACTTTCTGCAAATACTCATAATATTCTTTTTTAGTTTCGCCTTTGTAGCCATAAACTTTCACGCCTTCTTTTTTTAAAGCAGCTACCACATCATCCTGAGTGGAAAGAGGATTGCAGCTTGTAATGGCAACTTCCGCGCCGCCATCAATTAACGTCCTAACTAGAACGCCGGTTTCCTTGGTTACATGCAGTGCCATGCCAATGCGCACGCCTTTGAAAGTTTTTTCTTTGCGGAATCTTTCACGCAAGTTCATCAAGGCCGACATGCTTCTTTCTGCTAACGTAAGGTTCATTTGGCCTTGTTGTACCAGTTTGGGATCAGAAAAATCTTTCATGAAATTTTTAAAATAATACGTTAATTTATTTTTGCGGCTGCTTTTAATTGAAGCGCCTTATCAACTTTCTCCCAGGTAAAAGATTCTTCCTCGCGCCCAAAATGGCCATATGCAGCGGTTTTTTTGTAGATAGGGCGACGCAGATCAAGCGCGGAAATAATTGCTTTTGGGGTAAAATCAAAATGAGCGCGAACCAATTCAGCAATTTTTTCATCGGCGATTTTTCCTGTTCCAAAAGTATTTACATAAATAGAAACCGGATCAGCAACTCCAATCGCATAAGCAACCTGCACTTCACATCTGTCCGCGATTCCGGATGCCACAATGTTTTTGGCTACATATCGGCCATAATACGCCGCGCTGCGATCAACTTTACTTGGATCTTTTCCACTAAAACAGCCACCACCATGATGGCCCATTCCACCATAGGTATCTACAATGATTTTTCGGCCTGTTAATCCGCAATCGCCTGGTGGACCACCAACAATAAATCTGCCAGTCGGATTAATATGGAAAATAGTATTTTTATCGATCATCTTGCCGCAAACTGGCTGAATTACATATTCCAAAATGTCTTTATAAATTTGTTTTTGAGAAGCCTCCGGTCCATGTTGGGTAGATACTACAACCGTGTGGACACGCTTAGGCTTGCCGTTTTCGTACTCGATAGTAACCTGGCTTTTGCCATCCGGACGCAAATATTTAAGGCCATTAGCACCTCCGTTTAAGCCGTTCTTTCTCACTTCCGCCAATTTTTGCGTTAGTTGATGAGCCAACATAATCGGCATTGGCATAAATTGCGGAGTCTCATTTACCGCATACCCAAACATCATTCCCTGATCTCCAGCTCCACCCGGATCCACACCCATCGCAATATCCGGACTTTGTTCATCTATAGAAGTCACCACTGCGCATGCCTTACTGTCAAAGCCATAACTTGCGTCATTGTAGCCAATTTCTTCTATTGTTTTGCGCGCAATTTTTGGAATATCCACATAGCATTTTGTGGTAATTTCGCCTGCTACAGCAACAAGTCCTGTTGTTACCATTGTTTCACAGGCCACGCGGCCATCTTTATCCATCGCCAAGATAGCATCTAAAACCGCATCAGAAATTTGATCCGCAATTTTATCTGGATGGCCTTCTGTAACTGATTCAGAGGTGAAAAGGTAATTGGACATGGGGAAAATAAAGATGAAGCAGTCAGTGCTGCGGCTGTATAATACGATTTAGTCAAAAGCTACTCTATACGAAAACGGCCGACTTGGCAACTCGAAGCGCACGTGGGCGAGCCGCGGCTTGTGGGCAATTCACCGCACACAAATCAGCCTTTATATTTGGCAGAAATAAAAAATCCTGCAGATAAATAGATAAATAAGTACCTGCAGGATTTTAAAATTATTGAAGTGATTAATTTTTAGCTACTGGATTCAGGGCTTTTGTAGTCCATGTGTCTGCTTCCAGTTTTGTCATCGTATCCGCAGCGTTAAAATTACCATTTGCGTCTGGTTTTACAACAGACCAATGGTAAAGAGTTTCAACAAAAGAATAAAACCAAGTATTTTCTGAAACATCTTTGAAGTGTGGACCATTAGCTGTATTAATTACCAAATGAAATGTGTTCACAACAAGTTTGGCAAATTCTGATCTTCTAACTAAATCAGTAGTGCCGAAAATACCTGAAAGGTTTCCATTTGGATCTTTATATGCTGTCATAATATTTTTTACGACAGCAGTTTCAATGTAAACATAATAAGGGTTACTTGGATCTACATCGCTAAATTTTGGTAAATTTTTAGCTCTATTTACATCGACCAAAGTAATGCCTGCCTTAGTAACAAGTAATTTTGCTGTTTCAGCACGATTGATTGGGGTAAGTGTATTTGCTGCAGGTTCTGTGGACACCTTTTGTGCATTAAGGTTAAGATAACCTGTCAGATTACTACCTTGTGTTCCTGCTTTTGTGAATGTTAAAACCCCCACTCCCAAAACGGCAACAACTGCGACTGCCGCAAGAATAATTTTATTTTGTTTAGTCATAATTGTTTATTTTAAAAATTATATTTTGTTGAGAGACCAGCTCCGACCTGAGCGGCACACAAAGTAACCGCGAGCAAGTTTCATGTAATTATAACATGCCCCCCCCTACGTCAAGTGCGCGCACGTGGGATTGATTAAAAGGGGTGAGTGCACGCTCACCACATAATAATTACCAATTTTGTCGTGATGATTCTTGAAATTGATCTGGATTCCGTGGCTGCATAGGGCCAGAATACGGATATCACTTAATTTGAAAATATGCCAAAAATTAGCGCTGAGGAGAAAATTATTCATGATCAATTTGTACAATACGGTCGCAATTCAAAAGAGTGGATGCGCAAATGTATTTTGCTGCTTCCACATATCGAAAAACATAAAATTTGGGAGAAAAAGGGTTTTAATTCCATTTACGAGTATGCTGGTAAGCTTGCAGGAATGAGCAGGTACAAAGTTAATGAATCTCTGCGAATTTTGAAAAAGGTTGAGGATAAGCCTGAATTAATGAAGGTTGTGGAGCGGCGTGGCATTTTTGCTGTTAAGCCTGTGGTGACACTTGCAACGCAGCAGACTGCAAAGTTTTGGGCGGATAAAGCTAGTATAATGACAAAAAATACGCTGGAAACTTTTGTTAAGGAATTTAAAAAAGAGCAGGTGAATTTTGAGAACTTAGATGGCTTATTAAAGCCAAACGAAGGTGATTTTGGACGTCCTAGGACGTCGCAAGAAATTGCGGTTGAAGATATTTTTGAAGATATAAATGCTGAAAAAAACTCGCCCAAAAAAGTTCAAACAGAAATTTTTGAAACAAATTCTATAGCTGAGCAAACTTACATCACCATGCAGCTGGACCCAGAAGTGGCTCAGGAACTGTCAAAATTAAAAGGTCAGGGAGGCAGCTGGAATGGGCTGATTAAGCACTTGCTGCAAATCAGAAAAAAGCAGCTGGATACGCAAAAACCGGAGCCAGTGGGAACAGATTCCAGGCATATTCCGAATAAAATTCAAAGATTCGTTAAAGAACGCCACAATGGGCAATGCGCATTTCCTGATTGCATAAAACCGGCCAAAATTTTTCAACACACTCAGAGATGGGCTTTGGAAAACGTTCATGATTCGGATAGGCTTTACTGGCTTTGCAAAGAGCATGAGAGGCTTGCACACCTTGGACTAATTGAAAACGAGGAGCAAAGTCCGCGAAATTGGAAAATTCGCATGCAGCCTGATAAAAATGATCCAAAGTATGGCATAGATTTGATAGTGCAGACATTCAGAAATCAACATTGGTAATATAGCAATTTAATGCGGAAATGGTAAAATCAATGCGCGATCAAAGTTGATATATATCAGCAAACAATCTCAAAAAATTACTAATTATTAATTTCTAATTACTAATTTTCGTGCAGCCACTCGTTAGCATTGTCATCATCAATTACAATACCAAGCACCTTTTAAAGGGCTGCATTGACAGTTTACTGGCGCAGACATACAAAAATATTGAAATATTTTTGATCGATAACAATTCACCGGACGGATCTTGCGAACACGCCATGAAGGAGTATTCCAAAAATGGCACTTTGCACTCACCAGAAAATAAAATTACGTTTGTTTGTAACAAAGACAATATTGGTTATGCCCCTGCAGGCAACCAGGGAATAGGCCTTTCCAAGGGCAAATATGTCATGTTGATGAACCCGGATATTTTGTTTGACTGCGACTATTTAGAAAAGTGCGTCGCAAAAATGGAGGAGAATCATAAAATAGCTGCTTTATGCGGAAAAATTTACAAATACGATTTTCAAAAAAAGGCGCCAACAAAATTTATAGACACCGTGGGGTTATTTTGCTATCGCAATCGTCGTGTGATTGATGATGGTCAAGGGCTTGAAGACAATGGTCAATTTGATGAGCCCAAAGAAGTTTTTGGTATTTCCGGAGCATGTCCTTTATACAGAAAAGAAGCTTTAGAAGACGCCAAAATAACGCTAAAAGAAAAAGGTGGCGAAACCGTTTCTGAATATTTGGACAACGATTTTTTTATGTACAAAGAAGACGTAGACATTTCTTGGCGTTTT
>CAZOQT010000057.1:0-4462 GCA_964582265.1 uncultured Candidatus Peribacteria bacterium
ATCGACCGGGCCGACATAATAGAAGCCCAGTTCCTCGAACATGGTGCCGCCTGTCGCCATGCCTCGCGCATATTTCTCGGCATTCTTCGCCATGCGCATCAGCGGTTCGGGGAATTTCTCGGCCACGTTCTTGGCGATATGACGGAGGCTGCGATAGGGATGCGATGAAACCATGCGCGAGAGATAGGCGCTCATGGCCCCTACCGGCGGTGCGATGGACATGTCGTTATCATTCAGGATGACAATGAGGCGTGTGCCGAGAGAACCGGCATTATTGAGCGCTTCGAACGCCATACCTGCACTCATCGCGCCATCGCCGATTACGGCGACGACTTCATTTTTGCGGCTTCCGCGGAAGAGCTTGGTTTTGTTGTGATCTTCCTGGTGGTGGGTGTTTACGCGTTAATAGGATATAGAGGCTATAAAATTGCACTTTATGCACCGAACCGTTTTACAATGCTGGTCGCGGTTGGTATTACGACATGGTTAGTGGCTCAGGCATTCGTGAATATAGCGGTAAATTTGGCACTGATGCCGGTAACGGGTATCACCCTGCCATTCGTTAGCTATGGCGGATCTTCCCTTTTATCTGTATTAATTGGAGCAGGCGTACTATTAAATATTTCTAAAAACACCACCTCTTATGCGAATAGTTTTGAGCGGGGGCGGGACGGGGGGTCATATCATTCCCAATATCGCTCTTATTCACGAACTTAAGGCAATTTACGAAAAAAAAATTAATGAGCAGCTAGAGCTGCTTTATATTGGCAGTATTAATGGGATGGAAAAAAAGATGATTGAAGAGCTTAAAGTCCCATTTTTCGGCATTCATACAGGAAAACTAAGACGCTATTTTTCTTTTGAGAATTTTGTTGATCTATTTAAAATTCCAGTCGGTTTTGTTCAAGCATTAATTAAACTTATTAAATTCAAACCAAGAGTTGTTTTTTGCAAAGGAGGTTATGTTTGCTTTCCTTTGGTTTTGGCAGCCCGCGTTTGTGGAATTCCGGTTATTCTGCATGAATCCGATGTTACTCCTGGGCTTGCCAATAGACTTTCTGCAAGATTTGCAAACACAATTTGCATTTCTTTTGAAGAAAGCAGAAAACTTTTCCCAAAAAAGAAAAAAATTGTTTTAACGGGCAACCCTGTAAGGAGAGAATTAATGTTTGGCAATAAGGAAGATGGACTAAGATTCGTTGATTTTCAAGAAGAAAAGCCAATTATACTGTTTATGGGCGGTAGCCTTGGAGCAGAGTTTATTAATGAGCTGGTTTGGAAAAACTTGGACTATCTTTTAATGCATTATCAAGTTGTGCATATTTGTGGAAAGGGCAAAACCAAATCTCCAGAAGAACTTACAAAATTGCTAAATGAAAAACATCAAAAAAATTTATCCAGGTATCGCACTTTTTCATTTGTTCAGCAAGAATTAAAAGATCTTTATGCTGTTGCGGACTTGATTGTTTCTCGCGCAGGGGCTATTACACTTTCTGAAATTGATTTTTTTGCTAAGCCGGCGATCTTAATTCCACTTCCAGCAGGTGGCGTTAGCAGAGGTGACCAGATAGAAAACGCAAAGATTTTTGCAAAAAATCATGCCTGCGCAGTAATGCTACAGGAAGAATTTAGTATGGAAAACTTCATAGCTGAAATTAAACATTTAATCCAGTCTGGGCATAATGCAGTTCGTAATTCTTATTATCCTAAGCCTGAAAAAATGTCAGCTCTGCAAAAAATAGTTAATATAATTGAAAACGCATGAAAATAGGCATTAATGGTCGATTTTTAACCAAGCTATACACAGGAATAGGCCAACACACCTATAATCTTTTTAAAACCATGTCACAAATGTACCCCGAGGACAAATTTGTGATTGTGGTACCTGAGCGTGTAAATATTAATTTCCCAGAAAATGTTGAGATTGATTTGGTTCCGGAAAATTTTCCAGGAACTGCTGGGATGAAAAAGACGTATTGGGAGCAGCGTCAAGTTCCAGCTTTTTTGTTGCAAAAAAAAGTAGATCTTATCCACATTCCATATCCGGCAAATCCTTGGAGAAAACTGCGTAAACCAGTTTGCGTAACTGTACATGATACCATCCCGTGGACAATGCCAGCTTATAGAAAATCTTTTTTAACGCGTTTGTATCAAAATAAAGCGAGTCACGCAGTTACAAAAGCAACTCATGTTTTTACTGTTTCAGAAGCATCCAAACAGGAAATAATTGAAATATGTAAAGTAAAACCGGAAAAAGTAAGTTTAAGCTACAATGCACCAGCTGCTGAATTCTTTAAAACGGCATCTTCGGAACAAAAAGATTCCGTACTAAGAAAATACAATATAGATAAAAATCGCCCATTCTTTTTGTATATTGGGGGGTACGATGACCGAAAAAATGTTACTACATTGGTCCATGTTTTTTTGGAAAAAATAGCTCCGTATTATGAAGCTGATTTAGTCCTTGCTGGAGGCAAAGTTCATCATTCATCGCTTTATGATAGTTATGATAAATTGACAAACCCAAACTACAAGGGTAGCGTGAAATTGAAAGGAAAACTTGTAAGGACCGGTTTTATTGATCAGGAAGATCTCCCCGCTCTTTATCAATCATCGTTTGCATTTATCCATCTTTCTCAAAAAGAAGGGTGCAATTTACCTGTATTAGAAGCCGCGGTTAGCAAAACTCCGTTAATAATTTCAGAAATACGGGTACATAAAGAAATGATCGGTGAAAGCGCGCTTTACCTTGAACCGCATGATGAAGAACGTTTGGCACATATTATGGCATCATTATTGATAGATCCAAATAATTATAAAAAACAAAAAGAAAGAATCCAGCGTTATAGTTGCCCATTTATGTGGAACAAAACAGCAGAGACAGTAATGGAGGAATACAAAAAATTAATTTAAAATAAAGGCAATGAAGGCGTAATATTTTATTTTAACCGCCTATGAGCCTGCTTGGAATCATCATTTTTGTACATCTTTGTTCGATACTTTTTCTGATTTTCTGTTTGCATCGAGCTCTTCACTATCTTAGAAGATACAGACTTGAAGAAAATAAATACACAAAATTATTTAAGACTTTGCATTTAAGACATATTTTAATAGCTTACATTTTTGCAGTGCTGTTTTTTGCTTTAATTACCAGCGTTTTTACATATACCTTAATTTGATATTTTATGAATGAAAATGAAAATCAAAATAAGGATTTACATTTTAAAGGCCAGTATAAAAACGAACACGTTGTAACTTTTTTTAGACATCATTGGATTACTCTTTTGCCCGAGCTAGTGCTCTCAATTTTGATTTTGGCGACTTTGATCTTTTTAATAATATTATTGGCGCCTTTGGCCACTAATGCTGACTATAAAACGCTTTTTCAGGTTGGACTTTTTATAGTTGTACCATTAATGACATATTTTATTCACATGCTTTTTTTGGAGTTCATAAAGCATTTTATGCAGACGATTATAATTACAGATTGTCGCATAGTGGAGGTAAAAAAGACCATTTTTATAAAAGACAGTGAAGATACATTATTTTTAGAAAATATTCAGGATGTAAGAAAACAGCAGAACGGTTTTTGGAAGAACATTTTTGGCTTTGGAGACTTGATAATTGTGATGGCATCGAGTGATATAAAAACTATTAGTTTTGTCCCCAATCCAAATTACCATTTTAGATTGGTCAGCCGAATTACGCAGGAATACAACCAAAAATACCACCCGGAAAACCCCATGGTGGTCAATAAGGACCCAAAGAATTTTATGGATGAAGACGCAAAATAAGTGATATAATGCCAGCGATTTTATATATAATTTATGAGTTTTGATTTTCAGAAAATGCTTGGCACGGACATATTAATTCCGGCTTCATCTGCGTTTATTTTATTGATTATTGCCTTGACCTTTTTGTATTTATTTTTAAAAGGATCTGCAGAAGATGTACACACTTATTGGAGTTTGATGCAGGATAAAGTACGTTTAAGACTGGATAAATTGCCGAACATAATTGAAACAATACGCAAGTATGAAAAAGCTCAGGAAAAAACGATTCAGGAAATTATTAAACTTAGGAATGAGGCTTGGCCTATAGAAAATCCCTCGCCCAAAAAAGTGCAGCTGGAACTTAGTTTAAGTTCAAATTTGCATCTACTATGGGGCGGATTGGAGTCAAATAAAGAACTGGCAAAAGACGTTAATTTTTTAGCTGTTCGCAAAGAAATTATTGATCTGGGCCAGGAAATTGACACCATGGCGGATAAATACAATGTCAAAGTGTTGCATTTTAATAAGCGAATTGGGCTTTTTTTGCCTTTCGCCTTTATTTTTGGATTCAGAAAACTGCCCGTGTTTGAATTTGAGGCGTAGGTATTTACCTGGAGCCACTTTCGGGATTCGAACCCGAGACCTCTACTTTACGAAAGTATTGCTCTACCAGCTGAGCTAAAGTGGCA
>CAZOQT010000058.1:0-4367 GCA_964582265.1 uncultured Candidatus Peribacteria bacterium
AATGGTTTTGTGATTAACCAAGGCGAGGTGCATGGCTTTTTGGAGGCTAAATTGGCAAAGCTTGGTCTTAATGCGCAGGAGATAAAGGATTTTATGGAGTTTTGGGAACCCCGTATGCAGGGCGCTCCGTATTACTTTGTCACCTTTATGGGAAATAGAACTATGGATCAAATTGCTCCGCTACAGGTTGAGCCAAAACCAGATACTGTAATTAGAGTGTTGATGGACTACCGACCACTTCAAAAACCAATTAAAGTTAAGCCGTTGGAAATTCGAACTCCAGAAAGAAAGGGCTTTACCGTAGTGGAATGGGGTGGGGTAATTAATAATTAACAATGTTTCAGTAAAAAGCGCTTAGGCATCAAATGTCCGAAGCGCTTTTTTGTTTCAGTGGGGTATCAGGAAAAACTAAAGATTCAGATTGATTTGAGTTGGAATGTTGATAATTGGTTTGGGTTCACTTTTGTTGCCATTATCGCTAACACTAATAGTGATACTTGATTCTCCAACATAACCTAGTTTATCAAAAACTTTAGCGGTGATTGTGTGTTGGATGCCATCGGTTTCCCCAAATGGCAGGCGAACTTGGCCGTCGAAAGGTGCTGTATTAGTGCGATAATGCATTTCGTTATCAAGGTAAAATTCAACACGGTCAATTTCTGTGGTGGCGGTTACCTGAACTGTAATTGGGATTAAGGTATTTATAGCGTGAATGCTGCCAGAAGCTGGACTGGTTATGTTAATTTTTGGCTGTTTTGCCATGGCGTCCGCGTTGTGTTCTGGGCAAGTATTGGTTGGTGGGGTCCCAAAAAGTACAGCCGTGTTGTCTTTGTTCATGTCTGTGGCGTGCGCTAAAACCCAATCCTGCGCGCTTTTAAGCCAGTCCTTGTTGTCAAAAAGATCCTGGATGTTTCTGTAGCTGACAACTTGAATCATGTCTTGAGGGGTGTATTCCGTAGCTATTCCGTTACAAAGTTTATCTAGGTTAACAGTAGTAAATCCATCGTCAACTTCTGTTGGGATAGAAAAGCTGGCAAAAACCTCATTTACAATTTGGTCTTGTGGAGTGTTTGGCCCAGGTAGTTTGCCGCTAGCTTTAGAAACAGCAATGTTCTGTATGCCTTCTGGAACCGGAAAATCTTCAGGTGGAGTGTTTTTTAAGGATTCAACCATAAACTTTTTCCAAATTGGCGCTGCTGCATTTGTACCGTCGGCGGCAAGTGACATGTGGCCATCGACTTTATCGTTATTATTGCCAACCCAAACTGCTGTTACTAAACGGCTGGTATAGCCCATGGTCCAAAGATCATGAGGGTAATAAATTTTTTGACCATTTGGTTTAAGATCAAAACCGTTACTTGTACCAGTCTTTGCAGCGTTTACATGTCCAGGAATAGTTAAATTCTGACTTAAACGGACTGTAGTGTCAGAAAGAACGCTATTAATTAAATAAGCAACTTGAGGGTCAAGCACTTGTTCGCCTGGAAGATCTTCCCATTGCCTTAAAATATCTCCTTTAGAATTCTCTATTTTTAAAATGCTTACCGGCTTATGATGGACTCCATTATTGGCAAAAACGCTATATGCTGTGGCCATGTCCAGCGGTCTAACACCCGCTGCACCAATAGCTAAAGGATAACCATATTGATGATTTGGGTCGCTCTTTAGTTCTTGAAATTGAAGGCCCATTTTCTGGGTGAGCTCGATTATTGGTTGTTGTTGGCCTGCCGCAAAATAAGCTTTGATTGCTGGAATATTGCGTGATTGGCCCAGCGCTGAGCGAATAGTCATTGGTCCGCGGAATCCTCCATCAAAGTTTTTAGGATATTTATTTGGATCGGTACCAATTTTCATTGGCGTGTCAAAAACCGGAGAAGCTGGCGCGTAACGGTTCATAAAAACCTGCGCATAAACAAAAGGTTTAAATGATGATCCAGGTTGACGATAATCGGTAATAACATTTTCGTTACCGTCATAATTTGGGTCAAAATAATCGCGTGATCCAGCCATGGCTAAAATCTGTCCAGTTTTAGGGTCCATGGAAATTAGCGCGGCATTTTTAGCATTGTATGCTTTTTCGTTTGATTTGGAGCCTTCTAACACTGCTTTCTCTGCAATTTCTTCCATTTTTGGATCCAGCGTGGTGTAAACTTTAAGGCCACCTTGTTCAATGACAGTTGAACCGAATTCATCCGCCAATTGGTCAAGAATGTACATTACAAAATGTGGAGCCTTAATTTTTGATTGATATTTTTGAAATTGAATTTTTTGAATTTTTTCTTGGGCAGCTTTTTTTTGTGAATCGTCTATGACTCCAAGGTCTTTCATTCTGCTTAAAACTACATCGCTACGACCAGCAATATAAATCTTATGATCTGGATTTTCTGGCGCAATTTGGACATATCGGCCGATTATGCCTTCGGAATATTCATTTTCATAAAGATCAAGTTGGCTTTTAATTTTACGCTTTTCAAGATCTTCTGTGGAGAATTGTTTATTGAGCGTAGAATAGTGATGTTGGTTGTAATAACCGGGTCGATTTGGGATGCCGGCAAGCACCGCACTTTCTGCCAGATCCAAATCTTTAGCATGTTTATTAAAATAAATTTGGGCCGCTTTTTCTATGCCATAGGCGCCATTTCCGTATGAAATTTTGTTAAGGTAGAGTTCTAAAATTTTCTTTTTATCGAAGGCTTGTTCAAGTTGCACGGCTAAAATGAGCTCTTTAAGTTTGCGAATGTAAGATTTTTCTGTGCTTAAAAAAGCCAGTTTTATGTATTGCTGTGTTATTGTTGAGCCTCCTTGTTCCAGTTTTAAACTAAAAATATCATTTACTACGGCACGAGCGATGCCTTTAATGTTAAAGCCGGGGTGATCCCAGTATTGGGTATCTTCAATTGAAAGCGTGGCATCAATTAGTTGTGGAGAGATTTTGTCGTAGGTAACATATTCGCGATTTTCTGCGCCTTTAACGTAAAGTACATTTCCTTCACGGTCATAAATAGTTGTAGCTTGAGCTTGATTTAGTTTGTCCAAATCGTGCACATCCGGCAATGTGATGCTTAAAACAGCAATAGCAAGCCCGAGGCTTAAAATCATAAAAAGAATCAGTCCAACAAAGCCTAGACCTGCCCAGAGTGCAATTTGCTTATAATCAAGCTTGCCGTTTGGGTGTCGCGCGCGTTGACGCATGATGGCAATCTGATTTTTTAAACTGTTTTTTAAGCGGTCTAATCTGCCAGTTTTTTGGCCAATTTTTTGAAGGTGGAACTTGTTTCTGTTAAACATGAAGTGTGGATTAAAAGCGCTTTAGACGCTATTAGGCAGTTGTGTTATTAATGACAGCTGGCAAACAGCTTGCGCAGCTTTTATCCTAGCAGAAAAGGGGTCAAAATTCAATTGGGGGGGTAAAAGGTGATTCTTGTAATTGTAGGCTGGTGTTTATTGATGGTTTTGATTGTAAAACCGGCTTTAGATACTTATAGAAAGTTAAAATAATTGAGGTTTTAACACAATTTAGTTTTTCATTTAACAAAAGTATTTGTTACAATCATTGTGATCTATTTCTTAACCCGATTTTTCATGATCACACTCAAGCAGATTTACGATTTGAGCCTGCAAATGGCCATTAAGCGCGGTCCTCGTCCGGTAAAAGAAACCGAGGAACAACTTAAAAAGCTGAAGCAGGAATATGAAAAGCTTGAGGAAAAAAAGAAGGAATATTTTGATGTGGAGAGCCTGAAAAATCCTTTTCTAGATAGCAGAATTGAGGCTGGTGATCCAAATACAAAACTAAAGAGAGTGCTTGTGGGTATCGATATTGGCGTTGGTGAAATTTTGCTTGCGAATGAACTCAACAAAAATGGCAAGAAGGTTGACGCCGTAATTGCGCATCACCCAGAAGGACGCGCTTTGATTGATCTTACCCAGGTAATGACGATTCAAGAAGATATTGCGATGGCGGAAGGTGTGCCAGTTAATGTTGTGGAAAAATTAATACGTGCAAGAATTGGAG
Organism: uncultured Candidatus Peribacteria bacterium; assembly: GCA_964582265.1. GTDB lineage: Bacteria > Patescibacteriota > Gracilibacteria > UBA1369 > UBA1369 > JBAZYK01. Next base: position 4,016 of record CAZOQT010000058.1, read on the forward strand.
ATTTGAATAGAAATTTGCATGCCGTGAACCATTTTCAGGTTCCGGATGCGGCTAAACTGCTTGGCATTCCTTTTGCGTGCTTCCACACTTTTGCGGATAATCAGGTTTATTGGTTCATTAAGAATTACATTACAAAACGAAAACCGAAGTATGTTAGCGACATTATTGATGCTTTGATGGAATTGCCTGAATATCAGGTCGCAAAAAAACGTGGCAATGGCCCAATGATGTTCGTTGGGGACGAAAAAGCACGCGTTGGAAAGATTTCATTTTCTGGATTTACCGGTGGCACAAGCGGTTCTAAGGATATTTATGAAAAGATGGCTCATGCCGGTGTTGGCACGATTTTGGC
>CAZOQT010000059.1:0-3499 GCA_964582265.1 uncultured Candidatus Peribacteria bacterium
GCCGAGCAGGAGGACGCGGGAATAAATCCCAAAGCTTTAAAACGGCAAAATGCAAAAAAAGTTCTGTACATAGAAATTGATGATGAGGTCACGCAAATATATGACAGGCTCAAGCAGTTAAAAATGAAGAACGTGTATATAGTCGCGCCAAAAAGGGCGATTTTGTTTCAAAGCATCGTAAATTTGCGTATTTTGAAACGCAAAGCCGAGGATCTTGGGAAAAACATTTTTATTATCACCAATGATCAAAATGGAATTCATTTGGCCACCCAAATTGGATTAACCGTTTATGACAAGCTGGAAAGCCAAGAACACCCAAGCCTGGTTTCTGGCAAATTTTTTGAGGATCAACAAAATATTACTCCGCTTAAAGCCAGTATCAATGCACTGGATGATGACACGCCAACAAGACAAACAGAAAAAAAACTTTCTATTTCGGAAATGATCCGCACCGGAAAGCGAAAAGGTCTGGCAATAATTGCCAAAAATTTAACCTTAAGAAAGCCTAAAACCAAAGACACTGCTAAAAAGGATGATGATAAAGGAAAACTTGTTTTAGTTGCGCCAAATCGGCAGGCCTTGATTGCGCTGATCGTGGTGAGCTTAATCATTTTATTGACCATTACTTATATAGCGCTTCCTGGCTCCACAATTCATCTAACACCTAAATCTAATACGCTCGAAACTTCTGTAAATATTGTTTTGGCAGATATAGACTCTAATCAGGCAGAATTGGCCGCACATCCCATAAGAGAAATCCCAAGTTACACAATTACAACCAATATTAAAAAAGCTCTAACTTATAAGGCAACAGGGCAAAATTTTGCAGGCCAACAAAACGCCACAGGCACAATTACCGTGATCAACACAAGCAACCAGGATTGGCCGTTAATTGCTAAAACACGTTTTCAAACAAGTGAAAATCTGATTTTTAGAAGCCAGAATTATGTTACAGTTCCAGCTCAAAAGGGTAACACGCCAGGCAGCATAGATATTGCGGTAACAGCAGATCCAGTTGATGCAATAAACCAGGTTGTGGGTGAACGCGGCAACATTGGCCCTAGTAAGTTCTTTTTGCCTGGTCTTTCTGCCGATAACCAGAAAAAGCTTTTTGCAGAAAGCAAGGGTAACATGGTGGGTGGAAAAACTAATATGAGCAAGCAAATTGCTAAAGAAGACCTGCAGGCTGCAACTACACGCATGCAGGAAGATTTAAAAGCTTCTGCTCAGGTTGAACTGCAAGCTGTTATAAATAAGCAAAATCTTGAGCAAAAGACAAATTTAGTGCTTTTAACTGACCCTAAAGCTATTCAATTAGGAGATCCAAAAGTTACAATCCCGCCTAATCTAGAAGGCCAAAAACTTGATAGTTTTGATGTTCAGGGAGAAATTGCGGTTAGCGGCATTGCTTATGATCAAACAGAAATGATGAACATGTTAAAAGCTGAGCTTAAATTAAAGAAGAATCCGGAAAAACGACTGGTTCACATTAGTGATGATTCTTTAACGTATAGAGTGGTAGAAATGGATACGGCCGGCAAAAAGGTCAAATTAACCGCTACAATAAAAGGAATTGAAGAATATGAACTAAGTCCGGACAAAGAAAACGGTGAACGTTTGATTAAGAAAATTATTGAACACGTGACGGGTAAAGAGATCAAGGAGGCACGCGAGTATATTCAGAATCTTCCGGAAATTGATAAAGTTAAAATTGATAGCTGGCCTGCTTGGGCGCCTACCATGCCGAGCGTGCCGGATAACATCAAAATTGATGTAGTTTCGGGACAGGATAGCTAAGCAGGGGAACTTGTAATAAATGTGCTGCTATTGTCATTATGCATAAAAGTTAATGATGTTTTTTGTGCTCTCCTCTTGACAAACTTTACTTTTTACGTAAAATAATAATCTTTATTAATTTTCTTCTAAAAATGTCCAGCAATATTGAACAAAAGTACATTGAAAGACCACAATTACGCAGTGTTGTAGAAGGTATTATTGCTCCATTGCAAGCAGAAGCAAGTGAAAGAAATAATAAAGTAAATGAATCTATTCTTACTCTTTGTGAGCAGATTAGGAATCAATGTGGGCAAACTTTGCCAAATGAAGTTACTTGGGACGAATTCATGCCTATTTTTGATTCTTGGCTAAGATTGGCAGAAAAACTTAAAGGTACTGCAAAGCAAAAAAAGGGAATTTTAGATAAATTGCTGCACCTAGGCAAATCAGTTAGAGAAAATATGAAAATGGGAAAACTACCATCAACAAATGAAATACCCGTGGCCTCCTTTAGCATAAACAAAAGCTCTGTAGCAGACTCTGCGTCTTACGCTGTGTCTGGTTCTAAGGCGGGCGATGTTGCGACAGATGCAACAAGTGTTCAGTTTACGGCAGGTACAACTTCATTTAGCATTGATTTGAGCCCAGGAGCTAGCGCGAACATAACGATTAAATCTACAGAAGGCAGTAAAAAGGAGTCCAATCCAGCTATAAAAGAGAGCATATCAAATCTTGAAAATACACTTCGTGATCCACGAGTTAGTGCTTTACTTGGTAGAAGATGTACATTTTCACCAACTGCGCAATTTGCGGAAGCTCTCAAGGACCAACCGGCGCTAATTTTGACTAAAGAAGATGCTACTTATGCAATTAAAGAAACTGGCAGAAAGCTAGCTCCAGGACAAGTTGTATTTAATGTTATGAATAATGTTACTAATAAGCCACAATTTGTATATGGCCCTATTAGCTGGGCAAAAAACTATTAACCAACCAAAGATGACACATTTAATCTTTAATATGCAAATGCGAAAGAATATAGCTCTTATTGTAGCCTTAATCCTGATCAGCGCTCCCACTCAAACCACGCTTGCGTCATATTTTAGCATGTTTGAGCCTACGGAATACACTCCGGCGACTTATGTACAACCAAAGTACGATCCCTTTGACCCTAATTACAGCGCTACTCCTAAAGTAGCCGAAGATCAGGCCAATGCTAAGCCCATTGCTGATTTTAATATATTTAATGGAGGTAATTTTCAATCTAATGATGTTGGTACAACAGATACTCTATTTACATTTGATGCCAACGCATCATACGACGTGGAAACTGATTATTCTCGCTTGGAAGCGCGTTGGGACTTTGAAAATGACGGAGATCCAGACAGCTATTTTTCTGTAATTAAAAATATTAAACATAAATTTCAATATCCAGGGACATACAGAGTAAAACTGGAAATTCTCGATCGCGCAGGGAATATTTCTGCAGCCTATAAAGATATAACAATCGCGCAAAACAATGCACCAATTCCGGCGTTTTCTTATTCCCCTGTTAGTGGCACAAACTCGCAAATTTTTACATTTAATACAAGCCTTTCCACAAGCAATCAATTTAGAGCGTCAACGCTGGTTTATCGCTTTGATTGGGACGGAAATGGCTGGGATACAAAATATGAAGCAAAAAAATTATTCAGGGAAGACGTGGATTCATACAATCGTCCCAAAA
>CAZOQT010000059.1:3509-4232 GCA_964582265.1 uncultured Candidatus Peribacteria bacterium
AAACATTATGGAATCACAGATTTAACTCTGCTGGAAGCCATAAAGTAACCATGGAAGTCAAAGATCCAGGTGGTTATACCGCACGCATAAGTCGTGAAATTAAAACTGCAGAAAACACTGCTCCCTTTGCCTCTTTTACAGTTTATAAAGGCGGGATGGGAAATTATGAATTTGACGCTCAAAAAACAGCAGATGCCGAAACAGCACATAATAGGCTTTATTACCGCTGGGATTTTGACTACAACGGACAAAATGACATAGTTTATAACACCTTTGCCAGCAGCGTTGATCACGCATCATATGCGTACAGAACAGGTGGACATAAAGTAATCCGCCTGGAAGTAACAGATGCAGACGGCGCAAAAAGTTACGCCTACGCGGAAATTGATGTTCCATGGACTGCAGTAATGCAAAATTTCATGCATGCTTTTTAGGCTAAATTCTGCGTTTAAAAGCATAATGTAAGGCCAAAAAATGATTCAATGCCGAATTTAGTGTAACTTTGCCCATATGTTAGCCCCAAAACATTGTTTTTTGGGCTGGATTTTGATATAATGTAATGAATATCTTAAAAATAAAAACCAAATATGAAAAACTTTAAACCATCAATGTCGTTTGTTGCTTCTGTGATTTTGGCGGCTCTTGTTGTAGCACCAGTTTTTGCCGCAGGCCCAACACAAGCCCCTCCAACAAATTTGGTGAATGCCAACTTTAATAGTGTGA
>CAZOQT010000060.1:0-4213 GCA_964582265.1 uncultured Candidatus Peribacteria bacterium
GGGCTGTTCCCCTTACGACAATGGCACTTAGCTGTCACTGTCCGACTCCTGTGCACACACAATGGTATTCGAAGTTTATCTAGATTTGGTAGACTGATTTAGTCCCCTAGTCTAAATAGAGCTCTACCCCTAATGGGCTTAATCACAAGGCTAGTCCAAAAACTATATCGAGGAGAACCAGCTATCGCCGAGTTCGATAGGAATTTCTCCACTACCCACAGCTCATCACCGGATCTTGCAACATCCGTGTGTTCGGCCCTCCATACACCTCTCGATGTACTTCAGCCTGGCCATGGGTAGCTCACTCGGTTTCGGGTCTAGTACATGACACTTATCGCCCTATTCAGGCTCGCTTTCACTACGGCTCCGGGTATAACTCCCTTAGCCTAATGCGCCATATAGCTAACTCGATGGTCCGTTCTCCAATAAGTACGCGGTCACCCTTGCGGGCTCCCACTCCTTGTAAGCATAAAGTTTCAGATTCTATTTCATCCCCCTCTCCGGGGTGCTTTTCACCTTTCCCTCGCGGTACTTGTTCACTATCGATCACCAAATCTATTTAGTCTTGGAAGATGGTCCTCCCAGATTCAAGCCGGATTCCACGTGTCCGACCCTACTTAAGAAAATATCACAATTTATAAACCTACTTTCACCGACGGGACTGTTACCCTCTATGGTGGTCCTTTCCAGGCTCCTTTGGTTAATAGGAATACAAATTGCCACAACTTACAGGCTGTGGAAGATACTTCTTTCAACTCCAATCATACAACGGCTGTAACCTTACATATGATCGGTTTAGACTGATCCCATTTCGCTCGCCACTACTTTGGGAATCGCGATTGCTTTCTTCTCCCTGGGTACTAAGATGTTTCAATTCTCCAGGTGTCCACCCCTTGCGGGGTTATCTGACATGACTCAGATAGGGTTGCCCCATTCGGAAATCTCCGGGTCAAAGCTTACTTAGCAGCTCACCGAAGCTTATCGCAGCTTGTTGCGTCCTTCATCGGAATTTGGTGTCAAGGCATCCACTTTATGCTCTTATGAGTAACTTAGTTTGATTTACCCTCTTAACTAGCTGTGAGTAAAGACTCATAGCAGTTAAAGATCGAAACTAACTTTAATTAAATTTAATTACAGAATTTAATTCTTTTTTAATTTATTGTTTACTGCCCAATTGTTAAGGAACATTTTTTATGATGATTTCAGAATGTCATCCATCTCCATAAAAAAAGGAGTGTGCCTGCGCACACCCCTTAACCTAAAGCAAGTCTTCGACTCACCTCTTTAAGCTAAGGGGTATGTGTAGATTATGTTGCATCCAGGGAACTTTTTATTGCTTTTCAAAAATAAAGCCACTTGATTATAGGCAACGAGTTAATCAAAGTCAAGGATATTTTTGAGATTTTCTTATTTACCAAAAAAGGGCGCTAGAATGCCATTAAACAAATCCTGAAAAGTACCCAAACCGTACATTAGTGACAAAAAAGATATCACAAGCCCCAGGATAATTAAAAAAGTATAAGTACCACCTTGCCCAAAGTATTGTTCAGCAAAAGAAATGTTTCCAAAAAACTGCTTGATTTGAAAACGATAGATCATTATTAGGAAGCCAGCCGGAATTCCAATTAAAGCAACAAAAAATCTAGACATAATTATTTTTAAGAGTTCCTAATATGATAGCATTTTTTATGATTAAATTCAATGGGTAACCTGCTTTTATAAGCCATTAATTGCTCATATACAAATTATTAGTTATGGCATCCTTTGCAAATTCAAACTACGAACCGTCAGCTCTAATTGTCTAATTTTTGGATTTCTTGAAACTTTTTGGGTCTTTTCGTAAAAGTCTACATATTTAAAAAGACTTTTTAAAAGTTTGTAAGAATGAGCGCTACGAGTCTTCATGTGTATTAAATTAAGATATAAGTTCGTTTTGATTATAGGTGAGTATACACTCACCTGTCAAAGCAATTTTTTAAAAATTTGTAAAAAAAGCAAAAGGAAGCCATAATCCGTTCATGATTCAAGATCTGTCCTTATATATACATATCCCCTTTTGCAAAACCATTTGCCTGTATTGCAACTTTTTAACGTTTGCTCACAAAAACAAATGGATTCCGGATTATATAGATGCAGTCTGTAAGGAAATCGAAGACTACTCAAAACAATACGGCAAAAAAACCGCCTCAAACAAAGCCCGCACAATTAAAACAATCTACTTTGGTGGCGGAACGCCAAGCCTTGTAGATTCAAAACTCATTCAGCAGATCTTAAAAACAATAAGAAAAAACTTCCAATTAGCCAAAAACTTGGAAATAAGCATCGAATGTAATCCCGAAAGTGTCACCACAGAAAAGCTGAAAGACTATCTTAAAATGGGCATCAACAGAATTTCACTGGGAATCCAAACTTTTGACCAAAAAGCACTATTTAGAATAGCAAGGCCACATAATAAGGAAATGATTTTTAGTGCTCTGGAAAAAATCAAAAACGCCAAAATTAAAAACTTTGGCGCAGATTTTATTATTGGGCTGCCAAATCAAACCTTACAAACATTCAAAGAAGAAGTATCTACAATTTTAAAATATAAGCCAGCGCATCTTTCCTATTATTTTTTGTCTTACGATACAAAAAAAATAGATCTCTTTATAAAGGACTGCCCGGGAGATGAAAAACAAATAGAAATGTATAATTATCTGATCCGCACACTAAAAAGGCACAGCTACAAACACTACGAAGTTTCTAATTACGCACTGCCTGGTTTTGAATGCCTGCATAATCAAAGATACTGGCAACAAAAAGATTATTTTGGATTTGGCTTGGGTGCACATTCCATTGTGGACGGCAAGATGTGGGAAAATCAAAGTAACTTTGAAAATTATCTAAAAAATCCGACACAAATAGAAAATGTAATGGCGTTCGACCCAGATCTTAAGCGCATGGAATACATCATGCTCAGTTTGCGAACCATTGAAGGGCTAGACCTTAAGAAGTATGAAAAAATGGGAGACGTAAAGGAGTTACTGAATAATGCGCAAACTTTCATAAGTTCCAAACATTTACATAAAAAAGCTCACAAACTAAAAGCAACAGCAAAAGGCCTATTAATTCTAGAAACAATTACGCAGAAACTAATTTAATTTGCAATTTTAAGAGACTTACACTTTAGGAAATCTACCATTTCTAGCGCCACATCCTGCTTTAAAACCTCATGCGCTCGTACAAAGTTACAAGGAAAATTAACTTCGGTGACATAGGCTTTGCCTTCTGACTCCAATATATCAACTCCACCGAACTCCAGGCCCATCATTTCTGTGGCTTTAACAGCCATTTCCTGCAAATGAGCAGGATAAGTTGCAGCCTTAATCCTTGGCGATTTTGCCTCGTTGCTCCTGAAATCCTGACTCATTTTTAAATATTCCAGGCAGGCAACAACCTTATTTCCAAGCACAATTAATCGAGCGGAAGATTTGGAGGGAATAAATTGTCGTAATACCAAAAGTTTGCTCTGAAACAAAAGGAAATCAACAATACCATATAAAGAAGAAAATGAATCCACTTTCATTACTCCCATTCCTCTACTTCCTCCCAAAGCCTTAATTACAATCGGAAAACCACCAAGAACCTTAACATATTTTTTTAGTTGATCTCGATCTTTTGTAGCACAAAAAATAGTCTTTGGTGAAAAATATTCATCTTTAAATAAGACAAAAGGATCACGAACTCTAAACTCCGGATCCTTATAAAAGGTGGACACACCCGGCTTCAATATAAAATTTTCAAATGCGCGAAGAATTTTACCTCTGCTTACGCGGTAAACAATGTCGCCTCTTTTAACAGGAGATGGTTTTGAAAAATCAAACTCAACAGGATTCAACGCTTTGAAATCAATTTTCAAATTTACACAAGCAGTCTCCAGTAGCTTACAACGCTCTTGGTCAACCCCTGGCAATTGAAGGGCATAAAAAACCATTATAAAAATTGAGGATATAATCCTGGTGGGCGGGAGAGGACTTGAACCTCTGACCTCGTCATTATCAGTGACGCGCTCTAACCAACTGAGCTACTCGCCCATATTTATGACATATGAAAAATGATGCTGGAAAAATGAATGGCCACAACAATATTCATTTCTCATTTTCACGTTTCATATTTTTTTGGTGGACCCTAAGGGAGTCGAACCCTTGACCTCCTCGGTGCAAACGAGGCGCTC
>CAZOQT010000061.1:0-2767 GCA_964582265.1 uncultured Candidatus Peribacteria bacterium
GGCCGTAACGGCGAAATCACCAATATTTTAAAGGGCATCAAAGACCTTTCTAATGAGGAAAAACGCACCATGGGTCCTCTAATGAATCAGGTCAAAATCGCACTTGAATCTACTTTTAACGCTAAGCGTCAAACCCTGGAAGCCGCAGAAATCCAAAAACAATTAACCGGTGAATTTTTTGATCTGACTGCACCAGGAAAAAAGCACGAAGTCGGTCATATTCACCCACTTTCACAAGTGCAATATGAAGTTGAAAATATTTTTAGCGATATGGGATTTGCGGTTATGGACGGCCCAGAAGTCGAAAGTGAATATTACAATTTTGAAGGACTAAACATTCCAAAAGATCACCCTGCGCGTGATATGCAGGACACCTTTTTCGTCCAGGATCGATCGCACGAAAAGCACGGACGCATGGTTCTGCGCACACACACTTCACCTGTGCAGGTTCGCAGCATGGAAAAATATGGCGCGCCGCTTAGAATCATTATTCCAGGCCGCGTGTTCCGTTATGAAGCCACAGACGCTTCTCATGACAGCACCTTTTATCAGGTTGAAGGGTTGATGATCGATAAAAACATTTCACTCGCTGATCTTAAAGGCGTAATGCGCGAATTTTTGACCAGATTATTCGGCAAAGAAGTAAAAGTTCGCTTCCGTCCAGGCTATTTTCCATTTGTTGAACCGGGACTTGAACTCGACTTTTCTTGCCTTATTTGTAACGGTAAAGGCTGCAGCGTTTGCAAACAAACCGGCTGGGTTGAATTCATGGGCGCGGGCATGGTGCATCCAAACGTTTTGTCATCCGGCGGAATCGATTCCAAAGAGTATCAAGGCTGGGCTTTTGGCTTTGGCTTAACCCGCCTTGTCATGATGCGTCATGGCATCAACGACATTCGCTTGCTGCAATCAGGCGATCTAAGATTTACGGAGCAGTTCTAAATTAATCTGTGCGCGCGCACACTTTTCAGCTTTAATTCTCGACTAAACATATGAAAATCTCTCTCAACTGGATCAAACAGTACGTTGATCTTCCACACGACCTCAACCCCAAAGACCTTGCAACTCTCTTCACTTCCAAAACTGCGGAAGTTGAAGGCGTAGAAGACCAGGGCGAAATGTTTGCCAATATGGTCGTGGGCCAAATTCAAGAAATAAATCCACATCCCAATGCGGACAAATTGCGTGTAACAAAAACAAGTGTTGGCGATAAAACTTTGCAAATTGTGTGTGGCGCATCCAATATTAAAGTTGGCCAACTTGTAGCAGTTGCGCTGCCAGGAGCATTAGTCCGCTGGCATGGCGAAGGCGATTTAGTCAGATTAGAACCAACCAAAATTCGTGATGTAGAAAGTTTTGGCATGATTTGCGGAGCCGAAGAAATTGGCTTAGTTCAAAAAGAAATCGCCCCATATCAAATTGAAGATGGCATTTTGGATTTGTCCGATTATAAAAATCAGCACGGCACAAATCTAACCGCCGGAACTCCGCTGGCACAGGCGCTCCACAAAAATGATTGCATTATGGTTGTAGATAACAAGTCTTTAACTCATCGTCCGGACTTGTGGGGTCATTATGGCATTGCCCGTGAAATGGCTGCCATTACAGACAAAAAACATAAACCACTTCAACCGGAAATAGATTTTCCAACTGCGGGCGAGTCCCCAAAAGTAGAAGTTAAAGCCAAAAAATTGTGTTCTCGTTATTTAGGCGTATACATAAACAATATTCAAGTTGGAGAATCTCCAGCTTGGCTAAAAAACAAACTAAGCGCCATTGGTTATCGTTCAATCAACTGTGTTGTGGACGTTACAAATTATGTGATGGCCGAACTTGGACAGCCTTTGCATGCTTTTGATGCAGCCAAAATCGACACCGGCATAGTTGTGCGCACCGCTAAAAAAGGTGAAAAAATTACCACTCTGGATGGTGTTGAACGCACCTTAAACCCGGAAGGCGATGAAGACATGCTGGTAATCGCCGACCACAAAAAACCCGTTGCCATAGCCGGAATTATGGGTGGCGCAAATAGCGAAGTCGATCAACAAACAACTAAAATTTTGGTTGAATCGGCAACTTTTTATCCTTCAGCTGTTCGCTTAACATCTGTAAAACTTGGACTAAGAACCGAAGCCGTTCAACGCTTTGAAAAAAGCTTGGATCCACATCTTGCAGAGCAAGCCATGAAACGCGTTTGTGAGCTTATCTTAGAAGTTTGTCCAAACGCCACAATTGCCGGACCAATCACCGATGTTAAAAATTTCAAAGATAAAAAAACAACAGTTTCAATCAGTCTTAAAAAAGTTTTTAGCAAAATCGGCGTAACAATTTCTTCGGAAGAAGTTCTAAAAATCCTTAACAGTCTTGAATTTAAAACCACACCGGCGCTCGGCACACCGGCAAACCAAATCAAGGACAAGATTAAAGTAGAAGTTCCTTCTTTCCGCGCCACCAAAGACATCTCCATAGAAGACGATATTGTAGAAGAAATTGCACGCATGCACGGGTACGAAAGCATCGAACCAAAATTGCCGGAACTACCTATTAAACTTCCTTTAGAAAATAAAGAAAGAAAACTTAAGCATTTTGCGCGCCAGGCGCTTTCAATGGGACTTGGCTTTAATGAAGTTTACAACTACTCTTTTTACAGTTTGAGCGATATTAAAAAAGCGCTTCTGCCACAAGAACCGCACATTAAAGTTCAAAATTATCTTTCCGAGGACCAAACTCACCTTCGTATTAGTTTGATGCCAAATATTCTAAAAAA
>CAZOQT010000061.1:2777-4103 GCA_964582265.1 uncultured Candidatus Peribacteria bacterium
ATCTAAAATCATACGACCAATTTAAGTTGTACGAAATCGGCCGAACTTATGAAGACCTTCAAGAATATTTCCCCAAAGAAGAAAAGAAAATTTGCGCAGTGATTGTAAAAAACAAAGCCGCTTTGGCCAAAGATAAATCAAGTGTTGGCGCAAACCAAGCCGGCTTGGGCACTGCCGAACTTTTTTACGACATCAAGGGGGCATTAGAAGAGTTTCTACAACTTTTCCACATAAATTTAAAATCGCTAGAAATGCGCAAAGGCGAGTCACTTTGTCCTTATGCTCATCCAAACCGTTATGCTGCTTATTACAGCCGCAAATCAGGAGAAGAAATTGCGCGAATCTTTGAACTTCATCCGCTCGTCGCAAAAAATTACGACCTGGAAAATGCCAAAATTGCCGCATTCGAAGTTAATTTCACTAAACTAGCGCAGCTAGAAGCTGATGAACGCAAATACAAAGCGATTCCTAAATTTCCAGGCATTAGAATTGATGTTTCTGTGCTGATTAATAAAAATACCGAAATAGGCAAACTGCAACGCGCAATTCAAAACTGCAACAAAGAATTAATTAAAGAAGTTGAATTATTTGATTTATACGAAGGCACAGGCATTCCCGCAGACAAAAAAGCACTCGCCTTCAAGGTACTGCTACAATCGTCCGAAAAAACCCTAACCGATGCGGAAATGAAAAATACTCAACAAAAAATATTTGAGGAGTTGTCCAAATTAGGCGGCGAAATTCGTGGGCTAAAGATGTAAATTCATATCCAATAATTATTTTATAATGGCAAATCCAAGTACCCCCAATCCACAACGCCCATACGAAAACTTTGGCTTTGGCGATGGCACAATCAGTACGGTAAACAGATCGCATGCCGACCATAATATTCCACCCAGCGAATTTGATACGACCAAAACAGCCGTTAAAAATATCATCCCGCCATCAGAAAACGAAGCCGGTCCAACCTGTTAATTGCAAAAAAGCCCCCCCCCAAAAAAAACGAATCACATTTCAATACAAAAAGCCCCCGCATCATTCGACCACGAGGGCTTTTTTATTTGTAATCTATATTTAACTAAAACGGCATTTTCTTTTTTGCTCTGCTCACGCGGATAAACCCAGCGCATGACATAATCTCCACGCCCTTCTTTTCCAGCTCATCCATGAGCAGATTTACACCAAGACTATCACTTGCCATGTGGCCACAAATAAGCACGTTAATGTGATACTGTTCACATAATTTGCGATGCTCTTCTGGAATATGCATTGCCAAAATCGTGCCAACACCGGCATGAGCCATCTTTTCATAAATATCCTTAGAAC
>CAZOQT010000062.1:0-4037 GCA_964582265.1 uncultured Candidatus Peribacteria bacterium
TAGCCTCGCGATATTCGTTCACATCTTTATGATAATCCAGATGATCGCTGCTCACGTGTAGTACCACAGCTACATGTGGACTAACCTCAAGATCCTGCAGTTGAAAGCTGGACATTTCAAGTACCACCCAAGAATTCGGCTTTAATTCATCCAAAAATTCCAGCGGTGATTGGCCGATGTTTCCTCCCAAATAAGCCTCAAAACCAGCCTCTTTTAGCATCAAAGTAATCAGGGTCGAAGTTGTCCCTTTGCCCTTCGTTCCAGTAACGCCAATTATGGGACACGGACAATTCTCCATGAAAAATTGCGTCGTGCTGGTGACCTCCCCTTTATTTTGACGACCACTTTTTACCAGTGCGTCCATGATTTTTTGCACGTGCACGCCGGGGCTACGCAATAAAACATCGCACTCACAAGCCTTTTCCAGGTAATCTAATCCATCTTTCTGATCAAAAATCTGCACCTGCTCATAGCCATGCTTCTTAAAATATTCCTCAGCCGCAAGCCCTTCCACGCCCGCTCCAATAATCCCAATTTTTGAATTTTTATCTAATATTTTGCGATGAATGTTTTTTTTCATCAAAAATAGCTTAAATTGCTTTTCGAGTATAGCACTGGTTAAGAAAAGCTTCCGTGTTATGTATATTTACAGCTGCAGGGGCACAGCTTAAAAACATCCGCAAATTCGTTTAGCAAAGCTTCCATTTGCCGTCAACATATTCTGCTAAATTGCTACCGCCAGAAGGGATGCCATCTTTTCCATCTTCATCCCAAAATGTTTCTTCTATAGATGTTGTCATACTAAATTCTGAGCCATACTTCCCATTTATAGTATAGCAAATAAAATGGGTTTCTCCGTCATCGGTTGGCAATTGAATATCCAAGACGAGCACTTCCCCATCTTTACTTGAGACATTCCTTACAACTCTTAATTTATCCAAGTCTAGTTCTTTTTCTTTAGCCAAAGCCAAAGTTAGCACTTGTTTTATGATGTCTTTTTTAGAAAGTGGTTGTTTTTCTCTAATTAAAGGGCTTTCGCAAATTTCAAGCTTTTCAGCGACCTCTGCGGCAAGTCTATCCACAGCCAATTCCAAGCGAATAGAGTCGCTAATGTCCATAACATCCGCTTCGGTAATTCCCGGAACAGCTGCGGATTTTGCGGCCACAACAGCAAGATCATCTTGTTCACCTTCTTTGTCCTTTGGAATAGTCATGCCTAAAAATTAAATAATCGTAAAATAACTATACAGCTTTATTGAAAAAGCGTCAACATTGTTATGCGGATGCAGTAGTGTCATTTCTGCTAAAAGGGAAATTTGCACATTCCAACAAAATAATGCTATGATGTATTGAATCTAACTTACCCGAGCGCGTCGTCGTTGGGTAAGAGACCCCCAGGGTCCCCGCATCGCGGAGTCAAAATATTCTTAATTAACTTGAATGAATCAAGACCAAAACGGGAAACCAAGTGAAGATAAACTCGATCGTTGGATCGAGGAAACCTTACATACAGGTGTTCCAAAAAAAGAAGATAAGCTAGTACATGAAGCTTCGCCTCAGGCTAAGCAGCAAGCTTTAACTCAAAATAAACCTCAGCCAAAAGCTGTAGAACACAAATCGCACCCGGCAAGACCACATGGTCCTAAGCCAGGCAGATTTAATCATGGCAAAAGCCAACATGCGCGCCGACCAATTCATGGACAGCAAAAAATTCAACATACACGGCCGCAGTCACAAGCTCTCGCGCAGTCGCCTGCCCAGGCCCATGCGCAGCCACACACTGCTCAGCACGTGCCGGCGCATCAGTCTCAGGACCATAAAAAGTCTTTTTTTGGCTTTTTTAAACGCGGCGAAAAAAGCCCTACCACCAACAAACTTCAACAACATCAACAGCCAATTTCATATCGTGGCGTCATGCGTTGTATTCCTTTAGGTGGCTTGGATGAAGTAGGTAAAAATTGTATGGCTGTGGAATATGCCACCAGCCGTGAAGCTCTAAAAAACGGCCAGTCTGAGATCATTATCGTAGACATGGGTTTTCAATTTCCGGAAGAAGATATGCTTGGAATTGACTATGTAATTCCAGATATTACTTATCTGGAAGACAAAGTTGACCGCATCCGTGGCATTTTTCTTACGCACGGCCACTTGGATCACATTGGCGCGATCCCTTACATTATTCCAAAACTTAATTTTCCGGTCATGTATGGCACCAAACTTACTATGGGTTTGGTCGATAAACGCCTGGAAGAATTTGGATTGGAACGACTTGCAAAAACCAAGGTTGTTACAATTGATGATGTTATTCAGGCCGGTTCATTTAATGTCGGCTTTTTCCCTGTAAATCACAGTATTCCAGATGCCGTTGGTCTTATTGTTAAAACCCCGGCCGGCAATTTTGCCCACACAGGTGACTTTAAATTCGACTTTACTCCTTCCGGTGATCAAAAACCGGCAGATTTTACCCGCATTGCAGGTCTTTCTACACAGGACATCGCCGCGCTTTTTATTGATTCTACCAACGCTTTAAAGCCTGGTTACACTATTTCGGAAAAGAAAATTGGTGACTCTCTTGAACATATTATTAAAAACATTGAAGGGCGCGTAGTAATTGCTTCCTTTGCTTCCCAAATCGGACGCATGCAGCAGATTATTGACTATGCCGAAAAATATCATCGCAAAATTTTCCTTAGTGGACGTTCGCTTATAGATAACTGTTACATGGCTCAAAAACTCGGTTATTTACGAGTACCAACAGGCCTTATTCACGATATTCGCAAAGTTCACAAAATACCTGAACAACACGCGCTTATTTTAACCACGGGTAGTCAGGGCGAATCTGTTTCTGCGCTTACCCGCATGGCTTTAGAAGATCATCCAAATATCAAAATAAAAAAGGGTGACACCGTTGTGCTTTCATCTTCCCCAATTCCTGGTAATGAAAGAGCTGTTTTTACGGTAATTAACAACCTTTCTCGCTTAGGGGCCAAAATCATCAATAATCAGATTATGGATGTCCATACTTCTGGACATGCTCAGCAGGAAGATCTAAAACTTATGATGTCGCTTGTTAAAGCTAAAGCGGTGGTTCCCGTGCATGGTGAATTTTTTATGCGCCTTGGAAACCGTGATATAGCCATGGGTATTGGCTACAAAGAGCAGGATACAATTATGGTCGAAAATGGTGGAGTGATTGAAATTGAAAATGGCCGTGCCAAAGCCACAGGAGAAACAGTTCAGACCAATTATGTAATGGTTGATGGCCTCGGCGTGGGCGATGTTGGCGCGCAGGTAATGATGGATCGCCAAACCTTAGCAGAAAACGGAGTTCTGATTATTTTAATTCCTACCGATCGCGATACCCACAAATTGAAAGGCGAAATTGATGTTATTTCACGTGGTTTTATTTACATGAAAGAGTCAGAAGCGCTTATCAATGAAATTAAGGAAATTGCTAAGAAATCTTACCAGAATATTATTGAAAAACGCTCAGAACTAAAGCGCGGCGACGCCAAAAAGTACATCAAAGAAAGCGTTGATAAATTTGTTCATCAAAAGATCGAACGTCATCCGCTTATTCTGCCAATATTAACTGAGCTTTAGCTTGCAGCTTTTTGATTGGCAAATAAAGCTTTTTTAGCTGCGTCATTGCGTTGTTGAATTTTTGCAGCTCGAATTGCAGGTACCTCAAAAGTTATCTTGCTCGCAGCCAAAATTTCTCTAACTGCTTCAGTAATTACTGCTGATACATGAAAATAATCAAAATCCGTATCATCCATGCTTTGTGGGATGATTCGCACACCGGTTTGAGCAAGTTGGTCGCAGGTATCGTCCCAAGCAACTTCCCAGGCCGTCAAATTTTCAGGTCCGCTTAATGGATCGGCATATATCTCTTGTCTATAATCTCCCGCAGGTGGAAATCCAGCTCTTAACATAAAAAACATACTTAAATAAATCAGGGTAGTATTTAAGCACTGCATTTCAAAAAGTCAACAGCTTCACTTAATCACTGTAAGATCAATGGTGGGCAGAGAAGG
>CAZOQT010000063.1:0-3909 GCA_964582265.1 uncultured Candidatus Peribacteria bacterium
CCGGTTCAAAAGAACAAAATTGCACAAGTTCAATTGATAAAACTGAAGACGGTACTCAGCTTTTTAGCTTCAAAACTACAAAAGAGCTTAAAACCAAAGAAGGTCTAACCATTGCCGTTGCTTTTCCCAAAGGAGTGATCAGCGAAATCCCCCCAATCCCATATGTAAGAGAAAATTATTATATTAATTCCAATAATTCTGCCTCTGGGCCTATTGATTGGGTCACAGTCTTTTTTACAATCTTCACCTTCCCAATTGGCCTTTCAATTATATATTTTATTATGTGGTTGATGGTGGGACGTGATCCCAAAGCCGAAAGAAGCACTATTGTTCCCACCTTTGATCCACCAGAAAATTTAAAACCGGCACAAATTGGCACATTAACCCGCGATTACATTAAAGACCAGGATCTATCCGCAACTATCGTAGATTTGTGTGTGCGCGGCTACATAAAAATCAAAGAACTAGAAGAAAAAGATTATGTATTTATTAAACTTAAAGAGTTTAATAGCACAAGCGGACAGTCAAGCATCAATTCGACTTTAAAAGACTATGAAAAAGAGCTTTTAATGAGCATTTTTAAAGAAGGCCAAACCCGCAAACTTAGTTCGCTAAACACTCACTTTGCTAAAAGTTATAAAAAAATTCAAACTCAAATTTACGATGGACTTGTAAATAAAGGCTATTACAGTGTTTCTCCAGAAAAAGTTATAACTAAATACGAAAAAGTAGGCTCAGTATTTTTTGGACTGGCATTTTTTTTAGGAATTGGTTTTGAAATTGCCCTAGGTGCAAGCTTTTTACTTGCCGCAATCTTAACCTTTATATTTGGCCGATTAATGCCAAGAAAAACTGCACTCGGCTCTAATGTTTCGGTGCAAATTTTGGGAATGGTTGAGTATATTAAGACCGCGGAAAAAGATCGTCTTAAATTTCAGGAAAAGGAAAATATTTTTGAAAAAATGCTTCCTTATGCCATGGTTTTAGGGTTAGCTGATAAATGGACCAAAGCTTTTGCTGATATTTATACCACCCCACCGGATTGGTATGAAGGCCGCGATCCAAATTTTATGAACAGCTTTAACAGCGGAATTTTTATCTCTAGTTTAAGCCACATGAGCAGTCAAATGGGCTCAGCTTTTTCCGCAGCAGCCCCGTCGCGTTCATCGGGTGGAGGCAGCGGCTTTAGCAGCGGCGGTGGATTTTCCGGTGGAGGCAGCGGCGGTGGTGGCGGTGGCGCTTGGTAACAAATAAGAGCATCAAAAAAATTCACAACTAAACACATTCTCACAAACTAAATCCCCATGAACAAATCACAAAAAAATCTAAAGAAATCGTTGATTACAAAAAGCTTTTTCAAATTAATCTCCGGACTAATCGGAATTACCGTACTTATAGGACTCCCCTTTTTACGGCCTTCCTCTGCCATTGCCCAGTCCTACGCAGACTGGAACATTTCCAGTTATGACACACAAATAGACATTCAAAAAGACAGTACAATTAATGTGACCGAAAAAATTGTGGCTGATTTTTCTAAAAGCCCTGGTGTACATCACGGAATTTTCCGCTACATTCCTGTAGATTATCGCGACGATTACGGCAACAAAGTTGCAATTAACCTAAGCAATGTAAAAATAACCGATGAAAATGGTGATGAAAGGCCATATACCAAATCTCGTGAAGGTGCTTATATAATGTACAAAATCGGCGACCCCGATATAACTCCCGACCAAAAAACAACTTATAACATAAGTTACAAAGTTGATCATGCCGCGCTTTATTTTAAAGATCACGACGAAATTTATTGGAACCCCACCGGCGACAAGTGGGAAAGCGATATTTTAAGTGCTTCCGCTACAATAAATTTGCCACAAGATCTTACTGCAGATGAACTAAAAAACGTCAAAAGCATTTGCTACACTGGCACCCTTGGATCCAAAGAACAGGACTGCAAGACGACAATCCAAAACCGCACCGTCACAGTAACTTCTTCTAAAACTTTTATCCCAGGTGAAGGGCTAACATTTTCTGTTTCTTTACCTAAAGGTATCTTAAAAGAACCAACTGCCACTCAAAAATTAATTTATTTTTTAAGCAATAACTGGGGATATTTTCTACCATTTATCACCTTTGCGATTTTATTTTACCTTTGGTACACCCGCGGCCGCGACCGCACAAATGGGCTCAAAACCACCATCATGCCTTATTATGAAGCGCCAGATAAATTATCCCCAAGTGAAATCGGCACTATCTTAGATGAAACTGCTGATATTCATGATATTACAGCAACAATAGTAGATTTAGCAGTGAGGGGATATTTAAAAATTATTGAACTTAAAGAAAAAAAGTTATTGTTCGATTCTACCGACTATGAACTTGAACTGCTTAAAGATTTTCACACAGACAACACCTTACTTGCTCATGAATTGGCGGTTTTAAACGCAGTTTTTGACAATGAAAATAAAATTAAACTGTCTTCTCTTAAGAACAAATTTTATCAATTCCTTCCAGGCATTAAAGACAAAATATACAGTGAAGTTGTAACCAAAGGCTACTTTCCGGTTAGTCCAGATAAAGTCAGAAAAATTTATTTCGGTGTAGGATTTGGACTTATTGCAATCGGGTTCTTTAGCACTATATATGGTGGAGTTTTCTCCTCGATTTCGGCACCAATTGGCCTTACAATAAGCGGCATTTTGTGCTTGGGATTTTCCAAATTCATGCCAATCAAAACTAAAAAAGGCGTTGAGACATTTTACAAAATCAAGGGTCTTGAAGAATACATCTCCACAGCGGAAACTGACCGCATCAAGTGGCAGGAAAAAGAAAATATCTTTGAAAAACTGCTACCTTATGCCATGGCTTTTGGAGTTGCCGAACGCTGGTCAAAAGCTTTTGAAGGAATTTATAAAACACCCCCAAGCTGGTATCAAAGCAGCAATCCAAACTTCATGAATAATTTTTCTACCTACTATTTTGTAAACAGCTTAAACAGCTTTAGCAGCAGAATGGAACAAACCCTTGCTTCCGCGCCACGCTCAAGTGGAAGTGGCGGGTTTGGCGGAGGTGGATTTTCTGGTGGCGGATTTGGTGGAGGCGGAGGTGGCGCATGGTAAAAAATGCGCCAGAAAACACACATCTAAATCCTGCTTTCGATCCCACAAGATCGGGAGTATTTAAAGCAGGCACTTTTTTGGATACTGACGCTTATGAATCGCCAATAAATCCAAATTTAGAACCAACTTCCGGAGAACTGGAGATAAGAATTCAAAACCAAATTGCCAAACGGCAGCAAGAAATTGCCAGCGTTTTTCGCGGACAATTTGTGGTAATGCTGGGAACCCGCGTCATGCATCGCAGTATAAGTAATCTTGAAGCTTACGCTGCCATGTTGGAACTACAAAATTTGTGTAGCGAACACACAGCAAAGCCGGTCTGCTACCTACCAGCAATGCCATATGAAGAATTGGCGCATCCTTATAACGATGAATTTTTTAAAGCTCTCGGTTTTGGAGCAGCCCCGCCAGATAAAATTCCCGCGCATTTAGCTGCTATAAACCCACTAGAAAGCTTACTTATTGCAAGTAATCAAGATTTTGAAAAAATGAAATCAATTCACAAAAACAAAAATATTATAAAAATCGGCAACAAAATTTACATACTGGAAGATCGCGTTGCGGCGGAAAGATGCTTTGCTGAAATTAAAAAAACATATCCCAAACTAGATTTGGAATTAGCTATTTCCAAAACTTCCAAATCACCAGAAGATGTCTCTGGCATGCTACGACACTTGATACGTCTAACCCTCTCCCCCAACCTTTAGGGTTTAATTCTAAAGGCTGTTTGTAATAACCTTTGCGGCTTCCGCTCTGGTTAGTGGATTGAATGGTCCAAACAGATATAGCGGAT
>CAZOQT010000064.1:0-3062 GCA_964582265.1 uncultured Candidatus Peribacteria bacterium
AAAACAGTTTCTGCATATATAAAACAAATCTTCCGCTGGGGAATTGGCCGCACTATGCATTTTTTTAAGCACACAAACAACGTAAGTCCCATTTTTTTAGTGCCGCTGGTTTTTGTTTTATACCTAATAAGTCTGTCCGTTTATAACCCTGGCTGGTATCTTTTACCTGCCATACTTTATATTATCTTGGCCCTCAGTTTTGCTCTCCAAGTCGCGTTTTTCTCCAAATCTCCACCTTCATTTTTTGTGATGCCGTGGCTATTTTTACTAACTCACATAAGCTATGGCTGTGGCTTATTTTGGGGGATAATCTTAAAAATTATTCAAAAGCCACGCCCTATTTCAGATCGCAAAAATTTTAAACTAACCACGTTGTCATTTCCCACCAAATGAAAATTTTACATTTTGATTTTGATGACTTAGAAAGCCCTACTGCTGGCGGCCAAGCTGTTCGTACATACGAAATTAATCGCCGATTAGCCAAAATAGGGCACGAAATAACAGTGGTCACCATGGATTACGCAGGGGCGCAAAACAAAACTAAAGATGGCGTCAAATACCAAAGAATAGGCCTTAAAAAAGCCCCCTGGAGTTACGTCTCTTACTTTTTATCAATTCCATTTCAACTCAGAAAACATCAATTTGATTTGGTCGTAGAAGACAACATTTCCCCATTCACTTTTGGGCTTAGCCCAATTTACACACGCAAGCCGGTCATTTCACAAGTACAATGTTTTTTTGCGGAAGAATCATCCCAAAAACATCACCTTCCGTTTTGGATTTTTCAAAGATATGGAGCCAAGGCTTACCAAAATTTCATTGTCTTAACGCAGAACATGGCAAAAAAAATTGCCAGGCTAAATAAAAACGCACATGTCAAAATCATTCCCAACGGCATCTCCAAAACTTTTCCAGTCAACGCCTCTCCGCATTCAAACATCAACCCAGCAGCTTCGTATTTTTTATTTTTAGGAAGAATAACTTTTTACCATAAAGGGCTGGATTTCCTTTTAAAATCAATGTCTTTTCTTCAAAAAACGGCTCCACATCTAAAATTGATCATTGCTGGAGAAGGAGAAGATCAAGAAAACCTCTTCCGCTTAATTCATCAATACAACTTAAAAAACGTTATATATAAGGGCAAAGTTCAAGGACAATCTAAAGAAATACTTATTCAAAATTGCATTGCCTTAGTCCAACCCTCACGTTTTGAAATTTTTCCTTTCACCATATTAGAAGCTGCGGCGCACGGCAAACCGACCATCGCTTTTGCCATAGAAAACCTTGCGGAAATAGTCAAGAATCAAGGTCTGCTCATAAATCCCTTTGATGAAGTTGCCTTTGCCAAAGCCATGATCGCCATGGCCGAAGACTTCACCACACAAAAAGATCTTGGCGAAAAAGCCCGCCATTGGGCCAATAACCATCTCTGGGATCAAATTGTAAGACAACAGGAAAATTTTTATTTAGAAACACTCTCGCGTAATAAATAAAAACATTTTTCCTACTTATGCTTTCGTCAAAAAATCGACCAAGGAATGCAAAGCCTTTCCTCTATGGCTTACTCGATTTTTCTCGTTAATGTCTAATGCCGCATAGACTTTCGCAAACCCATTCGGCCTAAAACATGAACTTAAAGGTAACCCTGCATAAATTGGCGCCTCCAGTGCTTTTGTGATCACGCCTTCGGTACGTCCTTCAAACACAAATTCTTCCATCACTTTGGCTTTTTCATCTACCATCGCCAAAGCCGCGCAGCACACAAAACACGCATTGCGTTGATCTTCATTCTCAAACTTACTCATCACTGTCAAAAAATGGGCGATCCATTCTTCATCTGACGCGTTTTCTCCTTTTCCCCAGCGCCTGGTTTTAACCCCAAGCTGTTCTTTAAGTGCTTCCACCAAAATTCCCGAATCTTCCGCGATTGTGGTTAACCCTGATTTAGTCGCATAATATCTGGCTTTACCCAAAGCATTTTCAGCAAAAGTTTCTCCAGTTTCTTCATAATCAGCGGCAATTCCCACGTCTGTTAAAGATACTATTTTGTATGGCAAATCCCTTAAAACCTCCCCCATTTCCCTAAATTTTCCTTGGTTAGAAGTTGCCACTAAAATTTTTTCCAGTTTCTTTTCCATAATTGTATTTCCACAAAAAAAATGAAAGAATGAGCCCTGAGCAACATAACCTCCCAGGAACCATCATGCAAATCAAAAAAGAAACTTTCTCCACAGGAATCTACTGGCTTGCTACCGCCGCGATTGCACTATTATTAGGGTACTTTATCGCTGCCCAATCACCAACCCTGCCAGAAATCGTAATTCTTTTGGCAACAACCATTCTCTTTTGGCAGAAACCAATTTTAGGAATTTATCTTATCATTTTTTTACCGGTTTTAGGTGAATTTAGCCGGTTACCATACCTTGGAGAAAACGGCATCCTTTTAAGTGATTTAATTGTAGGTATTTATATTGGACTTTGGATTATTAAAAAACTGCTCAATTTCGAGAAGATGGAGCCAAATTCTTTTAGCAGACCACTTTTATTTTTCAGCTTAATCGGCATTTTTTCGCTCATCCAAAGCCTGCTTTTTCTTAAACCTACAGAAGCCTTATCCGGATCCTTTTATTTAATTAGGTTCATTGAATATACACTCCTGGCCTTAAGCATCCCGGATTTTGTACATACCAAGAAGCAAAGTGAACATATAGTTGTTGCCACTATTATTTCTGCCGTTTTAATAGCGCTGGGCGGCTTTATTCAGTTAATCATTTATCCAGACCTTGGAACTCTGGTCGAATTTGGCTGGGATCCTCATCGCTATCGTCTTGTCTCCACGTGGATGGATCCAAATTTTGTAGGAGGATTTTTCTCGTTTATTTTAATGATCTGCTTTGCATTATTTCTTTACGCAAAAGAAAACAAGCCGCGACTGCTCTATTCCATAAGTATTATCATCCTTTCCATTGCGCTTTTTTTGACCTATTCACGTTCCGGATACATTGCCTTTGCCGTTGGGCTGTTCGTGCTTGGCCTGCTTAAATCACGCAAATTAATCATTT
>CAZOQT010000065.1:0-2910 GCA_964582265.1 uncultured Candidatus Peribacteria bacterium
GAAATGCGTCCATTCCAAAAGCAAATGAGCGAAAAAATTCTGGAATCATTTACCCAAAACCATTCTGCGCTAATAGAAGCCGGAACCGGTACGGGCAAAACTACCGCATATTTGCTGAGCAGTGCAATTTGGAATGCTTCCAACCAAGAAAAAATTGTCATCTCTACCTACACGCACAACCTTCAAAATCAGGTTATGCAAAAAGATTTGCCACTTGTAGAAAGCGCACTACAAAAACTAAATCCCAATTTTAAATTAAAAGTAGCCATACTTAAAGGCCGTCGCAATTACCTTTCTTTAAAGCGCCTTGAACAATTTCTGAACAAGGATTTTTTTGATGATTATGAGGTCATTTTTTTAATTAAGATTTTTTTGTGGATGGCACGCACGGACCAAGCGACTCACACAGATGCACCCACTTTTACCGGCGATTTAACTGAACTCACACTGCAAGGCAAAGAGTTCACTATGATCGACGAAATTTGCTGTATGGATCACGTTTGCCCGCATGATGACCAAGAATATAAACAAGGGTGCTATCTTATGAAAGCTCGCGCGTCCGCAGAAGCAGCAGACTTTATTATCATCAATCATGCGATTCTGATTCAAAATGAAATCAGCGAAACTCCCCTGCTTCCCGATTACAATTATTTGATTGTGGATGAAGCCCATCATCTTGAAAAAATCACAACAGATGCGCTAACTATTACGCTAACCTTAAATCAATTTCTTAAGCCTTTCCAAAAAATTGAGCGCATTTTGCAGTCCATTCACCTCCCAAGCGAGCAAACCGGCCAGAATCAAACCAATCTTTCTCAAAACAAAAATGAACTTAACCATTTAATTTCCCGTATTGAAATCTTCTTTGGTTTGATTGGGATTTTTTTGGAAAAAGAGTTGGACACTTTCCAGTTTCAATATGAGTTAAATCTGAATTCTTCTTCACTCAATTCGGCTGATTGGCTAAAAGTGATGGACTCAGCCAAAACCGTAGTCCAAAATGGCAATGAAGTCTTAACTAAAATTAAAGATTTCCTCACAATTTTGCAAATTCAAACCGAAAGCGCCGCAGACACAAAAGAAAACCCAACGCAGGCCACCAAAAACCTGCTCGCAGACCTTAAATCCAACATCTTTGAAAGCGAAAAACGGCTTATAGACCTACACAAAGTACTACTTGCGGAAACCAAGCATAACGACATCACCTGGTTATTTAAAAGTCCGGAAGAAAGCATTGGCCTAAAGTGCGCACCGCTTTCAATCGGTGAAAATCTTCACACCCTACTGTTCGGCAAAAAGAAAAGTGCCGTATTGACTTCCGCTACACTCCGCACTAACGGTAATTTTAATTACATTCGTGGACAGCTGGCCTTGAACGATAAATTTCATGAATTCACTTTCCCTTCTCATTTTTCTTATCCGGATCAGGTCAAAATTTTAATTCCGGAAGATCTGCCCGAACCAGCCACCGAAGGTTACTTTTTAAGCTGCGCCAATTTAATTTACGAAATCATCAAAAAAAACGGTGGAAGGACTTTAGCACTCTTTACATCTAAAAAAGCTCTCGCCGCTACTTTTCACCAGATCGCCCCAAAATTAAAAGCCGAAGGATTCACCGTACTTGGCCAAAACATTACCGGCGGCCGCGGCAAAATTTTGGAACATTTTAAAGATGAACCAGATAAATGCGCCATTTTGGGCACCGCCAGTTTTTGGGAAGGCGTGGATATTAAAGGCAGCGACCTGACTTGCGTGATCATGCAGAAACTTCCTTTTGATCCGCCGGACGATCCAATTATTTCTGCCAGGTCCCGCAAATACGTAGACGCTTTTAACGACTACCAGGTTCCACGGGCCATTCTGCGGTTTAAACAAGGCTTTGGAAGACTTATCCGCTCCAGTAAAGACACCGGCAGTATTGTGATTTTAGACACTCGGCTACTACAAAAATCCTATGGCCACAAATTTTTGGAATCACTGCCGGAAGGTATTAAAATTCTTTACGGAAATAAAAATAACTTGGCTAATTTGCTTGTAGAAAATACGTCAACACCTCAAGAATTTACGCCCCAGACCTAGTTTCTAGTTTACACCGTATTTGTCATTATCAGATTGACCGTTCCCAAAAATTGGTGGCAAAGATAAGTCTTTCTTTTGTTTCATTGCTTTAGAAATTTCATCCATACCATCAAATAATTTTGCATTAAACGGCTGATTGCCTGACTTTACAACTTCCCTAAGCGTAAAAGGTAAAATAAAATGCACCTCTAGCATAGTTAATGCTTGCCCATTTAAAGGATCAAATTGTAAACAACATTTTAAAGCTTGATAACATTTTTCATAGTCCATTAGCTCAAATAATATGTCCGCATACGTGGACCAGATTTTGGCAGTTTTTTGATTAGATTCAGGCTTTAGAGCAAATGCCTTTTCAATCTCCTGCAAAGCTTCACTCGCTTTGCCGTTACAGTTTAAAACTTCCGCTTTTGTTAAATAGGTTTCAACAGATGGCTTCAAAAGAGTTAAGTGGTCACAACATTCTACAATCTTATCAAAATTGCCCATCTCACTATAAAATGTTGCCAGGTTACTCAATATAATAATCTGTTCCTGTATCAGTAACTTTTCATTATAAAATCCTTCCATAACCTTAATCGCCGCCTCATAATCGCCATAAGCTTCATATAATCGTGCTAAATTTACCGCACGAACAAGCGTTGGTTCGCTCTTGAACAATTTTTCCATTGAAAAAATTCTGCTTTGTTCAAGAACAGCTCTCTCGTCTTTTGGCAGCACCTCACAAATACTTTCAAAAATAGAAAGTAAACAATCCTCTATCTCTGGATCCGCAACTTCTAAAGCCTCATCCAAGGACATACCTAATAGGCTATTTATTTTAAGATGCTCCGG
>CAZOQT010000066.1:0-1371 GCA_964582265.1 uncultured Candidatus Peribacteria bacterium
GCCACTTTGCGTCGGTGCCATCAAAAAAAAGCTTATAAATACTTGGAGTAAATTTTGTGGACCCCTCATATACTTTAGCTGTGACTTTATCAAAACTGGCATTCAAAATTTTTCCAAAATCAATTACCTCAATTAAAAAATCATGGCCATATTTTTTTTCTATACCCTGTTTTATAGCTTTAGCAGCGCTCATATGACCTTGCCCATAAGCAGAAGTTAAAATTAAGATCCGCTTCTTTTTTTGAAAATTGTTAAATTCCTGTTGCAACTGAATTAGTCTTTGCAAAATCAGCTTCATTTCTTGGCCATCACCAAATTCTTTTTGCGCAACTTCTACCAGACTAATTAAGCCATAAATACTTTCCCGTGTTAGCTTCATGAATTCTTGCCTTTCTTCATTCTCATCTTTTGCCAAAGCCTTTGCTAAATTTTTCACCAGATTCAAAGCTTCCTGCTGAATATTATTCAAAAAAACCGCACTTGTTTTTTTCTCTTCAAAAAAGCGCAAAAGATCGCCAGTTAAGGTAATAGTATTCCTGTAAATTGTAGTGTTTTGAAATGGGAGCATAAGTTTGTACAAATACGCAAAACTGGGCCTTATTCTAGCCACAAAGCCAAATTTTGGCAAGTTAATACACCTCATCAGAGGCGCCAATATAAAAGTAGCTTTTTTGCCCCAAAAATGGTATAATAAAGCGACTATTTTGGTTTAATGTAAAACAAAAAAACTCATGCTCAAAGGTCTAATCTTCGATCTGGACGGAACACTCACTTTGACACAGCAATTTCACGCAATGGCATATGCCGAAGTCTTTAGCAAATATGGCATAAAATACACGCGTGAGGACGATTACGCTTTTGCCGGACAAGGCGGTCACTGCATTGTTCCAGAGACTTTTGCCAAACATGATCGCAAAATAACGCCAGAGGAAGAAGAACAAATCATCAACCAAAAAAAACAGGTCTATGATCGCATGCTGGCAGAAAATACAATTAAAGCGGTTCCCGGAATTAAGGATTTTTTGACACGCATGAAGACCCAAGGCCTAAAAATGGCCGTGGCCTCTGGTAACAGATTAGACAGCATAGAAATTATTCTTAAGCGTGTAGGCATTCGTGATTTTTTTGAGGTGATCGTCACAAATCAGGATGTTCAAAAATCCAAACCAGCTCCCGATATCTTCTTAAAAGCAGCCGAAAAATTGGGTTTAAAGCCAGAAGAATGTATAGTATTTGAAGACGCAATAAACGGCATACAAGCTGCAAATGCCGCAGGAATTAAGTGCATCGCGCTAACCACAGGCCTACCAAAAACAGAACTATTGGCCGCAGGCGCAAAAGAGGCGGTAGAAAGTTACAATCAAATTAAAA
>CAZOQT010000066.1:1471-2815 GCA_964582265.1 uncultured Candidatus Peribacteria bacterium
CATGAAAAATTCACCAAAACAAAAAAACGTAGATCAAAAAGCAATTGCCTGGCTTACAAAATATCTTCGCTACACCGACTACATTGGCGCCGCGCAACTTTATCTTAAAGATAATTGCCTAATGCGCGAACCGCTTAAGGTTGAGCACATTAAGGATCGCATTCTTGGTCACTGGGGTACAGTGCCGGGATTGAATTTTATTTACGCGCATTTAAATTACCTAATCAGCAAGCACAAAACCGACACCGAAGACGCGCACACAAAAAATCCGCATCTTATGTTCATCGCCGGACCTGGTCATGGCGCGCCTGCTGTAATTGCCAATCTGTTCGCGGAAAACGCCTTGGCAGAATTTTATCCGGAACTTCAGCGTGACGAAAAAGGCACAACAAAATTAATCCGCATGTTTAGCTGGCCAGGTGGATTCCCAAGCCACACCAACCCAGGAACACCGGGCGCGATTGTGGAAGGCGGTGAACTTGGCTACAGTCTTGCCACTGCTTTTGGTGCGGTTTTAGACAATCCAAATTTAATAGTAGCCTGTGTTGTGGGCGATGGCGAAGCCGAAACTGGTCCTATGGCCGCTGCCTGGAACAGTAATAAATTTTTGAATCCGGCTGAGTCCGGCGCAGTGCTGCCAATTTTACACGCCAACGGCTACAAAATTACCGGCCCGACTATTTACGCTACCATGAGCGATCAAGAGCTCATCAATCTTTTTAGCGGATACGGTTACGAGCCATTTATTGTTGATGACACGGATCCCAACCAACAAAATCATCAAGCAATGATCGACACGCTTGAACTTGCATATCAAAAAATTCGCGCCATCCAAAAAAAGGCACGTAGCCAAAAAGAGGCTGTGCTTAAGCCACGCTGGCCGATGATTATTTACAGATCAATCAAAGGTCGCACCGGAATTAAACATGCCGATGGCCACAAAGTGGAAGGAACATACCATTCACACGGCATTCCAATTGGCGATCCAAAAACAAATTCTGAACACTTTAAGCTAATTAAAAACTGGCTAGAAAGTTACAAATTTCCGGAACTGGTCGATAAAAAAGGCCATCCACTACCGGAAGTTTTGGAGTTTGTACCAAAAAAATCTGCACGCGGCACAACACGCGGCGCAAACAAAGCTGACTCGGATTCCCGCATGGGTATGTGTAAAGACGCAATTGGCGGTAACGTTCGCAAAAAATTAAACCTGCCAAATTTGGAAAAATTTGCGATTAAATTAAGCAAAAATTCGGCCCGCGGACAAATTCTGCTTGGCAACACACTAGTTGGCTCCGACTACATCGCCGAAATTTTCAAACTAAATCAAAAAGAAAAAAACTT
>CAZOQT010000067.1:0-2049 GCA_964582265.1 uncultured Candidatus Peribacteria bacterium
AAAGCTTTTGGATTTATTCCAGCGTCTTCCTGTTCGGCGGTATTACCAATACGCCGAGTTGCCATAATCTTTTCTTCAGCATTTTTTGCAGTTTCATTTTTTGCCTGATTCTTTTTATTAATAGCCATCCACAATTACTAATTATTAATTACCTAAATCTGCATCAAGCGCACAACTTTCTTTAAAAGTTTAGATAAAATCTGTTCCTCCTGCATGTATTCAAGCGCAATATTCGCAAGCGCCAGAGGAGTAATGTCCTGGACATCTTTAAGTTGTTTTGTTTCATCAGTCATGTTGCTGATCATTTTTGGCTGCATGAAGCTAATCTGTGGCTTTTTAGGGAAGGGAAGTTTTTGGGTCCATTCTCGGCTTTCCAGAACTTCTTTAATTTCTGGTAGCAGTGAACCTCCTCCGCATAATAAAACTTTGGAAGGCAGAACATCCACATGCTCAAATTCACTCAGCGTAAGCGCCACACCAGAAAGCCAAACTTCGCAGTCGCTTTTCATAGCTTCGCGCACAATCTTATGTGATTGCTTTTCAAGCCTATCGTTAGAATAAGCCAACTTAATATCTTCCGCTTCTTCAAAAGAAATATTCAATGACTGAGCCAGGCGCTTAGTAAAGGTACGGCCGCCCAATGTAAACATCCTTGTCCCTTCTACTCCACCATTTCTTACGACGGCAATATCGGTCGTGCCACCTCCAATATCCACAAAAATGCCACTAAAGTTTCCTCCATCTTCATATCCCATGCATCTGGAAACAGCATAAGGTTCAGCTGTAATTGCCATTAAATCCATGTCGAGTTCCGCCGCAATGGTTTGCAAAGCACCAAAGTGAACAAGTGGCGCAAAGGCATTAAAAATAGAAATAGTAACGTCTTTCCCCTGAAACCCAAGCGGATTGGAAACTTTATATCCATCAATTTGCACGCCCACAATCGCTGCATTCACGAGTTTTACATCAATCTCGTTATAGCCTGTTTCAAAAGCCAATTCAGACCTTACTTCATCAAAAGCCTTCCATTGGACTTTATGCACAATATTTTTAAGTTCAGCCAGGTCGATTTTGGTATCTGGTTCGCGACGCGTATAGCTTATGGTCGTAGTAGCGCCCTTTACCAATTCCCCCGCAATACCCATAATAAGCTTACTTGCCGAAGCAGAAGCCATTTTTTCTGCTTGGTGAATTGCTTCCTGGCAATTATTGATTACCGCTGCAATGTCTGTAACTGCGCCACTTTGCATGTCGCCCAATCTTTGTCTTTTTTTTCCAACTCCAAGAACTCTACCTTTGTCGCCCTCCGCTGAACAAATTAGAGCTTTTACAAATTCAGTACCAATGTCCAAAGCCAAATAGTAATTTCCTCGTGCCTGAGGAAGACGTCTAAAGAAAGCCATAAATTACGATACGAAAATCCGTAACATTTTATCCTAAAGGGGTGTAGGTTGCAAGATTCACAGCGTTATTTTGAAAGGTTCGTTTGACAAGTTTCCTGAATGTTTGAAGCCAAAGAAAATTAATACGTTTTGCGATTAGTGCGCCCTGGATTAGTTGACAGATATGCGCATAGGTGCTAAAGTGGCAATCTTGTTTGACAAAATTATGACTAACGAATCTATCGATTTATTTATACCTTTGGACGGGGAGGGTGATGCTGAGCGCGATACTAAGCTCGATGATGGAGGGGCCTTCACACAAGAAGCTTGTAAACGCCCTACTACAGCGCCTTCCGCTTACAGTATTGAAACCAGGATATCTGAATTAGCTGAGCCCTTATCTCCTTTAAGGTTGGCAGACGGTAATGGTGATCGCAAAATAATACTGCTCGCGGGAAAACAATTTTCTCTGGCTTCTATTATTCAAACTTTATTATCTTGTGATGAAGAGACACTTGCCCAGTTTTTAGAGATTGGGTCGTTAATAGTCAAGCAACATGATGCTGCATCAGAAAACGGTTTAGCCATGAGTAAAATCACACCTGTTGATCTTATTTTTGAAGCGCAAAAAGAAACTCTAAAAGAGAAGGCAATCAGGGCAAATCCG
>CAZOQT010000067.1:2059-2533 GCA_964582265.1 uncultured Candidatus Peribacteria bacterium
AAGCTAAAGCGCCGCTGTTATATCAAATGCAAGTTACACAAAAAGAAGGGGCGTTTGAAAGATATGTAATATATCAAAAACACCTGGATAAAGCCGCTGCCCTCATTTTTATTGATCCGAAAGCTGACGGAGAAGCTTCGGTAGTTTCTCGGAATGCTATTAAGGATGGATATTTAACCTTGGCAACAAAGCTAGGTGTGCCCGCGCAAAGCATCAGGCAAATCTTAGCTGGGAAAATGATAATAAGGAATTTAAAAGCTGCTATTGCAGAACAGGCCAAAAAAATTGGCATGGATGGAATGGCAAATTTAATTAAGCCTTTTCCATGGGAAATAGTCACAAGAGTAAGGTGCGGGTTAGAAAATGTTTTACAGGACGAAAATATAATCAGACCAGAATTGTTTGACAGAATTGTGCTTGGGGAGGAGACGGATTTAGAAAAAAAAGTTTTTTCAATTGACCCCAAAACGTTAA
>CAZOQT010000068.1:0-2431 GCA_964582265.1 uncultured Candidatus Peribacteria bacterium
ACTGCGTACATTTGGGATCGTCCTTATTAATTAAAAAATTAATAATTGCCCCATTACATCCTTTTGAATCTACTCCGGCATTTCCTGTGTTAGGCGCAGTACTAAGTACAGGATAAACATTGATTTCACTTTCTGTAATTATTGAGGATTTAAGCCATTGAGAAAAGAAATCATAATTAACAACTGCCGACAAAACATAATTTTTACCGGCATCATTTTTATCTGTAGCGGTGATTTGCCAATTCATGATCGGATCATCATAACCATAATCTTTGTTTCCTGTGGTTAAATCCAAACCTGGACGTGTAAGACAATAGTGACTTGTATTATCAGTTTCACAAGCTGTCCGTACGCGTAGTTCAAAGGCGGAATTCGCATCTAAAATATTGACTGTGGTGCCATCCTCCTGTGTGTAATAAAGCGGAATATTAACCGATTCTCCCGGCTTAATTTTATTCCAATTGCATGGGTTATCTTCCGGCTCTACAGCATCATAATTATTTTCATTTGTAGAGTAAAATTTGCCATCACCTTTGTTAAAATAAACCAGCCCAAGCGGAGGATTCAGTGGGTCACACCCAGTTCCAACATTGCCTGTCCCTGGCGCAGGAATACTGTACCATCCATTTTTTGCCCCAGAAGCAAAAGTTTTTTCCACCTGCCCCTGAATTTTATATTTGGGTGTTCTAGCTAAACAGTCATTATCATTCGCTCCACATTGCACATACTTGCCAAAATACGCTGGCTGCAAGCCATTTGTGCTATACCCCGCGCCCTTTTGGGCATTTACTAAAAGTCCGGCTTCTAGCGCGCCTTCTGCCGCGTAGTAAGTCTCATTCGACCGTGCGATGTTTGCAGAATCCTTCAAGCCGGAAACAACATAACTAGAGATTCCGATTCCGAGCAGCGTAATTATAGTGATAATGCCGAGCGCGATAATTAATGACGCTCCGCGCTTTGCCCCGCGTCTAGCCCTGCTCCTGGCCCCACGGCGTGTAAACCCCATTTTTTCCAATTGTTTTGTATTTTGTTTAATTTGGCCGTGCATATGTAATCAATAAAAAATCTATCTGGCAAAACTTTCAAAAACCTCCAGAGCAATTTTTGCTGAATTTTCCCAACTGAATTTTTCGGCGCGCCGTTTTCCGCGTTCGATCAACATGTTTCTGGTCTGTTCGTTATCCAATAAACTGCAAACGGCATCTGCCCATTTGTGCGCATTTTTGGGATCGATTAAAAGTCCGGAATCGCCGATGACTTCTGGCAGTGAAGCAACGTTAGAGCTAACCACAGGACATCCGCAAGACATGGCTTCTAGCGGTGGTATTCCAAAGCCTTCATATAAAGATGGAAATACAAAAACGCTGGCTAAATGATAAGTTTTGCGTAGCTCGTCATCTTCCAAATAACCAGGAAAAATAACATCATTTTCCAGCTGATATTTTTTTAACGCGTCCTCTATTGCACTGTACTTCCACCCCTTTTTGCCCACGATCACCAATTTACAATCTGGATTTCTGCGCTTAATTATGACAAAACTCTTGATAAGTGTAGAAAAATTTTTGCGCGGCTCCAAAGTGCCAACCGCCAAAATAAATCGGTCTGGCAATTTATGTTTTTTCTTAAAGGTAGTCAGTTCTTTTTCGCTAATTTCTTCTTTGTAAAAATCGGCGGGCGCGCATGGAACTTCGTGAATTTTTTCTTTTGGATACTGAAAACGTGTTAAAAGATCATTCTCTGTATTTTGTGAAACTACAAACACTTTTGCAGCTTTCTTAAGAGCTTTTTTGAGTGTAAGTCTTTCAATTATTACGGCTTTTGTATTGTGCGTGCTTGGAAATAAAAAAGCGACAAGATCATGAACAGTAATAATCACTCGCAAATTTTTTGGAGCAAAACAGGGAATTATGTAACTTGTGGGAGCAAAGAAAAGATCAAATGGTAATCCGTTTGCGAATGTCTTTTTTAGATCTTTAATTACGTTAAAATGCCACATTAAAGATTTACCGGGAATGGTTCTAATATGAGCGTTTTTAAATTCTTTGAAAGGGTTTTTGTTTTGATCGGTATAAAAAATATACTCGTTATGCGAATCTATTTTTAAAAGTGAATGCACCAAATTATACGTGTACCAGCCCTTTCCTGTCTTTTCGTGACCAGCTTCACGAATATCGATCGCAATGCGAAGTGGCTCTTTAGTGAAATTTTTTTGACTGATTTCTGCAGTTTCTTTCATTTATAAGGAAAAAGAATTCTGCAATATTTTAATGGATTTTGAGGAAATTTGATATGCTATTTTGAACCTTTACAAAGCAGCATTTTCTTTTTATAGTTCATCTGTAATTCATAATTGAACAAAATGCCTACTAAACGCATTAATCAACTTGTTTCAGATCTGCCATTTGAAAAAAAATTGATTGGTGCAGGCTCT
>CAZOQT010000069.1:0-2085 GCA_964582265.1 uncultured Candidatus Peribacteria bacterium
AAAAATGTGGTGGTTTTGGATGCCAACAGCAGCAAATTTATGAATACTTCTGGTTTTGCTTTGGCATACCCTTCTCGCTATTTTAATTTTGGAAATTCGGAAGAAAATATGATTTCTGCTGCGGCTGGTTTTACTGTTCGTGGCAAGATTCCATTTGTGACTTCTTATGCCATGTTTTCTGCGGGAAGAGCTTGGGAGCAAATTAGAAACGCGCTTGCTTACCCCTATTTAAATGTGAAAATTGTGGGTGCCGGTGGGGGAATCTTTAATGGTGATGGTGGTGGAACTTTTCAGGCGCTGGAAGATTTGGCTATTATGAGGGCTATTCCAAATATGAAAGTTTTGTGTCCGGCGGACGCGCTGGAAACTAAAAAAATGGTAGAGGCGATGATGGGTGACTTTGGCCCAACTTATTTGCGTTTGCCGGTTGGTTTTTCTCCCGTACTACATAATGAAAATGATGAATGGGGAAAAGAAGTAGTGCGCAACGGTTATAAATTTGGCAAAGGGCATGTATATACTGCGGGGACTGATGTGTGTATTTTTGCGATTGGTACTGCGGTGGCGGTTAGTTTGCAGGCGCGGGATATGCTGGAGCGTGAGGGAATTTCGACTATGGTGGTTAATATTCCTTCCTTGCGGCCAATTGATGAGGGTTTAATTGTGGAGTGTGCCAAACAGGCGCGCCAAATTGTGACGGTGGAGGATCATCAGGTTGTGGGTGGGCTTGGCAGTGCGGTGATGGAAGTTTTGTCCGAAAATTATCCAATGAAGGTGATGCGAATTGGCATGGATGGTTTTGGCGAATCAGGCAAAGCCGCAGAACTATACAAAAAATTCGGCATGGACGCGGAGGGGATTTGCGAACGAATTAAAAATTAAGAAATTTTCAATTCCAATGCCAGTTTTCTATTTCTGGCATGTCTTTGCCGTATTTAACAATGTATTTGGCGTGCTCAGCGAGTTTTGCTTCTAGCTGGCGAATTAATTTTGGCGCTTTTTTGGCGAGGGCTGGATTTTGCTTAGCGGCTTTTTTAAGCGCGTCGATCGCCAAGTTAAAGCGGTCGGTTTTGTTTAAGACCATCATGTTAAATGGAGTTGTAGTTGTGCCTTCTTCGTTGTAGCCGTGAATGGAAAAGCGATCCATGGCTTGATGGCCGTAAATTAATTTGCGGATGGTTGCCGGATAGCCGTGAAAGTTGTAAATAATCGGCTTATCTTCT
The DNA here is from genome assembly GCA_964582265.1 of uncultured Candidatus Peribacteria bacterium. Lineage (GTDB taxonomy): Bacteria > Patescibacteriota > Gracilibacteria > UBA1369 > UBA1369 > JBAZYK01. The sequence continues at coordinate 1,224 of CAZOQT010000069.1, forward strand.
GTGAAATACTTGTTAAAATCCCGATCACTAACACTTAGCGGATGACGTTCATCGCCAATACCAAGTGAAGTTAATTCACTAACATTCACAAACCTTAATTTTAGTTCAGGTGCGATTTTATGCAGAATAGAAATCGCCGCAATAGATTCAATCACTAGCGCGTCACCAGAAGCGGCAATTACTACATCAGGATTTTCGTTGTGCTGCGGGTTATCCTTATTTACCCAGTTCCAAATGCCTAGCCCATTTTTTAGTTCTGCGCGCGCTTCTTCAAGTGTTAACCATTGTGGTAGAGGATTTTTGTTTACCACGATCGCGTTAATGCTGTTTGTGCGTTTGAAGCAGTCTTCCAATGTCACCAACAAACTGTTGGCATCGGCAGGCAAATATACGCTGCAGAATTTGCCGTGCTTTTCTAATAAATTGCTAATAAAACTTGGATTTTGGTGTGAATAGCCATTATGTTCCTGACGCCAGCCAACGGAAGTTAGCAAATAATTAAGCGAAGAAACTGGCTTTCTCCAAGAAACCTTGGATGAAAGTTTCAAGAATTTTGCGTATTGATCGACCATGCTGCTTACAATGGTGGCAAAAGCTTCGTAGGTGGCAAACATACCATGGCGACCTGTTAAAACGTAGCCCTGTAGCCAGCCCTGAATGGTGTGCTCGCTCAAAATTTCCATCACGCGGCCGGAAGGTGAAAGATTTTCATCGTAAGAATTGATTGGCCACATGAATGCGCGTTTTGTGGCCTTAAATAAAGAAGTGAATTTGTTTGATTCGGTTTCGTCCGGACACATAAAACGGAAGTTTTTTTCTTTTTGATTTAGTTTGAAAATTTCGGCGATGTAGTCGGAGCCAA
>CAZOQT010000070.1:0-1929 GCA_964582265.1 uncultured Candidatus Peribacteria bacterium
GTACCGTCTTCAGTTTTATCAATTGAACTTGTGCAATTTTGTTCTTTTGAACCGGTGCTCCCGCTAAAGCAAGTCAGTTTTATTTTTTGCGCGTCAAGATTTTTTGGGAACGTGACCTCAACTGTTGATTGTTGGATGTTAACCGGCCAATCATTACCGGTAGCGTTCCAATAGAGCTCATCATGATCAGGGTAGTGGCGTATGGCGTGATTGGAAGTGTATTCAATGAAATAATCTGTCAGATTGTTAACCAGTTGATCAGGGCTGCCAATTTGCAAAATCATGGAGTCCTGGTCATAGTAACGCGTATAATAAACCATTTCACCAAGATTATCGGTAACGTTTTCCGTGTTTAGCCCTAAATCCATTTTTTGATTTTGGGCATCATTATAATAAAGGGGAACATATCTAAAAATGCCATGGTGTTTTTCTTTACTGAAATCAGCCTGAATGTTTTCCTTAACCAGTGTGCGGCCGTCCTCAAGCAGTTCAATTTTGACGTTAAATTTGGGGATGGACCAGTTGTTTGAAGGAAAATATCTTTCTAATAATTGTGTAATAGCTGGAAATCCCAGAATAAAAAACAGAACAAAAAAGAATGCTAAAAAGAATGATATAAAAGCCTTAAACTGCCAGGTGGCTTTTTGTAATGTTCCCAGCGATTTTTTAAGTTTAGCTTCTTGTCCCTTGTTAAAAAGAGGCTTATTTTGCATCAAAAGAAACTTTTACATTTTCGCGTTCAGCAGCGGAACCAACCTCAAAGAAAGCGCGTTTTGTAAAGTTAAACATGCCGGCAAAAATATTGTTTGGGAAAACTTCGATTTTAACATTAAAGTCGCGGACTGTAGCGTTGTAGTAACGGCGGGAGAGTTGAAGTTGTTCCTCGATTTGCTTAAGCGTGTTCTGAAGTTCCATAAAGTTCTGGTTTGCCTGTAACTGTGGATAATTTTCCGCAAGTGCAAACAAGCTCTTTAAAGTTCCGGAAAGCATGTTTTCTGCTTGTGCTTTATCTTCTAAAGTGCCAGCGCCCATAGCCATATTGCGGGCCTTTGTTACTTCTTCGAAGGTTGATTTTTCGTGAGTGGCATAACCTTTAACTGTTTCAACGATGTTTGGGATAAGGTCATAACGACGTTTTAATTGTGTTTCAATGTCTGCCCAAGCTTCATCTACCTTGTTTTTAAGCTGGATAAGGCCGTTGTAAATGCTGATAGCGAAAATCACTAATAAGACGACTACAGCAATAATGATCCAAGCGGTATTCATAATAGGTGAGTTAAATGAAAGATTAAAACCATAAAGTATAAAAACCGTGACTATTATAGGCTTAAACTGGGGTTTTGCAAGTTGGGGCTAAAGGACGGTTGACTAAATCTTTTTAATATTATAGATTATGGTCTAACATATATTACAGAAATGATTGACTCGCGCGGCTACGCATTAGAAACGGTTGATCCGGAAAAATTGGAAAAGGTTAAATTCGCTTCCGAGGCTGCCAATGATAATAATCCTCAGGAGATCCAAGTTGTGATTGATGAATTTTATGCAGGATTAACGGCTTCCTTGGCTGAAGAGGCTTTGCCTAAAGACGATGGAACGCTTAGATTCGGTGAACCAAATTGTATGGAAGTGATAGAGAGGATCGAAGAATTAGAAAAAGAATATATGGGTGCGCTTACTGATTCGCAAAAATCAGCTATTGCTTCAGAAATAGTACGTTTGAGTGAAAAAATCCATTATTCTTCCAAGGAGCAGGAATATGATAGTTATCGTAAAAATTTATGCGTATGAAAAATCCAGAACAAAATGACCTGATTGTGGATGAAGCAATCGTGGATAAACTGCTTTATGAAATGACTCCAGAGGAAGGAAGTCCGGAGCATCTTAAAATAAATAGCCTATTAGGTATGTCCTTGGATGAGGCTTTAG